>JAGWRA010000101.1 GCA_028876655.1 Acidobacteriota bacterium | reverse complement strand
TGTCCGACGAAGAGCTCGTGCCAGTGGTCGGTGTGCCGGTTCTCCTGCGTGATCCAGGGTCGGCGGATGTCGGGGGCCGGCCGGCCGCCGGCCACGATGCGCGGCCCGTCGTACCCGTCGCGGGCGAAGGCCGGCAGCATCCGTTCCAGCTCGTCGAGACACTCCGCCGCAGTCGTCATCATGAAGCCACCTTCACTCCGTGTCCCTCAGCCCGGTCGCACGCCTCGTCGATGACGGCCTCGATCACCGCCCAGCTCACCGCCACTTCGCACCGGATGCCCTCGCCGGCGGGCGCCAGCGTCGTGTGCGCCGGGAATCCCTCTCCGCCCTGCAGCATCGACGGCACAGGCTGGACCAGCGCGGGATCGACGCCCAGCCGCTTCGCCAGGCGCCGGGCGATGTCGGCGTATCGCACGTCGACGTCGCCGGAGAGCTGATGGAGGCCGGCGAGCCGCCGCGCGGCAATCCGGTCCAGCACCTCCGTCACGTCGTCCAGCCACACCGGGGCGACAACCGCGTCCGAGTACGGATGGACCGGGCGGTGACGGCGCAGGGCGACCGCCCAGTCGGCCAGCAGCGGCACGTACGGGCCCCAGACCTTGGTGAGCCGGACGACCGCCACGCTCGCGCCCAGATCGAGCAGCTGTCGCTCGGTCTCGGCCTTCTGCCGTCCGTACTCCGTACGAGGCGCCACGGCCTCGTCGGCGCGGTGCCAGGGCGTCGCTCCGTCGAAGACGAGGTTGCTCGAAGGGAACACCACGAAGGTCCCCTGCGCAGCGAGCTTCCGCGCGAGTGTCACGGTCGCCTCGACGTTCACGCGCGCCGTTCCCTCGCGATCGTGCACGCACCGCTCCTGCGATCCGACCGCCGCCGCCAGAATCGCCGCGCGCGCAGGAGGCGGCTCCCAGGCCGCGACATCGTCCCGCCCGAGATCCAGCGGCAGTGCACCTCCCGGCGACTCGCGTCTCGACGTGCGCAACACGCGTCGACCGAGTTGCCGGGCGCATCGCACGACGGCGCGGCCGATCAGTCCGTCACCGCCGATGACCAGCAGGTCCGTCGACTGACGCATGTCTCCTCACTGCATCGCGTAGACGAAGGGCGACGGCCGCGCTGCGGTTCGCGCGGGATGGCGCAGCAGGTCGATCCGGCGGAGAATCATCCGCTCGACGTCGGCGGCCAGGTACAGCGCGGCCCAGGGGCACTCTTCCTCGAACGCGCGCCGCAGCCACTGCAGCACCCACGTCCAGGCCTGCGCGTACAATGCGGCCGAGACGATGCGGTCGAACTTCAGGAGCGGCCGCGCGTAGAAGGCGACGGCATCGAGCGACGACGCCTCGAGGCCCGCCTGTTCCAGGCAGAAGGCGACGGCCCGGCGCGGCCGCGAGGCGTCGTGCTTCTCGCGGGAGAAGCGTTCCTCCTGCGCGGCGGCCACGACCTCACCGTCGCACACCAGCGCCGCGGCGGCGTCGTGGTAGTCGAACGAGAGGCCGAGGACGTTCATGCGTGGCACCTCGGGCCGCAGGCCAGGGCCAGCAGGTACTGGGCCATCGGCGAAAAGCCGGTATGCACCACCTCGTCGTTCATCGAGAAGATGAAGACGTGGCGGAAGTGCCTGAGCATGGTCCGCCTCAGTCCAGCCGCGTCCTTGCAGTTGACGTGGCCGGCGCGGCTCGGGGGCGACGCGTACGACTGCGAGTGGATCGAGGGCATGCCGACGATGGCCGACCCGTCCTCCCCCAGCGACGCCGCGACGTTGGCGACGAAGCGATCTTCCCGGTCGGCCGGGATGTGCTCCAGGACGTCGAGGGCGTAGGCGCCGTCGAACGATCCCGGGACGGGACCCGCCAGCGCGTCGTGGACGAGCACCGTCAGCGGCCACTTCGGATCCATCCGGTCGCGCACGTCCTGCACGAAGAGCGGATCGAAGTCGACGGCCGTCACCTGCCCGACCGCCTGCTGGACGACCCGGGTGCCGAAGGCGTCCGCGCAGCCGACCTCGAGCACGCTGCCGAAGCCGCCGAACATCTTCGCCACGAACTTGTAGCGGGCCAGCACGAAGGTCAGCCGCTTCGGATCGTCGTGCCACGTCTGGTTGCTCATCAGCCCCAGGCGCGCCTGCCCTTTCTGGTCGCGGATCTCCAGGCAGGTGTGGTACTGCGGCTCTCGGGTCGTCTCGATCATGGTCGCGCTCGCGTCAGTTGAACGTGATGTACGAATAGTCGCCGCTGTAGCCGGCCTGATCGAAGATCCACTCCCACTCCTCGGGCGTATGGAACGCCCGGCAGGTGAGCTGCCAGTAGAGCAGGTTCGCCTTCTCGCGCTCGTCGCGGTAGGCCTCGATGCAGACGTGCTTCGATCCGGCACCGACCCGTTCAATCTCCCGCAGGGCCGAGAACAGGTCGTTGATGTACAGGTTGTGCAGCGTATTGAGCGACACCACGAAGTCGAACGCCTTGTCCGGATACGGCAGCGACGCCGCGGTGCCCACCTGCAGGAACGGCTGAATCTCCGGCTTGGCGTGCTCGATCGCGTAGGCGGAAATGTCGATGCCCGCGACCTGCGCGCCCGGCAGCACCTGCGTGAACTCGTAGAGCAGGAACCCCTTGCCGCAGCCGACATCCAGGATCCGCGCGCCCGGCTTCAGGCCGTAGTGCCGCACCATGGCCTCAGCCACCTTCCGCCAGCGGCCATCGTAACGGTAGCCGCCGTAGCCGAGGTGACGGTCGCCGTCCCAGTACTCCTGCCCGAAGCGGCAGGCGATCTCGGCGCACTCCGCCTTGTCGTGCGACGTGACGCGCCCGACGTAGTCGCGCGTCGTCGAGGTGTGCACGCTGGTGATGAAGTCCACGTGAGCCATGATTGCGGTGTCCCCCGATATGACGTTGCTCGAATCGTTCTGCCGCGTCAGGCGGCGTGCCGGTAGTCCAGCGGCTGCTCGCGGATGGCCGCCCAGTTGGCGTCCACCCAGTCGACGAGGTCGGCCAGCCCCTCGGCCATCCCGATCTGCGGCGTCCAACCGAGTTCCCGGCGGGCGCGCATCGAGTCGATGACGTACGCCGCGTCCTGTCCCGGCCGCTCCTCCACCATCGTGGTCACGTCCTCGAATCGACGGCCCAGGCGGTCGGCGATCAACCGCACGGCCTCGCGCACGGCAATGCCACCGTCCGGGGACAGGTGATAGATCGAGCCGACCTCACCGCGCTCGAGCATCGCCAGCTCGCCCCGCGAGACGTCGCGGACGTGGATGTACGACTTCACGGCCACGCCGCCGCCGTGCAGCGGGATGCGACGGCCCATCTTCATGTAGATGACGGACCGCGGCAGGATCTTGAAGAGCTGCTGGCGCGCGCCGTACACGTTCGTCGCCCGGACGGTGACCAGCGGGAACCCCCACTGGCGCTGGAATGTGCTCAGCAGGAGGTCGGCCGCGGCCTTCGACGCCGCGTACGGCGTGCTCGGGTTGAACGGCGCGGCCTCGGTCACGCGGCCCTCGCAGGTCCCGTAGGCCTCGGGCGAGGAGACGTGCAGCCAGCGCTTCAGGTAGTCGCGGCGGCGCAGGTGGTTGACGAGCTGCGCCAGCGCGACCGTGTTCGTCTGGAACCAGTGCTCGGGGTGCTCCCAGCTGGGCGCGACCTCGCTCTGCGCGGCGAAGTTGACGATCGCGTCCGGGCGCTCGCGGTCGAGCAGGGCCAGCAGGGCGTCCATGTCCGCGTTCACGTCGCAGCGGACGTAGCGGTAGCGCGACAGGTCCGCGCGGGAGCGGTAGCGCAGGAAGAGCGGCCCGCGCTCGGCGGAGCGGCT
>JAGWRA010000008.1 GCA_028876655.1 Acidobacteriota bacterium | reverse complement strand
TGGCGCGCGGCGTGGCGGACGGTGCAGCGGGGCCGGGGCACCCGAGCGATCCGGGCCTGGCGGCGGCCGCCGAGGCGTGCGGGGCGCAGGCCGTGGGGACGCTGATCAGCCTGGATCGGATCCTCGCGCGGGCCGCCGACAAGGCGGCGTTCGCCGGGGTGGCCGACGCGGTCGACATGGAGACGTTCAGCATCTTCGCGGCGGCCGGGCGGCTGCAGGTGCCGGCCGTGGCCGTGCGGGCGATCAGCGACGAGGCGGGCGAGGACCTGCCGCTCGACTTCAACCGCGCGCTGGCAGCGGACGGGCAGCTGCGGTACGCGCGGCTGGCCGGACAGATTCTGGGACGGCCCCACCGGCTGGGCCGGCTCGTGCGGTTCGGGCGGCGATCGGCGCGCGCGGCCGACGCCCTCGGCGACTTCCTCGACCGCTACGTGCAGCGGCTCGCGGCGGCGCCGGCGGCCGTCGCGGCCGCGGAGACGATGGCAGGATGAGTCAATCGACGGCACAGGCGGGAACGGTCGCCGGCCCCGGGGCGTCCGGGGCACCGGCGGACGCGACGATGCGGGCGGGCGTCTATCGCGGCGCCCGCGAGGTCCGGGTCGAGGAGGTGCCGCGGCCCGTCATCGGGGATGGGGAAGTCCTCATCCGCGTGGCCGCGTGCGGCATCTGCGGCACGGACATCAAGAAGATCCAGTACGGCTTCCTGCCGCCGCCGCAGATCTTCGGCCACGAGATGGCCGGCACGGTGGCGGCGGTCGGGGCGGGCGTCACGGCCTGGCGGCCCGGCGATCGCGTCGTCAGCTTCCATCACGTCCCCTGCGGCGACTGCTTCTACTGCGCCCGCGACCTGCACTCGCAGTGCGCGACGTACAAGAAGGTGGGCGTCACGGCCGGCTTCACGCCGGCGGGCGGCGGCTTCGCCGAGTACGTCCGGGTGATGCCGTGGATTGCCGCGCGCGGGATGGTGGCGATCCCGCCCGACGTCACCTTCGACGAGGCGACGTTCGTCGAGCCGGTGAACACCTGCCTGAAGTGCGTCCGGAAGGGGCGGGTGGCACCGGGCGAGGTGGTGCTGGTGATCGGGCAGGGGCCGATCGGGCTGCTGCTGATGCTGCTGGCGCGGCTCGAGGGCGCCACCGTGCTGACGACCGACCTGATGCCGGAGCGGCGGGCGCGCAGCCTGCAGCTCGGCGCCGACGCCGCGCTGGATCCGGCGGCGGGCGGCGTGCGCCAGGCGCTGGCGGCGCGGACCAGCGGCCGCGGGGCCGACGTGGTGCTGGTGGCGGTGCCGAGCCCGGCGCTGGTCGCCGAGGCGCTGGCGCTCGCGCGGCCCGGCGGGCGCGTCGTCCTGTTCGCCCACAACGATCCGCAGATGACGATGAGCGTGCCGGCGGCACCCATCGGCATCGAAGAGAAGGAACTGCTCGGCAGTTACAGTGCCTCCATCGATCTGCAGGCGGAATCGGCCCGGCTCGTCTTCGAGCGCCGGCTGCCGGTGGCCGACCTCGTGTCCCACCGCTTTCCGCTGGCCCGGATCGCGGAGGCCCTCGATCTGGCCGCCCGTCCCGACGGGCATTCCATGAAGGTGGTGATTGCGCCTTGACGCACACGGAGAGCCACGGTCGGATGACCGCCGCGGTCCTGCACGGCCGCGAGAATCTGAAGATTGAGGAAGTGCCCATTCCCGCGGTGGGCGACGACGAGGTGCTCGTCCAGGTGAAGGTGGCGCTCACGTGCGGCACCGACCTGAAGGTGTGGAAGCAGGGCTTTCACGCGCGGATGCTGGTGCCGCCGGCGCTCTTCGGCCACGAGCTGGCCGGTGTGGTGGTGTCGGCCGGCCCGGGCGCGTCGGGCCCGGCCGCGCGCGTCGGCGCACGGGTCGTGCCGGCCAACTCGGCGCCGTGCAACGTCTGCGACTTCTGCCGGATGGGGTACCAGAACCTCTGCGAGGATCTGCTGTTCAACAACGGCGCCTACGCCCAGTACATCCGCGTCCCCGGGCGCATCGTCCGGGAGAACATGCTGGAGATCCCGGCGCACGTCCCCTTCGTGGACGCGGCGATGGTCGAGCCGCTCGCCTGCGTCCTGCGCGGCATCCACGAAACCGGCATCGAGCCGGGCCAGACGGCCGTGATCATCGGCTGCGGGCCGATCGGCCTGAAGTTCATCCGGATCCTGGCGAGCCGCGGCGTGCGCGTCATCGCCATCGGCAAGCGGCACAGCCAGATCGAAGCCGCCGAGCGGCTCGGCGCCACGGCCGCCTTCGACGTCACCGAGCACGACGACCCGGTGCAGGCCGTGCGGCGGCTGACGGCCGGCCAGCGCGGCGTGGACGCCGCCATCGAGGCCGTCGGATCGCCGACGACCTGGCAATGGGCCGTCCAGATGGTCCGGCGCGGCGGCATCGTGAACCTGTTCGGCGGCTGCCCGCGCGGCGTCCCGGTGCAGTTCGATCCGACGGCGCTCCACTACTCGGAGATCACGATCAAGTCGACGTTCCATCACACGCCCCGGTTCATCCGCGAGGCGCTCGACATGGTCGCCGAGGGACGGATCGCCGCCCGCGACTTCATCACGGGTGAAATCCCGCTCGGCGAGCTGCCGCGCATGTTCGAGCACCTCAAGCATCGCAACGGCGAGCTGAAGACCGCGGTCATTCCGTGACCGCAGGATGGGGGGCGCCGATCGGCGTGGTGGCCGCCGGCGCCGGCCTGTTCGCCTGGGGTGCGTGCCACCCGGCGTCGCAGCTCTTCGGGCCGACCACCCGGCACGTCGCACCCGGCACCGTGGCGCTGACGTTCGACGACGGGCCGAACCCGGCCATCACGCCCGGCCTGCTCGACCTGCTCGACCGCCACGGGGCGCGCGCCACCTTCTTCCTGATCGGGCGCTTCGTCGAGGCCGAGCCCGGGCTCGCCGCGGAGATTGCCGCCCGCGGCCATCGCCTCGGGAACCACACGGCCACCCATCCCAGTCTGATCTGGCGGACGCCGGCGCGGATCGCCGATGAGATCGGCCGGTGCCAGGACGCCATCGAGCGCGCCACCGGCCGGCGGCCCGAGTGGCTCCGGCCGCCCTACGGCTTCCGCGGCCCGCACCTGCAGGCCGTGGCCCGCCGGATGGGGATCCGCGGCATCGCGATGTGGTCGGTGACGGGGTACGACTGGACGCCGCAGCCGGCCGGCCGGATGGCCCGCCGACTGAGCCGGGTCGGCGGCCGGGACATTGTCCTGCTGCACGACGGCTGGCATGGGGGACTCGGCGCCGACCGCCGTCATACCGTTGACGCCCTGGCGTACTGGCTGCCCCGCTGGGTCGATCGCGGCCTCGGGCTGGCGGCCATGCCGGGAACGTCCGAGATCGAAGGAGGCCGCTCCTGATGCGGCGGCCCGCGCGAGGAACGCTGTTATGGCAGTGATGAGAGGGGGCCGCCTGTGGCTCGGCGGCGCCGTGCTGGCGGCGGCGCTGGTCGGAGCCCTGTGGTGCTCCGACCGGGGACCGGTGCTGGACGTCCGCACGGGACGGGTCGTCAGGGGCCCGCTCGAGGTCTGGGTCCAGAGCAACGGCAAGGTCCAGCCGGTCGAGCCGCACGTGCTCCGGGCCCGGCTGGCGACCTTCGTCCGCTCGGTCAACGCGACGGAAGGGCAGGCGGTGAAGGCAGGTCAGCTGCTGCTCACTCTGGATGACACGGCGGCCCGGGCCAGCCTGGCGCAGGCGCGCGAAGAACTCCTGAATGCGCAGGAACAACTGCGGATCGCCCGTGCCGGGGGGCCGGCCGACCAGGTGGCGCAGGTGGAAGGTGATTTGCAGAAGACACGGGCCGAGCTCGCGAAGCTCCAGCGCGACCGGACCGAGTTGCAGAAGCTGCTGGCTCAGCAGGCGGCCACCCGGGAGGAGGTCGACCAGAATGCCCTGGCGATCAGCCGGGCGCAGGCCTCGCTTCAGGTGCTCGAGGCCCGGCAGGGTCAGTTGAAGCGGTCGGCGGCGCTCGACCTGCAGGCCGCCGGTTTCCGGGTCAGTCAGGCCCGCGACACAGTCCGCACGCTCGAGGCCCAAGTCGCCGGGGCGGAGGTCCGGTCCCCGATCGACGGCACGGTGTACCTGCTGCCGGTCCGCGTGGGGGATTACGTGCAGGTCGGGGCCGCACTTGCCGATTTGGCGGATCTCAGCCGGATGCAGGTCGAGGCCTTCGTGGATGAGCCGGATATCGGGTCGCTGGCTGTCGGCCAGCCGGTCACGATCGCCTGGGATGCGGCCCCCGGGCAGGTCTGGCCGGGCCGGACCGAGCGGATTCCCAAGGCGATCGTGGCCCGTGGTAACCGGAACGTCGGTCGCGTCATCTGTGGGGTAGAGAACGATCGGACGCCCCGGTTGCTGCCGGACGTGAACGTGGACGTCCGCATCCAGGTGCACGACCGTCAGAACGTCCTTCTCGTCCCACGCGGCGCGGTCCGGGGCGAAGGGACGGCGCGGTACGTGTACGTGGTCGACCACGGGGTGCTCGCGCGCATGCCGATCCAGGTCGGGGCGGCGAGCGTCACACAGTACGAGGTTCTGGGGGGCGTGACCGAGGGGACGCAGGTGGTGGTGTCTGCAGACGCCGACCTGCGGCCCGGCATGGCGGTCACGCCGGTGTCGAGCGGCGGAGACTGAGGGCGGGCGGCACGCGTCGGCCCGGCGGAGTGGAGCGGAGTTCGAGGATGCGACGGACGGGGATGACGGGCTGGATCGGACGGGCGATGCTGGTGGCCGTGCTGGGGTTGACCCCGGCCGTGGCCGTGCGGGCGGGCGTGCGTCCTGCGCAGGGCGGTGGCGACGCGGCCGCGCTCATCGCGGCGCGTGCGCACTTCGAGGCGGGGCAGTACGAGCAGGCGCGGGTCGTCCTGACGGCGGCGGTGGCGGCGCAGCCCGACGACGCCACGCTGTATCACTGGCTGTCACGCACCTATCTCGCGCTCGGCGACGACGATCGGGCGATCGACTTCGCGAAGCAGGCGGTCGAGCGGGCGCCGCAGCGCGCCGAGTTCCACCGGTGGCTCGGGCGGGCGTACGGCGACAAGGCGGACCGGACGCGCAGCTTCTGGCTGGCGCGCAAGGTGAAGGGCGAGTTCGAGAAGGCGGTGGAGCTCGATCCCCGCGACGTAGCCGCCCGCCGCGATCTGATGGAGTTCTATCTCGACGCGCCGTGGATCGTGGGCGGCGGCCAGGACAAGGCGCGCGATCAGCTCTCGGCGATTGCGGCGCTGGATCCGGTGCAGGGCGATCTCGCGCGGGCGACCTACCTCCTCTCCGACGGCCGGACAGACCAGGCGGCCGAGGCCTACCGGCGCGCGCTGGCGGCGCAGCCGGCCTCGGCGGATCCCTACTTCGAGGCGGCGGCGTTCTACCTGCGGCACCGCGACCGCGCGGCGCTCGCCGACGCGGTGGCCGGGGCGGCGCGCGTGGCGCCCGACGACGCGCGGCTGGGCTTCTACCGCGGCGTGACCGCGGTGATCGATGGCCGTGCGGACCACGCGGCGGAGCGGGCGCTGCTGGCGTACCTGGCCGCGCCGCCGCCCGGTGACGACGCGCCATCGCCGGCGTCGGCGCACCTGTGGCTGGGCCGGTTGTACGAGCAGGACGGCCGCGTGCCGGAGGCCGTCGAACAGTACCGTCGGGTCCTGGCGCTCGTGCCCGACCAGCGGGCGGCGCGCGCCGCGCTCGATCGTCTGCAGTCGGCCCGGTAAGCGTGGCCGTCGTTCCCTTCCCCATGTCCGGAGCGCGATGATCAGGGCCGAGAGCTGGCGGGTGGCCATCGAGGCCCTGCGCCTCAACAAGGTGCGGGCCCTGCTGGCGACGCTCGGCGTGATCATCGGCACGGCCTGCATCATCCTGGTCGTGACCGTCGCGCTGACGGGCAAGCACTACATCCTGGCCCAGATCGAAGCGGTTGGCGCCAACATCGTCTTCGCCGATCACGTGAGCGAGAGCGCCGAGCAGGCGATGACGCTGAGCGATCAGATGACGCTCGGCGACCTGCAGGCGGTCAAGGAGGACGTGCCGGGGGTGGTGGCGGTGGCCGGCACGCGCGAGATCCCGATGACGGTCGTGGTCGGCGGGCAGGAGCGGCCGATCACGCTGGTCGGGGTCACCGAGGGGTTCCAGCGCATCCGGAACCTCGACGTGCTGTCGGGCCGCTTCTTCGATGCGGACGACATGGCGTCGCACAGCAAGGTCTGCCTGCTGACGGCGGCGCTGGCGGCGCGCATGTTCCCGGCGGGCGACGCGGTGGGCCGGAGCGCGCGGGTCGGCGAGCTCACCTTCACCGTCATCGGCGTCTTCAAGGAGCGGGTGGCGACCTTCGGGCAGTCGGAGATCCAGGAGGAGTCGGTCCTCATCCCGTTCTCGCTGCTCGGGTACTACACGGGCGTGAACTTCGTGAAGACGCTGTACGCGCAGGCGGCGACCGCCGCGGCGGTTCCGGCCGTCACGCGCGGCGTCGCCGAGGTGCTGAAGGAGCGGCACCGGCCGGGCGCGCGGTACCGCGTGCAGAACCTGTCGTCGATCCTCGACGCGGCGAACCGCATCGCCTCGTCGCTCACCGTGACGCTGCTGCTGGTCGCGCTGATCGCGCTCCTCATCAGCGGCATCGGCATCATGAACATCATGCTCGTGACGGTGACCGAGCGGACGCGCGAGATCGGCATCCGCATGGCCGTGGGCGCGCAGCGGGTGGAGATCCTGCAGCAGTTCCTGATCGAGGCGCTGCTCATCAGCGGGTCGGGCGCGGTCGTCGGCATCCTGCTCGCCGTGAGCGTGCCGCTGCTGGTCCGGCCGCTGCTGCCGGGGCGGCTCACCGTTCCCATCTCCTGGACCTCGGTGCTGATCGCGTTCCTGGCCTCGGCCGCGACCGGCATCCTGTTCGGATACCTGCCGGCGCGGCGGGCGGCCGCCCTGCAGCCGGTCGAATCCCTGCGGCACGAGTAGCGGAGGGCAGCAATGAGGCAGACGTTGGCCATCGGACTGGTCGCCCTGATGTGCGGCGCGGCGGCGCCAGGCATGGCGCGGGCGGCGGGCGCGCCGGCGGCCGGGGCGCCAGACGCCCCCCTCACGTTGAAGCAGGCCGTGCAGCTCGCGTTGCACAACAGCCGCGACGTGGCGCTGGCCGAGGCGCAGCGGCGCGTCAGTGCCGACGACGTGCAGAACCAGCGGGCCCAGTTCGGGCCGAACCTCTTCACGGGCAGCGGGGCGGTCTACACCTACGGCTTTCCGCAGACGGTGGGTGGCGCCGCGCCGTCGATCGTGAACCTGTCCTACACGCAGACGATCTTCAACCGCGCTGCCCGCGGGCAGGTGAACGCGGCGCGGGCGCGGCTCGCCGGCCAGACGGCCGCGGTCGTCGAGACCCGCGACGACGTCATCGAGCGGACGGCGTCGGCCTATCTCGAGCTGGTGGCGGTCCGCCGCTCGCTCGCGGCGCAACAGGCCGCGCAGGCGAGCGCCCACCGGCTCGTCACCCTGACGCGCGACCTGGTGACGGCCGGGCGCAAGCTGCCGGCCGACGCGCTGCGGGCCGAGCTGGAGGCCGCCCGGCTGGACCAAAGCCTGGTGCAACTGGAAGGCCGGGAAGGTATAGTGGAGGGACAGCTGCGTGCGCTGCTCGGGCTGGCGCCCGAGGCGCACGTCGAGGTCGAGGAGACGGCCGGGCTGCCGGCCGTTCCCGCGGTGCCGGCCGCCCAGCTGGTGGCGCAGACGCTGAAGACCAATCCGTCGGTGCGTCGAGCCGAGGACGCCCTGCAGGCCAGCCGGGCGACACTGGCGGGCGCGCGCGGTGCCTATTGGCCGTCGGTGGCGCTGGTCGGGCAGTACGGGCTGTTCGGGCACTTCAACAACTACGACCAGTACTTCCAGCGGTTCCAGCGCAACAACCTGAACGTGGGCGTGCAGGTGCAGGTCCCGATCTTCAGCGCCCAGACGTCGGCCGCCGCGGCGCTGGCCGCCAGCCAGGTGGCCGAGGCCGACAGCCGCGTGGCGCAGCAGCGCGAGGCGCTGACGGCGCAGGTGAGTGGCGAGGTGCAGGTGGCCCGGCAGCGGCGGGCGGCGCTCGACGTGGCCAACCTGCAGGACCGGCTGGCCGCCGAGACGGTGCGCGAGCTGACGGCGCGCTACCAGGCGGGCTTCGTCAGCCTGAGCGACGTGGAGCGCGCGCGGCTGCAGCAGGGAGACGCCACCGTGCAGCGGGTGGAGGCCCGGCTCGCCGCGCAGCAGGCCGAGCTGGCGCTCTGGAAGACGACGGGACGGCTCGACCTGCTGACGCAGTGACGCAGCCGGTGCGGACGCACCGGGCGGCCGCCGGGACGAGGGATGGATTCAGACCTATGGCCTCAGTGATGAAGACGCTCCTGCTCAACCCTCCCAGCTTCGACGGCTACGACGGCGGGGCGGGCTCGCGGTGGCCCGCGACGCGGGAGATCGAGTCGTACTGGTATCCGGTCTGGCTGGCGTACCCGGCCGGGATGATCCCGGGCAGCCGCCTGCTGGACGCCTGCCCGCACAAGATCTCCGCGCTCGAGACGGTCGAGATCGCACAGGACTACGACTTCCTCGTGCTCTTCACCTCCACGGCGGGCTTCCAGAGCGACCTGAAGCTCATCCGGATGATGAAGGCGCGGAAGCCGGACCTGCAGGTGGCCTTCGTGGGGCCGCAGGTGCAGGTGCAGCCCGACCAGAGCCTGCAGGCCAGCGAGGACATCGACTTCGTCGTCCGCGGGGAGTTCGATCACGCCGTGGTGGAGTTCGCCGAGGGGCGGCCGCTGGCGTCGATTGCCGGGATCAGCTACCGGCAGGACGGCCGGATCGTGCACAACCCGCCACGGCCCGCGCTGCAGACGCCCGAGCTCGACGCGCTGCCGTTCGCGACCGAGGTCTACAAGCGCGACCTCGCCATCGAGCGGTACAACGTGCCGTTCCTGCTGCACCCCTACGTGTCGCTCTACAGTTCGCGCGGCTGCCCGGCGCTCTGCACCTTCTGCCAGTGGCCGCAGACGCTGTCGGGCCACGCGTGGCGCACCCGGTCGGCCGACAACGTCGCGCGCGAGATGGCGCAGGCGATCGAGCTGTTCCCGCAGGCGAAGGAGTTCTTCTTCGACGACGACACCTTCAACATCCGGAAGGACCGGGTGATCGAGCTGAGCCGGCGGTTCAAGCCGCTGAACTTCCGCTGGTCGTGCACGGCGCGCGTCCACAGCGACTACGAGACGCTGAAGGCGATGGCCGACGGCGGCGCGCGGCTCTTCATCGTCGGGTTCGAGTCGGGGGACGACCAGATCCTGAAGAACATCAAGAAGGGCGCCACCGTCGAGATGGCGCGCACGTTCGTCGCCAACTGCAAGAAGGTCGGCATCCGCATCCACGCCGACTTCATCATCGGCCTGCCGGGCGAGACGCGCCAGACGATCCAGAAGACGATCGACTTCGCGAAGGAGCTCGACTGCGAGACGATCCAGGTCTCGATCGCCCACGCCTACCCGGGCACCGAGCTCTACCAGCACCTCCTGCAGACCGGCTCGCTGACGGCCACGCCGATGACCGACGAGCACGGCCACCAGCTCCCCCACATCCAGTACCAGGATCTGGGCCGCGAGGAGATGATGGACGCCGTCAACCGGTTCTACGATTCGTACTACTTCCGGCCGCGCGTCGCCTGGCGGATCGTCCGCGAGGCGCTGTGGGACGCGCACGAGCGCAAGCGGCTGTATCACGAGGCCGTCGAGTTCCTGCGGTTGCGCGCCGACCGCCGGAAGTACGCCGGCCAGCGCCCGCTCGCCGGCACCCAGGCGGAGCTCTGAGCCGCCCGCCCGCGGCGGCCGCCCCCATGTCCTCGTCGTCCGCGTCCAGATCGCTGGACACCAAGACCGTCGTCCTGCTCGTGCTGGTCGTCGCCCTCAGCTCGATCGGCAACATCCTGCTGAGCGTCGGCATGAAGCAGGTCGGCGCCGTCGACACCTGGTCCGTGCCGGCCCTCGCCGGCCTCTTCGTGAAGACCTTCACCACGCCGTGGATCTGGCTCGGGGTCGGCAGCCTCCTGCTGTTCTTCATCTGCTACCTCGTCCTGCTGTCCTGGGCCGACTACAGCTTCGTCACGCCGGTCTCGGCCATCGGATACGCGGTCGTGCCGCTGCTCGGCTGGGCGCTGCTCGGCGAGCAGGTGACCGACCTGCGCTGGATCGGCATCGGCCTCATCTGTGTCGGCGTGCTGTTCATCAGCCGGACGCCGCCGCGGACCACCGGCCTCTCATGACCCTGCGCACCATCGTCGGAATTGCGGTGATCGTGCTGGCCGGGACGGGGGGCGAGATCGCGGTCAGCCATGCGATGAAGCGGATCGGGGAGGTGCACGACTTCCGCCCGCGCGCCCTGCTCCACACGATCGGCCGGGCCGCCGGCCAGGCCTGGATCTGGGTGGGCATCGCGCTGATGGCGCTGGCCTTCTTCGCCCTGCTGGCGGTCCTCTCCTGGGCCGACGTCAGCTTCGTCGTGCCGGCCACGGCCCTGAGCTACGCGGTCGGTGCCATCGGGGCGCGGGTGCTGCTCGGCGAGCAGGTGAGCCGCATCCGATGGATGGGGGTCCTGCTGGTCTGCCTCGGCGTGGCGCTGGTGTGGATGGGGTAGGGTGAGTCTGTGAAGGTCTGAGTTGTACTCATAACTCATAACTACTCGAACATGGTACCAGTGGTCTTCCGATGGATCGTACTGACGGGCGCGCTGCTGCCGCTTGCGTACTATCTCGTCGCCATCGCCAGCGCGTGGCGATTCGGGGCCCGGGACCCACGACTCACAACTCAACACTCGCAACTGGCCGCGTTCCCTCCCGTCAGCATCCTGAAGCCGGTCCGCGGCCTCGACCGGCACTCGTTCGAGAACTTTGCCAGCTTCTGCCGGCAGGACTATCCCGCGTGGGAGATCCTGTTCGCCGTGGAGGACGCCGGCGATCCGGTGATCCCGGTGATCGAGCGGCTGCAGGCCGCGTTCCCGGAGCGGGACATCCGGCTGCTCGTCGGGGCGCCGGTGGTCGGTACGAGTGCCAAGGTGAACAAGCTGTGCCGCCTCGCCCGCGAGGCCAGGCACGACCTGCTGGTCATCAACGACAGCGACATCCGCGTGGGACCGGATTACCTGCGCGCGGTGGCGGCGCCGTTCGCCGACCCGCGCGTCGGGCTGGTCACCTGCCTGTACACGGGCGTGCGCGAGGGGGGGATCGGGGCGGCGCTCGAGTCGATCGCCATCGAGACCGAGTTCGCCGCGAGCGTGCTCGTCGCACGGCAGCTCGAAGGGATGACGTTCGCGCTGGGGGCGACGATGGCCGTGCCGCGCGACCGGCTGGTGGAGATCGGCGGATTCGAGGCGCTCGCCGACTACTGCGCCGACGACTTCGAGCTCGGGCACCGGGTGGCGGCGCGCGGCCATCGCGTGGCGCTCGCCGGCGTGGTCGTCCAGTCGGAGTGCGTCGAGACCGTGGGGGCGTTCGTGCGGCACGCGCTGCGCTGGGCCGTCACGCGGCGGCACTGCCGGCCGGGCGGGCACTGGGGCCTGGTCGTGACGCAGGGCCTGCCGTGGGCGGTGGCGGCGGCGTGCGTCGCACCGTCGGCCGCCCTGGCCATCGCCTATCCCGCGGCCTATCTGGCGCTGCGGCTCGCCCTGGCCTGGACCGTCGGCGTCCGCGGGCTCGGCGATCGCGGCCTGCGCGCGTGGTGGTGGCTCGTGCCCGTCGCCGACGCGCTCGGCGCGGGCATCTGGGCGCTCAGCCTGTTCCGCAACCGGATCGACTGGCGCGGGCGCACGTTCTATCTCCGTCGAGGCCGGCTCGTCCCGGTCTCCTCACCGACCGGGGGCTGTAGCGAATGCTGACCGAGTCCCTTCCGCCCGCGGCGCCGCGGCGCCGGCTGGCCCTCCTCCTGCTCGTCGCCATCGGCGTCGGCATCTACGTCGTGAACGCGTCGCGCCCGCCGCTGCTCGACGATGCGGACAGCTGCCACGCGCTCGCCTCGGTGGCGATGCTGCAGCAGCACGACTGGGCCGTGCTGCACATCAACGGCGTCCGGTGGCTGGAGAAGCCGCCCCTGCACTACTGGCTCGTGGCCGCCAGCTACCTGCTGTTCGGACAGAACGCGTTCGCCACGCGCCTCCCGCTGGCGCTGTCGGTCATCGGCCTCATGCTGATGCTGTACGAGTTCGGCCGCCGGTTCTTCGACGAGCGGGCCGGGTTCTACGCCGCGCTGGTGATCGGCACGAGCTTCGGCGTCTTCCTGTTCACCCGGATCATGATCCCGGAGGCGCTGTACTCGCTGGAGTTCACGGCCGGGTTCTACCTGTTCCTGCGGGCCTGGACCGGCAGTCTCTCGCCGCGCGCCGGCTATCTCGGCTTTGCCGCCCTCACCGGGCTCGCGATCATCACGCGGGCCGCCATCGGCGTCGCCTTCCCGTTCGGCATCGCGGCGGTCTTCCTGCTGCTGGTCGGCGGCTGGCGGCGCGGGCACGCGAACCACGACCGCTTCAGCCGCATCCCGTGGGTGCTGGGTGCCATCGTGTTCCTCGCGATCGCCCTGCCCTGGCACCTCATCGCCGGGCTGCGGACGCCCGGCTTCTTCTGGTTCTACTTCATCAACGAGCAGGTGCTCCGGGCGCTCGGCCGGCGCATCCCGCACGACTACACGGCGGTCCCCCTGGGGCTCTGGTGGGGCGAGCACGTCGCCTGGTTCTTCCCGTGGGTGGTCTTTGTCCCGCTCGCGCTCCGGGGCTGCCCTCGTCCCCGCCAGTGGCGGATGCGGCTGAGCGACACCGACACGGCGAAGCTCTTCGTCTTCATCTGGGCCGCGTTCATCTTCCTGTTCTTCTCGGTGATCACCGGGTCGCGGATGGAGTACTACGCGTTCAGCGCCTGGCCGGCGGTCGCGCTGCTCATCGGCATCGGCCTGGCGCGAGCCGAGGACGAGCGCAGCCGCTGGCTGCCGCGCCTGCAGGCGGCGCTCGCCATCGTCGGGCTGCTCATCGCGGCGCTGCTCGGGACGATGCTGTGGATCTCGCGGGACATCTCGTCCAGCGCCGACATCTCGGCGCTGCTCACGCGGCATCCCACCGGCTTCTACCGGGTGGCGATGGCCACCTTCTTCGACCTGACGCCGGACACCTTCGCGGTGCTACGCGGCCCGGCCGCCACCGCCGCCCTCGTCTTCCTGCTCGGCTTCGGCGCGGCCTGGTGGCTGCGCCGGCGCCGGGCCGGCTGGACGGCCAACGTCGCCGTCGCCCTTACGATGGTGGTGTTCTGCTACGCGGCCAATGTCGCATTCGCCGCGTTCGGGCCGCAGATGTCGTCGGTTCCGCTGGCCCGGGCGATCGCCCGGGTCTGGAAGCCCGGGGACCAGCTGGCGGTGTACGGGGAGTTCGAGGCGGCCTGCAGCGTCGGTTTCTATCTCGACCGGCAGGCGCTGATCTACAACGGGCAGTACAACGGCCTCGCGTACGGGTCGCACTATCCGGACGCGCCGAAGATCTTCTTCGACGACCGGACGTGGCCGTCGGTCTGGAGCCGGCCGGACACCGTGTTCCTGGTGGTCCCGGAGAGCGAGCAGACGAAGGCGCGCGAGCGGCTGCCGGCCAAGGCGACCTGGGTGCTGGCCAACAGCGGGGGGAAGACGGTCTTCATGAACCACCCGCTGCTGCCGGGCCAGCCGAGCCTGGCCGATCAGCGGGCGGAATCGGTGGTGTCGCTGCCGAAGTGAGGCGGGCGGCCGGCCCGCTCAGCGGGTGTGCCGGCCATGATTCAGGTCCCGCGAGAGGATCAGTTTCAGCGTCATCCCGTCCGAGCCGTGCGTGAGGCCGAACCCGATCCCGGCCTCGACGTCGAGCAGGGGACTGCTGTGGTCGACGACGGCGTACAGCTGGTGCGCCTGGTCGCCCGCGGCGTAGAAGCCGTGCAGCGGGCCGAAGTCCGAGTAGTCCTCGGCGGCCAGCGCCCAGGCGTCGTTGAGGTTGTACGCCACGCGCATCGACGGCGCGAAGTCGAGGTTCCGGAAGCCGTCGTAGGAGGTGTCGAGGATCGGGTTGATGATGATGTCGACCGGGTGCAGGTGCCAGCCGACGATCGGCCGGACCTCGGACGTGAAGCGCCGTGGATCCCAGTCCCGGTTGTTGACGCTGAACTCGAAGTTGGCGCCGTAGAAGAAGCGGCGCGCATCGGCGTGCGGCACGGCGAACAGGGCGCGCAGCTTGAACCCGTTGAACGTCTCTCCGTGATTCGATGAGACGCTGTAGAGCGGCATGTAGAGGCCGGCTTCGAACCACCGCGTCACGCCGTACGCCCATTCGGCGACGCCGTTGAACGAGTGGTTCGACAGCACGGCGTCCGGAAACGCCGGGATCTTCGCCCCTTCGGGCGTGAAGTTGTCGTGCAGCGTCAGGTTGACGACGCCTGGCGCCGCGAGCGCGCCGTCGTACACCTGGATCTCGTCGGTCTGGGCCCTGGCGACGGTGGCCGCCAGGAGGGGAGCGCACAGGGCGAGCGCGAGCACGCGCCACACGGTTCTGGGGGACATGAGCGTGATCACCGGGAGTGGGGACATCGCGTGAAAATCGAGGCAGACTACCACGCCGGTCCGCCGCGGTCAAAGGCGGTCGCGCCGGTTCAGCCGGTCCGGCCCGGCCGGCGCCATCGATGAGCAGCGCCGCCGCCGTCGTCCTGCTCGCCGTCACCGTGGGCTCCCTCGTGTACTGCGGCCTCACGCTCGTGGCCGCGCGGCGCTACCTGTGCGTCCGCCCGCCCGCGGGCGCGCCGCAGCCGCCGATCAGCGTCCTGAAGCCGCTGCACGGCGTCGACGAGGGGCTCGAAGAGAACCTCGAGAGCTACTTCACGCAGGACTACCCGGCGTTCGAGCTCCTGTTCGCCGCCCGGGACGCCGGCGACCCGGCGCTGGCCGTCGTGGCGCGGCTGTGCGCCCGGCACCCGGGGGTGGCGGCGCGCACGTTCGTCACCGGCGAGCCGCCCTATCCCAACGCGAAGGTCTACAGCCTCGACCGGATGTTCGCCGGGGCCCGCCACGATCTGCTCGTGATGAGCGACAGCGACGTGCGGGTCTCGCCCGACCTGCTCGCCACCGTCGCAGCCGAGTTCGCCGACCCGCCGCTCGGCCTCGCCACCTGCCCGTACCGCGCCGTGCCGGGCCCCAGCATCTGGTCCACGCTCGAGGCCATCGGCCTCAACACCGAGTTCCTGTCCGGCGTGCTCGTGGCCCGCCTGCTCGACGGGATGAAGTTCGCCCTCGGTCCGACGATCGCGGCCCGGCGGGAGGTGCTGGTCCGCATCGGCGGCTTCGATCGGCTGAGCCGGTACCTCGCCGAGGACTTCGTGATGGGGCAGTTCGCCGCCGAGGCCGGCTACGGCGTGATCCTCTCGTCGTACGTCGTCGAGCACCGGATCGGCAGCCAGGGGTTCGCCGCCAACGTGCGCCACCGGCTCCGGTGGAACCGGAGCACGCGCCGGTCACGCCCGTGGGGGTACGTCGGGCAGGTCTTCACCAATCCGCTGCCGCCGGCCGTCCTGATGACGCTGCTGCGGCCGGGCTGGTGGCCGGTGCTCGCGCTCACCGTCGTGCTGCGGGGGGCGGCCGGCTGGGCGGCAGGGATCGCCGTTCTGCACGACCCGCTCGTCCGGCGGCGGTGGTATCTGATGCCGCTGCAGGACGGTGTCAGTTTCCTGGCCTGGCTCGGCGGATTCTTCGGGAACACGATCACGTGGCGGGGGCGGACGTACTCCGTGAAGAAGGACGGGACGTTCGAAAGAGTGGATGGAGGACAGGGACAAGGGGCCAGGTGAAAAGGGGCAAGAGCTTGCCCCTCGGTCCTCGTCCCTTGCCCCTGACTCCTACTTCGTATACACCGTCGGCTCCACCGACATGCCCGGCCGCAGCAGGCGCTGCGGGTCCTGCCCCTTCTCGAGCACGATCTTCACCGGCACGCGCTGGACGACCTTCACGTAGTTGCCCGTCGCGTTCTCCGGCGGCAGCAGGCTGAACCGGGCCCCGGTGGCTGCGGCAATGCTGTCGACGTGCCCTTCGAACGTCCGGCCGTCGAGCGCATCCACCGAGATGGTCGCCCGCTGGCCCGGCCGCATGTGGTCGAGCTGCGTCTCCTTGAAGTTCGCCGTGACCCACACGTCTTCCAGGGGGACGACGGCGAGCAGCGGCTGGCCGGCCTGGATCACCTGTCCGGGCTCGACCGACTTCTTGCTGACGACGCCGTCAGTCGGGGCGACGACGGTCGTGTAGGCGAGGTTCAGTTCCGCCTGCGCGAGCGCGGCCTTCGCCTGCTCGACGCGTGCCTCGGCGGCCTTCACGCGCGCCTGGTCGACGGCGACCTGCTGCGTCCCGGACTTCGCGGAGGCGTAATCGGCCTCCGCCTTCACGCGTCCCGCTTTCGCCTGCGTCAGCTGGCTCTCGGAGACGGTCACGGCCGCCCGGGCCGCGGCGGCGTCCGAGACGGCGGCATCGTGGCCGGCGCGGGCCGCGGTGGCGGCGGCGACCGCCGCGTCGTAGTGCTGCTGCGAGATCTCGTCCTTCTTGATCAGGCCCGAGAGCCGGTCGAGATCTTTTTCGGCCTTCGTCGCGTCGGCCAGGCGGGCGCGCTCGTTGGCCTGGGCGGCGGCATAGCGGGCCTTGGCGGCGTCGACGGCGTGTTCGGCCGCCGTCACCGCACTGCGCGCCGCATTGACGGCCGCCCCCGCCGTGCTGACGTCACCCTGGGTCGTCGTCGACGTGATCGGCACGCCGACGTTCAGCGCCTGCGCGTTCGCCTCGGCGTCGGCGAGCGCGGCCCGCGCCTGCTCGACCGCCAGCTGGTAGTCCCGCTGGTCGATCTGCAGGAGCCGGTCGCCCTTGTGGACCTGCTCGTTGTCGTGCACGTCCACGACCGCCACCGTCCCGCCGACGCGCGCGGCGATCGGCGTGATGTGCCCGTCGATCTGGGCGTCGTCGGTCGACTCGCGGCCCGCCGTGTGCCACAGCCACAGGCCGACGCCGGCCAGGATCACCACCACGATGCCGGCGATGAGCCGGACCCGGATCCGCCGGGGTTCCGTCTTGGTTGCCTCGTCCGCTGCCATTACCGCGACCCTCCCAGATACGTCTTCACCGCTTCCTCCCCGATGCCCAGGGCGCGCGCCAGCGACGCCTTCGCGACGTTGTGCGCGTACAGGCTCGAGATGTAGTTCTCGCTCGCTTCGGCGACGGCCTGCTGGGCCTGAATCACTTCGACGTTGTCGGCGACGCCGGCGGCGAATCGGTCGCGCGCCTGCGCCAGCTCCTGCTGCGCCAGGTGGTTCGCCGTCTGCGCGACCTTCAGCTGGTCCTCGGCGGCCTTGAGATCGAGGAACGCCGCGCGGACGTCGTACTCGATGCGGCCCTTCAGGTCGGTCAGCTGCGCCCGCCGCCGCGTCAGCTCGGCGTCGGCCTGCACCACCTGGGCACCGATGCGTCCGCCTTCGAACACCGGCACCTGGACCACGCCGCCGACCGCGAACGTCTCGCGCGCGCCGGCGACCGTCAGCCCGATGTCGCCGTAGTTGGCCGTGAAGGAGACCGACGGCAGCCGCTCGCCGAGCGCCGCCCGCCGCGCGTCCTGGGCCGCCTGCACCCGCTTCTCCGCCGCGAGGTAGTCACCGCGCGACGTGTAGGCGATCTTGAGCGCGGCCTCGAGCGACATCGGCTGCAGCGGCGCGTAGGGGATCGTGTCGGTCAGCGTAAACGGCTGGCTGACCGGCAGGCCGATGGCGCGCGCCAGCTGCAGCTTCAGCTTGTCGAACCCGTTCTGCGCGACGATCACCCGCTGCTGGGCGACCTGCCGCTGCAGCCGCGCCCGCAGCACGTCGATGCCCGCCGTCAGGCCGGCCTGCTTCAGGTCCTGCGCGAGCGCGTCGAGCGCCTTCGCCGTGTCGAGCTGCGCCGTGGCCGCCTCGATGCGGCTCTGGGCGGCGACGGTCTGCAGGTACAGGTTCGCCGAGACCAGCACCACGAGGTCGCGCGCGTTGCGGTAGTCGTCCTGCGCCGCGCTCAGCTTCTGCGCCTGCTCCCGGGCGTGCTGCAGGGCGGGGAAGTCGAGCACCCGCTGCGAGAGGAACACCCGCGCGTCGAACACCTTGAACGGGCCGATGATCGCCGGCACGCCGGGGAACGGCGGGAACCCGAAGGCCTCGAGGTTGATCTGCTGGCCCGTCTCGGACACCGACGTGGTGATCGACGGCAGCAGGCCGGCCAGGGCCTGCTTGCGGGCGCCGCGGGCCTCGGCGATATCCTGCTCGCCCTGGACGACGCCGAGGTTGTACTTCAGCGCGCGCCCCACGGCGTCGGCCAGCGACAACGGCAGCGGCTGCGCCGTTGGCGGACCGGGCGGCACGCTGCCCAGAAACGGATTGCTCCCGGTCCCGGCCTGGATGGCCGGCGCCGGCGGCATGGTGGCCTGCGCCCATGCCGACGCGCACCAGCCCGCCAGCAGGACGCCGGCGAGTGCCACGGTCCTCTTCATCGGTTCCCTATCCCTTTCCAGATCAGATCGACGATGAACGCGCCATCGTCCTCGGCCCGGCTCCCGGTCCGGTCCAGCAGCCGCTGGGTGATGATGCCGCGGGTGATCTCGAAGATGGCGAACGCCACCGTCCCGGCCTGCACCGGCCGGATCTCGCCCCGGTCGACGGCCTGCTGGATCGCCTGCTCGAGCTGCTGGACCTGCTGCAGGTAGAGCGCCATCAGCTCGTCGGGCAGGCACGAGGGGTGGGCGACGACGTTGCCGAATTCCGCGTGGTAGATTCGATAGAAGTCGCGCTGCTCGTCGAAGTAGCGGACCTTCGTGAGCACGAAGGCGCGGATCTTGTCCTCGATGCGGGCCGCCGCCGCCACCTCGGCCGCCGTCAGCGCGGAGAGGGCCCGCAGGCCGTGCTCGAGCGACGCCAGGTAGATGTCCCGCTTCGAGCGGTAGTACAGGTAGAGCGTCCCCTTGCCGACCCCCGCGGCGCCGGCGATGTCGTCCATCGTGGCGGCCTGGAAGCCCTTGCGGGCGAAGACCCCCCGGGCGGCCGTGAGGATCTCGGCGCAGCGGAACTCGGAGAGGACGTCCTGTTTGGTGCGGCCCTCGAGGGGCATGAAGACTCCGCGTTTAGTAACCTGACCGAGCAGTCAGTATACTATACTTCGCGTCCGAACCAACCGAGCCCCGGCCGAAGCCCGGCCGTAGGGCGCCGTCTGGAGCCCGCATGCTTCGCCTCGGCCACATCCTCTACAGCAACTGCTTCCCCGTGCACGCAGGCCTCATCGACCGGGGCCTGCCCCCGGACCTCACCCTGGTCGAGGGGGTGCCGTCGGCCCTCAACCGCCTGCTGGCGGCCGGGGCGATCGACGTCGCCCCCTCCTCGAGCATCGAGTTCGCCCGGCACGCCGACCGGTACCGGATCCTGCCCGACCTCGTGATCGGCGCCCGCGGTCCGGCGCTGAGCATCCTGCTGGTCGGCCGGCACCCGTCGTCGCTCGGCGGCCGTCGCGTGGGGCTGACGACGGCGTCGGCCACGTCGGTGGCGCTGCTGAAGATCCTGTTCCGGCGCCGCTGGCAGGTCGCGCCCGAGTTCTTCCCCTTCGACCAGATCCGCGAGGACCCGTTCGCGGCCGGCGCCGACGCGGCGCTCTTCATCGGCGACGTCGCGCTGCGGGCCGACCTCGCGCCCGACGCCGAGGCCCGGATCGATCTCGGCGAGGTCTGGCTGGAGGAGACCGGGCTGCCGTTCGCCTTCGCGGTGTGGCAGGTGTCGGGGGGCGATCCCGGCGCCTTGCGGCGGCTGCACGCGGCGCTCCTCGAGTCGCGGGCCTACGGCCTGGCCCACCGTGCCGATCTGGCGCGGCGCTACGAGGCCACGTTCGGTCTGCCCGCGGACCTGCTCGATCGCTACTGGGCGAATCTGGTGTTCGATCTGGACGCGCCGATGCGGGAGGGGCTCCAGCTGTTCTACCGGCTCGCGGTCGAGGCCGGCGAGCTGCCGTCGGCGCCACCGCTGGTCTGGCTGTAGCGCGCCGGCGCCCTCCCGCTCGGGCTATACTGGATTCCGGCGCCCGGATGCCTGCGCCAGCGTCGAATGGCCCCGAGAAAATCCGGTTCATCGCGGAGCGCGGCGCGGCCTCCGACTGCCGTGAAGCAGAGCGGAGCCCGGCGCCGCGTCCCCGGCACGCGCGCGCGCCGTCCGACCCAGTCTCCCTCCATGGAGGCGCTGCGTCGCCTCTCGCGGCGGCTCACGGTGGTCCGCGAGGACGAACGGACGCGGTTGTCCCGGGCGCTGCACGACGAGCTCGGCCAGATGCTCACGAGCCTCAAGCTCGATCTGACCTGGCTCGCGGCGGAGGTCACGCGCCGCGAGGCGCACCCGCCGCTGCCGCTCATCAACCGGCTGCAGTCGATCGTCGGCCTCGTGGACGTGACGATCGGCACGGTGCGCCGGATCTCCCGCGACCTGCGGCCGCCGGTGCTCGATCACCTCGGCCTGGCCGAGGCGATCAAGTGGGAGGCGACGACCTTCGAGGCGCGCACGGGCATCCGCTGCCGCCTGAACGCCCCGGCGCGGGAGGTCCCCGTCGCCCAGGACGCCGCGACGGTGCTCTTCCGGATTCTGCAGGAAGCGCTGACCAACGTGGCGCGTCACTCGCACGCCGGCGCGGTGCGGATCGAACTGGCCCGGGGGCGGCGGCACCTGCGTCTCGAGGTGCGCGACAACGGCCGCGGCATGACGGAGGCGGAGGCGGCCGACCCGCAGGGGCTGGGCCTGCTCGGGATGCGCGAGCGGGCGCTCAGCGTGGGCGGGGAGGTGAAGGTGCACGGCGCGCCGGGACGCGGCACGGTCGTGACGGTGCGCGTGCCGGCCGGATCGACGCCGGCGGCGGGACGGAAGACGGATCATCCGACATGACAGCAGCGGTCCTCGACGAACGGCCGGCGTCCGCGACCGGGACGACGCGGATCCTGCTGGTCGACGATCACCCGGTCGTCCGGCAGGGCATCCGGCAGATCCTCACCGAGGCGCTCACCCCGGCGCAGGTCGACGAGTCCGACGATGGCGAGTCGGCGCTGGTCCGTCTGGCCGGCAGCGAGTACGACGCCGTCATCCTGGACATCACGCTGCCGGGCCGGAGCGGGCTGGAGATCCTGCGGGACATCCGCCACCGCTGGCCCGATCTGCCGGTGCTGGTGCTGAGCATGCACCCCGCCGAGCAGTTCGCGCGGCGGGTGCTGGACGCCGGCGCCGCCGGATACCTCACGAAGGACAGCGCGCCGGCGCAACTCGTCAAGGCGATCCGGCTGGTGCTGAGTGGCCGGCGGTACCTGAGTCCGGACCTGATCGAAGAGCTGGTCGTCGGCGAGCGGACGACGCGGCCGGCCCGGCCGCACGAGGCCCTGTCCGATCGCGAATACCAGGTGCTGCGGATGATCGCCTCCGGCAAGACCGTCTCGCAGATCGCCGCGGCGCTGTCGCTGAGCGTCAAGACCGTCAGCACGTACCGCGTGCGGGTGCTCGAGAAGATGGGCATGCACAGCACGGCCGAGCTGATGCGGTACGCCATCGAGAACCGGCTCGTCGACTGACAGACGCGACGGCCCTTCCGACCCGAGGTCCCATGCACAATCCCCAGGTCCCCGAAACGCTCGAAGGCTGGAGCCTGCTGCACCAGATGTTCCGGCTGCGGTGGGACGCGCTGCGGCAGCTGACGGCCGGCGAGCGCCGCGCCGTCGGCGAGGAAGCCGCGGCCGTCCTCGGCCCGATGGAAGCACGCGAGGACGGCGCCACGGCGATCGTCTATCTGCTGGGGCACAAGGGCGACCTGATGTTCGTCCACTTCCGGCCCGACTTCGAGACGCTCACGGCCTGCGAGACCGCGCTGGCCGGCCTGCGCCTGTCCGACTACCTGGTGCCGACGACGTCGTACGTGTCGATCGTCGAGCTGGGCATGTACGAGATGACGGCCAAGATCCATCACGACCTCGCCGCGCGCGGCCTGAAGACGGGGAGCGACGAGTTCGAGGCGGCCTTCGACGAGGAAATGACCCGCCAGCGCGACCGGGTGAGCGGCCGGCTCTATCCGTCGATTCCGGCCGGACGGTACGTCTGCTTCTATCCGATGAACAAGCGGCGGGGCGAGGCGAAGAACTGGTACACCGTGCCGTTCGAGCGGCGGGCCGCGATGATGCGCGAGCACGGCATGGTCGGGCGCCACTATGCCGGGAAGGTCACCCAGATCATCTCGGGCTCGATCGGCTACGACGACTGGGAGTGGGGTGTCGACCTGTTCGCGGCCGACCCGCTCGTGTTCAAGAAGCTCATCTACGAGATGCGGTTCGACGAGGCGAGCGCCGACTACGCCGAGTTCGGGCCCTTCTACACCGGCCTGCGGATGGCGGCCGGCAGCCTGCCGCGGCTGCTCGACGGCGGCCGTCCCGACTGGCAGGACGCCGAGCAGGGCGCCCCGCGGCGCTGAGCCGGCTTCCGCCCGGCCGCCCCGTCCCGGGCCGCGATCCTGCCGGCGGTGTGCGCCTCCGCACACGTCAGGCAGCCGGTCGCGGCGCCCCGCCCGCGTAGAAGTGGGCAGATCTGCCCACTTTCCGGCCGATTCCGCCCGATTCAAGCCACGCCCCCCGAATGCCGAATGTTAAGACGAGTCTGGCAGGGGTACGCACCCCGCAGGATACCGGCCCATGAGCAACGAACGCGCCCCAAGACTGTTCATCGTGGATGACGACCCGGGTGTTCTCGAGGTGGTCAGCCGCTTTGGCCGCTCGGTGGGGTATCAGGTCCTGACCTTCGAGAGTCCCGCCCAGGCGCTGAGCGAGATCGCCGTCCGCCCGCCCGATGCGGCGCTGGTCGACCTGCGCATGCCGTCGATCGGGGGGATTCCGGTGCTGCGCGAGATCAAGCGCCGGGCGCCGCACTGCGAAGTGATCCTGATGACGGGGTTCGGGACGATCGAGACGGCCATGGAGGCCGTGAAGCTCGGGGCGGCGGACTACCTGCGCAAGCCCCTCGACTTCCAGCGGCTGACCGAGCTGCTGTCGGGGATCCGCGACGAGGTGCTGCGCAACCGGAAGGTGGCGGCGATCGAGGGCGATCTCATCAAGCACCTGCAGTTCCAGGGGATGATCGGGCGCACGCCGGCGATGCTGGAGCTGTTCCGCCTGATCCGGCGGATCGCGCCCCACTTCACGACGGCGCTGATCACCGGCGAGACGGGCAGCGGCAAGGAGCTCGTCGCGCGCGCGCTGCACGCGCTGGGCAACCGGCGCGAACGGCCCTTCATCCCGGTGAACTGCTCGGCCATCGTCGAGACGCTGTTCGAGAGCGAGCTGTTCGGCCACACCAAGGGGGCGTTCACCGGCGCCACCGATTCGCGGGCCGGGCTGTTCGAGCGGGCCAACGGCGGGGTGATCTTCCTCGACGAGATCGGGGAGCTGCCGCTCGCGGCGCAGTCGAAGTTCCTGCGCGTGCTCGAGGACGGCATCGTCACGCGGGTCGGATCGAGCGAGACGCACAAGGTGGACGTCCGCCTGGTGGCGGCCACCAACCGGGTGCTGGAGAAGGAAGTGCAGGCGGGGCGGTTCCGCGCCGACCTGTACTACCGGCTGCACGTGGTGGCGCTGCAGGTGCCGGCGCTGCGCGAGCGGCGCGACGACATCCCGCTGCTGGCCCGCGGCTTCATCGAGGAGTTCCGGAAGCAGTTCGGCAAGACGCTGAGCGGCCTCACGCCGGAAGCCGAGCAGATGCTGCTGGCGTACGACTGGCCCGGCAACGTCCGCGAGCTGCGCAACGTGCTGGAGCGCGCCTCGATGCTGGCCGAGGGCGAGTTCGTCGATCGCAAGGACCTGGTGCTGACCTCGGCGATGGCCCCGATCGAGGAGGCCTCCGAGTCGTCGCGGGCCGTCCGGCCGATTCAGGAGATCGAGCGGGCCGAGATCGTCCGGGCCCTCGACGAGACGGCCGGCAACAAGAAGGAGGCGGCGCGCCGCCTCGGCATCAGCCGCCGGGCGCTGTACCGCCGCCTCGAGAAGTTCGGCCTCGCGCCGGTCAACGCGCTCGCCAGCTAGCGGAGCATCTCCAGCAGTCCCACCGGAAACTCCCGCAACACCGCGCCCACGGGCAGCACGGCGTCCCCGCCGGCCGGCACGTCGAGCACCTCGTCGGTGAACACGTTCCGGAAGCGGCCGCCGCCCGTGCCGGGCGGCAGGCGCAGCACCGTGTCCGCCCACAGGTCGGCCCCCACCGGCGGGCGTGACGCGTCGGGCACGAGCGTCGCGACGAGCCGGGGCAGCACGGTCACGATCTGCCGGCCGTCGCGCCGCCGGACGAAGCCGAACACGGCCTGCTGGCGAAGCCCGTCGGGCTCGAGCGGCAGGTACTCGCCGGTCTGGAAGATCGGCGCGTGCGCCCGGCGGCAGGCGAGCCCCTGCGCGATGACGTAGAGCTTGATGCGGCCGTCGGTCCGCGCCGCCACCAGTTCGCGCGCCAGCGCGAGGCGGTCGGCCGGCGCCCGCAGGCCGGCGAGCAGCCGGACGCGGTGGGCGTAGTCGACCGGCTCGCGGTTGTCGGGATCGACGAGGCAGAGGTGCCAGAGTTCGGCCCCTTGGTAGAAGTCGGGGACGCCCGGTGCGGCGATCTTCAGCAGGACCTGCGCGAGGCTGTTGTAGATGCCGTGCTCGGCGATGCGCGTCTGGAACGGCGCGAACGCGGCGAGGAACGGGTTGTCGCGCGTCCGGTCGAGCAGGGCCGCGATGAAGCGCGAGACCGCAGCCTCGTAACCGGCGTTCGGGTTCACCCAGCTCGTGTAGACCTTCGCCTCCTTGATTGCCTTCAGCATGTAGCGATCGATCCGTTGCCGGAAGCGCTCCCACGCCTCGTCGCCCTCGGGCCCCGCGAACGGCCAGGCGCCCACCAGCGTCTGGTAGAGCAGGTACTCGTCGTTGCGGTCGGGCGCCGGGGCGCCGTCGACCTCCACCTTGTGCCGGCGGTTGATCGTCCGCCACCGGGCGACGGCCGCCTTCCACGCGCCGGGCACCTCCGACAGCGCGTCGATCCGCGCGCGGACGTCCTCGCCGCGCTTGGTGTCGTGCGTGGAGGTGGCCGACAGCGCGTGCGGCCACTGCTGCAGCCGGTCGGCGAGCCAGGTGTGGACGGCCCGGGGCGAGCGGCCGAACTCGCGCGGGTCGGCGCCGACCTCGTTCAGCGACACGAGCCGGTGGTAGACGTAGAGCGCCGTGTCCTCGATCCCCTTGGCGGTGACCGGGCTCGACAGCTGCTGGAACTTCCGGATGAAGTCGCGCTGCTCGACCCGCTCGTCGGCCGGGATGTAGTCGGCCTCGCGCAATAGCAGGTCGGCGATGAAGTCGAAGACGAGCGGCGTCATCGCCGGGTTGCGCCGCTTGGCGAGCCCGACCGCCCGGTGCAGGTAGGCGCGGTCGCGCGGACGGGCCGGCTCGCTGCCGGTGACGTAGGTCCGGTAGACCGGGAACGCCGCGATGATCTCGCGGATGGCGTAGGTCAGGCTGTAGAGCGTGAAGTCGCGGTAGTGCCGGTTCTTCTCGGAGAACCGGTTCAGCTGGTGGCCGATCGCGTTGATGTCGCTCGCCATGCTCATCGTCATGATGAGCTTCTTGCACTGGTACACCAGCTCGTCGAAGACCGGCCGCGTCCGCACGGTCTGCGCGTAGAGATCGTCGAACGCCCGCTCGTTGCGTCCGTCGACGAACAGCCCGTCCGCCACCGCCGCGAACTCGTACCCCGTCGTCCCGTAGACGGGCCAGTCGGCCGGCAGTTCCTCGCCCGGGCTCAGGATCTTCTCGACGACGACGAACAGCGGGCGGTCGCCGTCGGCGCCTTCCACCTCGGCCCGCGCCCGGTCCTGCAGCCGGCGCACGTAGTCGCCGGGATCGTAGAGGCCGTCAACGTGATCCACGCGCAGGCCGGTGACCGCGCCGCGCCGGATCAGCGAGAAGACGAAGCGGTGCACGGCGTCGAAGACCTCGGGATCCTCCATCCGGAGCGACGCCAGCTCGTTGATGTCGAAGAAGCGCCGGTAGTTGATCTCCTCGGACGCCACGCGCCAGTGCGCCAGGCGGTAGGCCTGCTCGTTGAGGAGCGCGTCCAGCCGGTCGAAGCTCCGCGGGTCGCCCGGCGTGCCGTTGAACAGCTGGATGTTCCGCTCGAGGAACTCGCGCACCAGCCGGCTGTCGCGCATCAGCGTGTCGAGCCGGCGCTTCACCACCTCCTTCTCGCGCGTCCGCTCCGCCAGCAGGTCCGGCGCCTGCGTCTCGCGCTCCGGCAGCCGCCGCACCGCCGTCAGGATGCTCTGCAGTTCCTGCACCGCCGGGTCGTCCTCGCCGGCCTCCGCGACCAGCTCCTCCAGCCGGTACGCCAGCACGTGCGCGAAGCTGCGCGGCGCGACGGGCAGCGTCCGGTCGTGGTACGTGAGGACGAACGCGCCCTGCCGGATGCCGAGCTGCAGCTCCTGCCGCTCGAGGATGGTGCCGTACTGATCGCCGAGGATCGGCAGCAGCACCTTGTTCTCGAGTTCGCGCTTCACCGGGTGCCAGTCGATGTCGAAGTAGGGGGCGTAGCGCGAGCTGGGCCCGTTCTCGAGCACGTCCTGCCACCACGGATTCGCCGACCGCGCGATCCCCATGTGGTTCGGGACGATGTCGAGCAGGTGTCCCATGCCGCGGGCGGCGAGCGCCCGCACCCACGCCTCGTACTCGGTCTCGCTGCCGATCTCCGGGTTCAGCCGGGTGGGATCGGCCACGTCGTACCCGTGCGTGCTCCCGGGGACCGCCACGAGGTACGACGAGGCGTAGCAGTCGCTGATCCCCAGCTCGTCGAGGTAGGGGACCAGCCGCTCGGCGTCCGTGAACGTGAACGCCGCGTTGAACTGCAGCCGGTAGGTCGCCCGCGGGATGCGGACCCGGTGGGGAGCGGACTGGGATTCCATCACTGGCACGGACGCGGGGCCCCAGGGCCCGTGAGCGGACGCCGGCCGACCGGCCGGGTCAGCGGTAGTTGCCGAACTGCAGGGTCACGCCGAAGTCGTGCTCCCGCAGGATCTGCATCACCGCCTGCAGCTCGTCCTTGGACGGGGAGGCCACCCGGACCTGGTCGCCCTGGATCGACGCCTGCACCTTGCGCAGCTTCCGGTCCTTGATGAGCTTGACGATCTCGCGCGCCGCCTCGGCCGGGATCCCCTGCTGGAGGGTGTGCACCTGCCGGACGGCGCCGCCGGCGGCCTGCTCGATCGCCTCCGCCTTGAAGTTCTTCACCGGAACCTGCCGCCGGACGAGCCGGGTCGTCACGATCTCCCAGAGCGCGTTCAGCTTGTAGGTGTCGTCGGCAGTCAGGGTGATCGAGCCGTTCGTCCGGTCGCACTCGATGTCCGCCCGGGCGTTCTTGAAGTCGTAGCGCTGCCCGACCTCCTTGCGCGCCTGGTTGAGGGCGTTGTCGACCTCCTGGAGGTCGACCTTCGAGGACACGTCGAACGAGAAGGTCTCGGCCATGACCCGTTATGTTAGCGAACCGCCCGCGCCGGCGTCGAGGCGGGCCGGCCAGCCCGGCAGTTGCGGGCGCCGGACCGCCGTTCTATACTGCTGACTCTGCAGTAACGCCCGGGCCGGTCGAACGGCCGGGCTGGCCAGCGCCATCAGATTCCTTCATGGCTGAGCGACAGCGGCCGGTCGTCCTGCTCGTCGACGATTACCCGGACGCCCGGGAGATGTACTCCGAATACCTGGGCTTTGCCGGGTACGACGTCGTCGAGGCCACCAGCGGGCCCGAGGCGATCGACAAGGCCGAGCGGCTGTGTCCCGACATCATCCTCATGGACCTCTCGCTGCCCGGCATGGACGGCTGGGAGGCGACGCGCCGGCTCAAGTCCGGCCCCCGGACCCGCAGCATCCCCGTCGTCGCCCTCACCGGCCATGCCCTCTCCGGCCACTTCGACCAGGCCCGGCGCGCCGGCTGCGATGCGTTCGTGACGAAGCCCTGCCTGCCCGACGCGCTGGTCGCCGAGATCCAGAAGCTGCTCGGCGAGGTGCCGGGCGCGGCCACCTCCTAGCACCGGGCGCCCTCCCGGGCGCATGCCGCAGGGCCCCCGCCGCTGGTAAGATGACCCCGGC
>JAGWRA010000100.1 GCA_028876655.1 Acidobacteriota bacterium | reverse complement strand
GTCCGGCCCGAGCGCCGCCTCGCCCGTCTCCCAGCCGCGCACCGCCACGGCGTCGGACCCGGCCGCGGCCACCACGGCGTCCCCCCAGCGGCGCAGGCGCGGCGCCGCGGCGCCGTAGGCGAAGCGCGGCGTCACCTCCCAGCGCAGCGTGACCCGTCCCGAGACCCCTTCGACGCGCCGCACCAGCTCGCGGAACGGACACAGCTCATCGTCGGGAATCGTGAGGGCGTCGGTCACACGCACCGTGCCGTCGCCGGTGTGGAAGGTCGTCTCGAGGACGTTCGTGCCGGGCAGATAGCGGCGCTCCACCTCGTACGGCCCCTCGGGCGCGAGCGCGAAGTGGCCGCCCCGCGCGGCGTCGAGCAGCGCGCCGAACGCGCTCGGCGAGTCCAGATCGGGCAGGCAGAGCCAGTCGATCGATCCGTCGCGCGCGACGAGCGCGGCCGTCCGGCCGTCACCGATGATGGCGTAGTCGCGGATAGGCGCGTAGCCGGCGCCGCACCGGCGCGGCGTGCTGCGGAGCGGTGATTCCATGAGAGCGGCTGAGCTGGCGGCCGGATCGCGGACCGCCCGATCAGCATGGCGGATCCGGCGGGCGTTGTCGACCCCGCGACGGCCCGGCGCGGGCGCCGGTCAATTCGACGGCTTGGCGGGATCGGGCGGACGATGGGGCTCGTGGTCGGCGGCCTGGGCCGCCGCCGTCTCCGCCGGCGCGTCGGCTTCCGCCAGCGCGGGGCTCCCGGGCGTCGCCCCCATCAGCGGATAGGCCGCGGCAGCCGGGATCCCGAGCGCGTCGAGCAGCGCATGGATGGCGCGGGCCGACGGCCGCTCCACCTTGTCGTTCTCGAGATTGCTGACCATCGTCTGGCTCACGCCCGCCAGCCGGGCCAGCTCGACCTGATCGAGATCGCGCGCGTGGCGCAGCCGCTGCAGGCGGAGGCCGAAGCTCGCCGCACTCACCACGCGCACGGCCTGCTCGCGCTCGAAACCCGCCCCCTGCAGCAGCGCGGTCAGGTCGGCGGCGGCGCCCGCCGTCGTGTGCTCGCCGCGCAGCTGCGCCAGCCGGCGCAGCGCCTCGTAGCGCTGCTCGGGGATGAGGACATAGCCGCGGCCGTCAATCTTCAGTCGCTGCACGTCTCCGTCGATGGACGCCGTTCGATCCGATCGTGGCTGGCCGCTCGCGGCCGGAGGCATGGAAGCCATGGTCACCGTACCCTGTGGGTCGAGGCTGTCATCCCGCCGTCCGGTTCCTGGTACTGCCGGACGAACGTGCGATCGATCCGATCCTTCAGCCGCCAGGCCGCGCGCGCGTGCAGCGCCACGCCGCGCCACCGCAGGATCGCCCGGCCGTCGGCCGTGTTCAGCAGCGCCAGGAACGACCGCTGCGGCCGATACGTCACCGGGGCGCCGGCCGGATCCCCGAGCGCCCGGCGCACGTTGCCGTGCAGGACCGGCGCCTCGCGTACGGCATAGACGCCCGCCTTCGGCAGATTCCCCGCGCCGGCAATCCCGATGCAGTCGCCGGCTCCCCACACCGGCGTCCCGTCGACGGCCCGCAGCGTGGCATCCACCTGCAGGAAGCCGCCCGGATCGCGCGGCAGGGTCGAACGGCCGAGCAGGGGCGGTGCCGCCGCGCCGGCGAGCCAGACAACCAGGGCCGCCGGCAGCCGCACGCCGCCGACCATGACCCCCTCGGCATCGACCGCCTCGACCCGGGCGCCGGTGCGCACCTCGATCCCCCGGCGGGCCAGGGCGCGCCGCGCCAGCCGGCGTACCCGGTCGCCGAACTCCGGGAGGATCACCGGGCCTCCCTCGAGCAGCCGCACGCGGCAGCCGGCCGCGCCGTCCGAGGCCCGCCGCTCGAGCGCGAGAGCCACCTCGACGCCGGCCGCGCCGCCACCGACGACCGCCATCGTCAGCGGGGCCGGCGACCGGGCGATGCGGTCGTCGAGCGCCGCCCGCAGGGCGACCGCACGGCTCATGGGCCGCACGGTCAGCGCATGCGCGGCCACCCCGGGCAACGACAGTCCCGCCGCCTCGGACCCCACGTCGAGCGAGGCGACGTCGAACGCCAGCCGCTCGCCGCCCGTGTCGATCATCCGTCCGGCGCCGTCGACCCGCTCGACCCACGCCGGCACGAAGCGGGCGCCGGCCGCGCGTGCGAGCGCGGGCAGGTCGACCGTCAGATCCGATTCGGCGTAGGTGCCGCGCAGGTACCCGGGCACCATGCCCGAATAGTGATGGTGCGGGTACGGCGAGACCAGCACCAGCTCCACGCCCTCGAGCGGCCGCCGCGCCCAGGCGCGCAGCACGTGCAGGTGCGCGTGGCCGCCGCCCACGAGCACCCAGCGCCGGATCACGACTCGCCGCGCGGATTGAACATCTCCGAGAGCCGGGCCGTGATAGCCAGCGCGTTCTTGCCGGCCCGGTGGATCTCCTCGAGATCCTCGCGGAACGGATCCTGCGCGGGCAGATCGGCGAGCAGCAGCTCGGTGAAGCCGAGGATCGTCGACAGATGGTTGTTCAGGTCGTGCGCAATCCGCGACGGGCTGCCGGCGAGCGAGGCCGCGTCGAGTCCCTGGAGCCGGCTGATCGCCAGGACCGCGATCAGGTCGTTCCGGCCGGTCGACGCCAGCAGATTGAAGGCCCGCCAGGTGCTGTCGGCGTGCTGCAGCCGGCAGGCCAGCGGCACGATCTCCCCGGGCCCCCGCGGGGCGCCAAGCAGTTGCGCGACGCGCGGCGCGTCGTCCGGATGCGCGAGGTCCTCCAGCCGGCGCCCGACGATGCCGGCCGGCTCCAGACCCAGAATCGTCCGGACCGCTTCGTTCGCGTACCGGATCCCGCCGGTGGCATCGACGAGCAGCGCAATGCCGGGGATCGCCTGCACGAGCGCGCCGCCGGGATCCTCGTCGGGCCACGCGAGGGCGGGCGGCTGGTTAGTCGGACGTTCGGGCACTGAGCACCTCGTCGAGCAGTTCGAGCACACGCGCGATCTCGAAGGGCTTCGTCAGATAGCCGGTCGCCCCCGCGGCCAGCAGGCGTCGGCTCTGCGCCGGCAGGGCGTCGGCCGACAACACGATCACCGGGATCCGGCGGGTCCGATCCTCGGCCCACAGCCGGTGCAGCACGTCCTCCCCGTTCATGTCCGGCAGGTGCAGGTCGAGGAAGATCAGGTCCGGCTGGTGACCGATCGCCAGTTCGAGGCCCCGCGCCCCCTGGGCCGCCGTCAGCAGCTGCACCGCCGGTCGATGGCGCACGATCCGCTCGAACAGCCGGACGTTCGAACTGTTGTCCTCGATGTAGAGCACCGTGCCGGACGTGGTCGCGCGCGCCGGCCGTGGCGCAACCGCGGCCGCGTCCCGCGCGCCGGCGGCCGGGGCGTCGACGCAGGCCAGCTCGATCCAGAACGTGCTCCCCACGCCAGGCGTGCTCGTCGCGCCAATCGTGCCGCCCATCAGTTCAGTCAACCCCTTCGACAGCGCCAGCCCCAGCCCCGTTCCCTCGATGTCCGTCTGCTCGGCCCCGAGCCGTTCGAAGGGCCGGAACAGCAGCGCGGCGTACTCGGGCGGCAGCCCGCGCCCCGTGTCGGCCACCAGCAGCCGGACGCGGCCGGCCGCCGAACGCTCGGCGGAGACTGTGACCGTGCCGCCGCTCCGGTTGTACTTCACCGCGTTGGACAGCAGGTTCAGCAGCACCTGCCGCAGCCGCTGGCGATCGGCCATGACGTGCGTGCCGTCGGCCGCCACCCGATCGACCAGCGCCACCTGCTGCTCGTCGGCAATCGGCCGGATGAGCGCGAGCACGTGTCCGGCGACCTCGGCGACGTCGACCGGCTCGGGCGAGAGCGGCAGCTGGCCGGCCTCGATCCGCGCGATGTCGAGCACCTCGTTGATCAGCCCGAGCAGGTGCCGGCCGGCCTGCAGGATCTGCGCGACGTGATCGCGGCTGGCCTCGTCCTGCTGCTCGAGCTCGAGCAGCTGCGCGAAGCCGAGGATCGCGTTGAGCGGCGTCCGCAGGTCGTGGCTCATGCGCGAGAGGAAGTCGCTCTTCGCGTGGTTGGCCGACTCGGCCTCCTCCTTCGCCAGCCGCAGGGCGCGGTTGGCGGCCGCCAGCTCCAGCGTCCGCTCGGTGACCCGCCGCTCGAGGTCGGCGTTCAGCTGCCGGATCTCCTCCTGGGCCCGCTCGCGCGCCGCGCGCTCGGCCGCCTCCAGCAACGCCCGCCGCACCACGCGCGGGAGGCGCGCCAGGTGATGCTTCAACACGTAGTCGGTGGCGCCGCTCTTCAACCGCTCGGTGGCCACGTCCTCGCCGAGCGTCCCCGACACGAAGATGAACGGCGTTGCCGGCTGTCGATCGCGGGCGAGCGCCTGCGCGCGGGCGCCGTCGAACGACGGCAGGGCGAAGTCGGCCAGGATCAGGTCGAACGGATCCGCGAGGGCCGCCACGAACGCCTCGCGCGTCTCGACCCGTCGCAGGTCGCAGATCAGCCCGTCGGACGCCAGCGCCGCTGCCACCAGCTCGGCGTCGTTCGTGCTGTCCTCGAGATGGAGGACGCGCAACGGGCGTCCCCCCGGATCGAGGCCGCTCCGATCAGGATCGTCCGCCATCGTCTCCCCCGGCCGCCCGCCGGGCCGGCGGCGGCTGGTTGATCACCGCCCAGAAGATGCCGATCTGCCGGACCGCCTCCACGAGATCGGTGAAGTCGACCGGCTTCACCACGTAGGCGTTGACGCCGAGCTCGTAGCTCCGGACGAGATCCCGCTCCTCCCGCGAGGACGTCAGGACGACCACCGGCATCGTCCGCAGCGCCGGGTCGCTCTTGATCGCCCGGAGCACCTCGAGCCCGTCCACCTTCGGCATCTTCAGGTCGAGCAGCGTCAGGGCCGGATTGCCGGCCGGCCGGCCCGCCCAGGCGCCCTGGCGGCGCAGGTAGGCGAGCGCCTGCTCGCCGTCGCGCACGACGTCGACCTGGTTCGCCAGGTGGTAATCGGCCAGGGCCGTCAGCGTCAGCTCGGCGTCGTTCGGATCGTCCTCGGCCATCAGGATCCGCCGGACCTCGGTAATCACGCGTCCGCCTCCCCGGCCAGCGGCAGCGTCATCCAGAAGGTGGCGCCGCCATCGACCACGCCGTCCGCCCACGTCCGGCCGCCGTGCCGCTGCACGATGCGCCGGACGTTCGCCAGCCCGATGCCGGTCCCTTCGAACTGGTCGGCCGCATGCAGGCGCTGGAACACGCCGAACAGCTTGTCGGCGTACTGCATGTCGAAGCCGACGCCGTTGTCGCGGACGTACACCGCCGTCATGCCGGGCGCCTCCGCGCAGGCCCCCAGTTCGATCACGGCGCGGGGCCGCGTCCCCGTGTACTTGACCGCGTTCGACACCAGGTTCAGCAGCGCCTGGCGCAGCATCGCCCGGTCGGCCTGCACGACGGGCAGCGGCTTGATGACCCAGTCAATCGCCCGGCCGGTGCCGTCGCCGATGACCTCCGTCACGACCTCCTCGACCAGCTCGCCCACCGCCACCGCCGTCCGCCGGAGCTCGACGCGCCCCATCCGCGAGAAGACCAGCAGATCGTCGATGAGCTCGCCCATCCGCCCGGCGGCGTGGCCGATCGTCTTCAGGTACCGCCGTCCCTGGTCGTCGAGCCGGTCGGCCGACGTCCGCTCCAGCAGCGCCGCGAAGCCCGCCACGTGACGCAGCGGCGCCCGCAGGTCGTGCGAGACGGAGTAGGAGAACGCCTCCAGCTCCTGATTGACCGCCGTCAGCTCGGCCATCCGCTGGCGCAGCGCGGCGTTGAGCTGCTGAATCGACTCCTCGGCCTGCTTCCGCTCCGTGATCTCGATCGAGATGCCGCATACCGCCCGGGCGACGCCGGCATGGTCGTCGATCGGGAACTTGATCGACATGTAGACCCGCTCGCGGCCGCCTATCCACCCGCGCTCCTCGAGCACGATCGCCCGGTGTCCCTCCAGCACCGCCAGGTCGTCGCGCCGGATCCGGGCCGCCGCGTCCGGCGGATGCAGATCCGCGTCGGTCAGCCCCTGGATCTCGTCGCGGGTCCGCCCGAACAGCCGCTCGAACGTCCGGTTCACCAGGACGAACCGCCCGTCGAGATCCTTGAGATAGATCACCGTCGGGCTGTAATCGAGGATGGCGTGCAGCCGCGACTCGCTCGCCTGCAGGTCCTCGAGGGCGCGCTGGCGCGACCGATCGCGCGCCTGCAGCAGCGCGTCGGCCTCGCGAATCCGCCGCCCGAGCTGCCCGATTTCGTCGCGCGCCGGCACGAGGACCGGCAGCGGCTCGCCGCGCGCCAGGCACTCGGCCGCCCGCGCCTTGCGCCGCAGCCGGTTCGCGATGCCCGTCATGAACAGCAGCATCGCGACCACGCCGCCGCACAACCCGAAGGCCAGGCCGATGGCCGTCAGCAGGAACGTGCGGTGCAGCGCCGCCGCCGCCTGCGCCTCGCGCGCCCGGCGCACGTCCGCGCTCCGTGCGCTCAGGCGGGCGATCGCCTGCCGCAAGCCGTCCAGCTGCGCTGCGCTCCGGTCGAGCCGCGGCACAGACCGCGCGGCGTCCACCGGCCCGCCAGGTCGCGCCGGCGGGACGAGGGCGCCCAGCGCCTCCACGAAGGCGCGCACGGACCCGTCGAGGCCGGCCACCTGCTCCGGGGAGACGCCGGGACTCCCCGGATTCCGGGCAATGAGGTCGTCGAGACGGGCCAGCGTCCCCGGCAGCCGGCTCTGCGCCCGGCGGTACTGCTCGAGGCTCTCCTCACGACCCGTCAGCAGGTAGCCGCGGGCCCCGGCCTCCGCCTCCACCAGCCCGGTGAGCAGCGCGCCCAGCCGATCGGAGACCTCGATCGCCCGCGTGGCCGCCGCCTGGCTCCGCGCGAGCTGGACGTCGCTGTGATACAGCGTGGCCGCCGTCACCAGGAGCGGCAGCAACGGAATGACGACGACCACCAGCCCCTTGCGCCGAAGGGGCAGGTCGGACCAGTACTGATGCAGCCGGCGACCGGGCTGCGGGGGTGTCTGTTCCATGCCGCGCTGGTTCGAGGCAGCAGTATAGGTCTGATAACCGGACCAGATCTGTCCGTTTTTGACCTACAAGACCACCGTGTCGTTATTATAGGAACACTAGCGTAAACGAAACGACAATTCGCAGTCCATTGAATTGGCGAAAACCAAGTCCTCCCAGGAACGCCCACCGGCGAAATCCGAGGAATACCGACCGGATCCAGCGTAGGCAGCGCTCCGCCGAAGTGGTAAGGTGGATCCAACCTCAGCCACGGAGACCATCACCATGTTCGGTCTGGGCGTCCCGGAACTCCTCATCATCCTGCTGATCGTGCTGTTGCTGTTCGGCACGAAGCGCCTGGCCGGCCTCGGCAGCGCCCTGGGCCAGGCGATCCGCGGCTTCAAGAAGGAAGTCGGCGATGAGGACGAGGGCGATCGACGGGAGCAGACGCCTCGGGACTGACCGGATCGCTCGTCATTTCAGCAGCGGCCGCCAGGCGCCGCCCGGCGCGAACCGGGTTCCCAGAACGAGCCGGACGACCTCGCGGTAGCTCGCGACCCCCGCCGTCACCCGATTGGCCTTCAAATACCGGTCGTAGACCCTCCATCCCGCCTGCTGCAGCCAGGGACTGAGATCGGCCAGCAGTCGCGCCCGTTCGGCTGCGAGATCCCGGCGCGGCCCCTCGTCCAGCCGGGCGGCGATCTGCCGCTGGTCGGCTGATGGCAGGCCCGCCATCGCCTCCTCGAAGAGGAACAGCCAGCCGCTGTACTGATCGGCGGGGTGCGAGCGCAGGCAGGTCAGCCAGCCGATGAAGTTCGCCTCGGATTCGTCCGCATAGCCGGCCAGGTGCGCCCACTCGTGGGCCAGCACGAACGGCCGCTCGAACGGCAGCACGCGCCGATCGATCAGGGCCTCGAGGAAGAACGGATCGACCATGCCGTCGACGCCGGCACGGCTGAAGTACGGTTGCAGCAGCGTCCGCTTCGGCACGCCGGGGACCGCCAGGCGCCGCGCCCCGAGCTCGCGCTGCACCTCGGCAAACGCCTGGGCGAGCCCGCCCGGCACGCGGTCGAACCGCGGCCATCCGGTGGCCGCCGCGCGGGACGGGTATAGGCGATTGACGGCGGCCACGGCCTCGATTGCGAGTGCGCGTTGCGCGTCGCGCGAGACGGCGGCCGGATCGAACTGCAGCTTGTCGGCGAGCGGGGTCCGCTGGTAGTTGAGCCCCCAGCAGGCCAGGAACAGGAGGTAGGCGCCCGCGCCGCAGGCGGCGGTCGTCGTGACGAGCCGGGCGGCCCGCGCCAGCCGGCGCCCGCGGGGCGCGGAACGCAGGCCGCGCCACCAGGCCGCGGCGATCACGGCGATCGCCAGTCCGATCAGCGGATCGAACAGCGACCAGGGGACGAGGTTCGAGAGGGGCGTGAGCCGCGCCTGGAGCGCCAGGTAGACGCCCTCCGAATAGTCGCGCTCCACCCAGGCGCGCGGCCAGCGCGCGAGGCCCGCCGCCGCGGCCAGGACGAGCAGCGCCGCCCGCCAGGCGACACCGCCGGCGGTCCAGCCGCCGGCCGCCCGTCCCCCCATCGTCAGCCCTTCAGCTCGCGGCGGAAGAACTGCACCGTCCGCGTCCAGGCGTCTTCCGCCGCCGCGGCGTCGTACACCTCGGGCCGCGTGTCGTTGAAGAAGGCGTGCTGGGCCTCGGGATAGGTGTGCAGGGTGTGACGCTTGCCGAGCGCCGTCAGCTGCGCGCCCAGCTCGCGCACGACCTCCGGGGTCACGAACCCGTCCTTCCCCGCGTAGAGCCCGAGCACCGGCGCCTGCAGCTGCGCCAGATCCGGCTTCACGTTCGGGTGGCCGCCGTAGAAGATCACGCAGGCGCCGACTTCGGGATTCCGGCAGGCTGCGAAGAGCGAGAGCGCTCCCCCCATGCAGAAGCCGACCGTGCCGACCCTCGTCCCCTGCACGCGCGGATGCCCGAGCAGATACGTGACGGCGCCGCGCAGATCCTTCTCGGCCTCGTCGATCCGCAGGCTCATCATCAGCTTTCCGGCTTCGTCCGGGGACTTCGTGGCGGTCCCGTGATAGAGGTCGGGCGCCAGCGCGACGAACCCGGCCTGCGCGAACCGGTCCGCCAGTTCCTTGATGTGCGGCACCAGCCCCCACCATTCCTGGATGACCACCACCGCGGGCGCCTGGGCCGCCGCCGGCAGGGCCAGGTACCCGCCGCACTGGCCGCCGTTCGACGCGAATTCGACCATCTCTCCCACGATTGCCGCTCCTTTCTGAAGCCACCGGGACATCCGGCGCGCCCGGGTCCGGCTCCAGGCGCCCGGCCCCGGCAAGACCCGCATTGTACCCCCCCACCCCCCGCGTGGTCCCCATCGGCTCAAGTCCGGACGGCTTGGTGCCGATGAGGAGCGATGTCGCCGAATAGTGCGCAGCGGAGCGCAAGGGTTTGCGCAGACAGCCTTATGGCTTCAGACCTAAGACATAGCGTTCACAGACAATTGGCGCGAAATCACGGAAATGCCCCGCCCTGGTACGATTGTGAATTGTTCTTGCAATAGGTCTGGCCGCGAACTACGATGGACGTACGCTAAATGACGCTTGTGACATATCAAGTCATTTAGAACGGTTTCAAAATCCGGACATCGAATAGCAGTTCTGTCAGTTGGTCCGCTGATGCGCCACACCCTCGGATTCCTCGCCGCCGCAGTACTGGTCCTGGCGACCGGCTCGGGAGGGGTGTTCGCGCAGCAGCAGCTGCCGCAGGCGCCCATCAATCCCCTCGGCGCGCAGAGCCTGGCGACGCAGACGGTCTCGCCGCAGACGCTCGCGCAGGTGACCGGCGTGGCGCGCACGGCGCAGAATGGGCAGGTGCCGTACGCGACGCTGCGCCTGCGCGACGCGGCCACCGGGCGCATCGCGATGACGACCAACGCGAACGAAACCGGCGCGTTCACGTTCACGGGCGTGAAGCCTGGCTACTACGTCGTCGAGCTGGTCGACCGCGCGGGCAACGTGCTCACGACGAGTCCGCTCATCACCGCGAACGCCGGCGACATCGTCTCGACGCTCGTGAAGCTGCCGCTGCGGATCGTGCCGGGTGCGTTCGTCGGCGGCGCGACGAGTGCCGGCGCCGGCACCACGGCGGCGACCACGACGACGGCGGCGACGGCGGCCAACGTGGCGACGATTGCGGCCGTGGCCAGTGCGGCGGCCAGCGCCGGAGTCCTGGCGGTGGCGGCGACCGGGCAGCCGGTGAGTCCGCAGCGGTAGTCAGGGCCGGAAGTCCTCAGCATGTCGGAAGTCAACTCCCTGCGCGCGTCCTACGAGACCCCGGCAACGCCCGGGCCGCTGCCCGTGTACCCGGCGGATCGCCAGGACCACCTGCTGGACCGCCTCGCGGTGCTCTACAAGTACCGCCACGTGGCGTTCACGATCTTCGTGCTCACCTTCGCCGTGGTGATGCTCAACACGTACTCGAACATCCCGATGTACCGCGCGCACGCGCGCGTGCTCATCAACGACGAGCGGTCGACCTCGTCAGGGCTGAGCGAGAACCTGTACTACTACGAGGATCCCGAGCCGTACTACCAGACGCAGTACCAGATCCTGTCGGGCCGGCAGCTGGCGGCCAAGACCGTGCAGGCGCTGGACCTCAAGCAGGTCTCGGATCTCGACGGAAGCGGCGCCCAGCCGACCGGCGCCACCGCGCTGGTGCGGAGCCTCCGGCACCAGGCCGGCGAGCTGATCCACCCGGTGCGGACCTGGTTCAGCACGCCGGCGCCGGCCGAGGCACCGGCGACGCCGCGCACCAGCCAGAGCGCGGTGGTGGACGCCTTCCTGAGCCGGGTCAGCGTCTCCCCGGTGCCGAGCAGCCACCTCGTGGACGTGTACTTCGAGTCGGCCGATCCCGCGTTCGCGGCCCGGGCGGTGGACACGCTCGCCTCGCAGTACGTGCAGCAGAACCTCGACTTCCGCAACCAGTCGACGCAGAAGACCCTGGCGTGGCTGACCAAGGAGATCCAGAACCAGCAGGCCCGCGTCGAGGCCGACGAGCGGGCGATGGCGGAGTACCGCGAGAAGCAGGACGCCCTCTCGCTCGAGGATCGCCAGAACATCGTCGTCGCCCGCCTGAACCAGCTGAACGACGCGGTGACGCAGGCGCGCACGGTGCTGCTGCAGAAGGAGACGCTGTACAAGCAGGTGCAGCAGGCCCTCACCGAGGGCGGGCCCGACACGGTCACGCAGATCCTGAAGGACCCTTACATCCAGAACCTGATGTCGCAGCTCGCCGACCTGCAGCGCGAGAAAGCGCGCCTGTCGGAGCGCTACGGCGACAAGCACCCGGCGATCATCAAGGTGAACGCCAGCATCGCCGACGCGAAGCGCCAGCTCCAGCAGGCGACCGCCAAGGCCGTGGCCGCGATCAAGAACGACTACGAGTCGGCGCGGTCGGACGAGCAGAAGCTCGAGGCGTCGCTCGACGATCAGAAGAAGCTGGCGACCGACCTGAACCGGAAGAACATCGACTACTCGGTGCTGCAGCGCAACGCCCAGAGCGACCGGCAGGTGTTCGAGTCGCTGCTGGCCCGCCAGAAGGAGATGAGCGTCACCGCCAACAGCGGCGAGAACAACGTGCGGCTGCTCGACCACGCCGAGGTGCCGAAGGCGCCGTTCGCCCCGAACCCGCAGCGGTCGGCCATGTTCGGCCTGCTGTTCGGCCTGGTGTTCGGGGTCGGCACGGCGTTCGGGCTCGACTACCTGAACGACACGATCAAGACGCCGGAGGACATCACGCGCCGCCTGGGCCTGCCGTTCCTCGGGCTGGTGCCGGCCGTGCGCGGCCGCGACGGCCGCTATCCGCTGCTGTCCGACGCGACGCCCCACGAGTTCAGCGAGGCGTTCCGGGCGCTGCGGACGTCGATCGTGCTGCCGACGACGGGGATCAACAACGGGCGGGGCGGGAAGCCGACCGTCCTGGTCACCAGCGCGCAGCCGCTCGAAGGGAAGACGACGACGGCGTGCAATCTGGCGATGGCGCTGGCGGTGGGCGGCGCGCGGGTCCTGATCATCGACGCCGACCTGCGGCGGCCCGGCATGCACCGGACGCTGGGCCTGGAGAACTCGCGCGGGCTGGCGCAGGTGCTGGCCGGCGAGGCGGCGCTGCGCGACGTGATCCGCCGGACGAGCGAGCCGAACCTCCTCGCGCTGACGGCCGGCGCGCCGCCGCCGAACCCGTCGGAACTGCTCGCCTCCGACCGGATGAAGCGCCTGCTGGGCGCCCTCGCGCAGGGGCCGTTCGACTGGATCCTCGTCGACGCCCCGCCGGTCCTGGCCGTCACCGACGCCGTCATCCTCGCCCCCCTCGTCTCGGGCGTGACCTTCGTCTTCGGCGCCGAGATGACGCGGCGGCGGATCGCCGAGCGGGCGGTCGAGACGCTGATGGTCAGCCGGCCGCGTGCGGTCGGCGGCGTCCTGAACCGGGTCGATTTCGGCCGCAATAAGTACTATTATTCCCGGTACTACGGCTACAAACACTCCAGCTATTACTCTGAGGCGCCGGCGATCTGACGCGGAGCACCGCGTCACGCTGGTCGTCTGCCTGCTGGTCGCCTGGGCCCTCCTGGCGCTGGCCGGCGCGTACTGGTGGACGGCGGCCCCGCTGTGGATCGCCGCCCTGGGGCTCGCCGCGGTCCGGCGTCCCGCCATTCTCGCCCCCGACACCCGCCTGCTCGATCTGGGCCTGCTGTGCCTCCTCGCCGCCGTCGCGCTGCAGGTCCTGCCGATCGGCAGCCGCCTCATCGACACCATCGACCCGCACCGGCAGGCGGTCCTCGCGGAGCTGGTCGTCGGCGGCCCGGCGCGCGCCTGGTCGTCGCTGTCGCTCGACCCGGCCGCCACGCAGGAGGCGCTGGTGGGCCTCGCCGGCCTCTGCGGATTGTTCTGGACCGCCCGCGCGCTGTTCACGCAGCACGGCACGCGCGCCGTCGCGAAGCTCATCGCCGGCCTCGGCCTGTTCGTGTCGGTCGTGGCCATCGTCCAGCGCACGAGCTCGGCCCACCGGATCTACGGCGTCTGGACGCCGCGCGATCCGCTGGCCGTGCCGTTCGGCCCGTTCGTCAACCGGAACCACTTCGCGACCTGGATGGTGATGGCGATCCCGCTGACGGCGGGTTACCTGCTCGCCCACCTGCAGGCGCGCGACAGCGGGCCGTCGGCGCGCCCGTCGCTCGCCGAGCGGGTCACGCGGCTGCTGACCGACACGAGCGGCCTCTGGCTGGCCGGAGCGGCCGTGATCATGACCGTCGGCCTGTTCGCCAGCTTCTCGCGCTCGGGCGTGATCGGCCTGGCCGCGGCCGTGGCGGCCGGCGGCTGGCTCGCGCGCGGGCGGCTGCAGCCGGTCTCGAACCGCATGCTGCGCGCGGCCGCGCTGGTGCTGATCGCCGCGCTCGTCGCCTTCGCCAACGTCACCTACCTCGCCACACGGTTCAGCCTGACGATGTCCGATGGCTCCGGCCACCGGCTCGACATCTGGCGCGACACCCTGCCCGTGATCCGCGACTTCTGGCTGACCGGCACCGGCGCCGGCACGTACTCGACGGCCATGCTGATCTACCAGACCGTCGACCGGAGCGTGTTCTTCAACCAGGCGCACGATCACTACCTGCAGGTCGCGGCGGAAGGTGGACTGCTCGTCGTCCTGCCCGTGCTGATCGCGCTGGCAGGGCTGGTGCGCGCGGCGCGGCGTTCCCTGGCGGCCGACCGGACGCCGCGCTACTGGATCCGCGCGGGCGCCGCCGCCGGATTGTGCGGCGTGGCGGTCCAGAGCCTCTGGGAGACCGGGCTGTGCATCCCGGCCAACGCCGTCCTGTGCGCCGTCCTCGCGGCGATGCTGCTGCACCCGTCGCGGCCCGCGCCGCCCGCGCGCGAGCGCCCCTCCGACACCGGCGGATCGGATCAGCGCCGGAACCAGCGCGGCGCCCCGCAACAGGCGCGCCAGACGTAGAGGAACGGCAGGGCGAGGCGGCTGCGCGTGCCGTAGCGCGCCTGGAGGTAGCCGGCGGGCGGCAGCAGGTGCTCGCGCACGAGCCGCCCGCGGGCGCACCAGCCGTCGAGCGCGCGCAAGTCCCGCCAGAGCTGGGCCGCGAGCGGCTGGTCACCGCGCAGGTACGGCGCCGTCCCTTCGCGCTGCACGAGCGCGTCGAGGGCCGCGCCGGACGAGGTGGCGGCCGGCGGCAGCCGCGTCCCGAAGCAGGCCCGCGCCGCCTGCAGCCCCCTGAGACATACGGCGAGCACCTGCCGGCGCGCAGCCAGTTCGAGCAGCGCGTCCCAGCCGGAGGCGTCGAGCCCGGACGCCAGCAGGTGCAGGTCGTACAGCCAGAGCAGGTCGTGGGCCTCGGCGTGGTGCGCAGCCCGGTGCACGCAGGCGAGCAGCAGCGCGTGCACCGTGGACGGGACGCGTGCGTGAGGCGAGAGCCCGGGCACCGGCTGCGCCGCAGCCCGCACCTCCTGCGTGCTCAGGACGCCGGCGAACCGCGGCGGATTGAACGGGCGCCAGTGGACGTCGAGCGCATGACGCGCCCCGCTGCGGTCGACCCGGTCGTAATGGCACTGCGCGGTCACGAGCGCGCCGGAGGTTTCGACGGCGGCCCGGTACCCCTGCGTTTCGAGGATGCGACGCAGACGCGGCAGCTCGGCCTCGTCGATCAGCAGGTCGGTGTCGAGCCGCGGGCGCAGCCCGGGCGAGGGATAGACCGTGTAGGCGAGCGCACTCCCCTTGAACAGTACGCTCGCCACGCCGCCGGTGGCGAGCGCCCTCACGACGGCGTCCAGCTCGCGGCGACGCACCTCCTCCAGCATGACGGCGTCACGACCGGCCACCGCTAACCGCTCGCCCGGCCCGCCCGTCCACGCCTCGAGCGTCCCCGCCTCCCGGAGGCGATGGCCGAGCAGGGGGGCGAGCCGATGGCGCTCGGCGGCATCGACGAGGCCCGGCCGGTCGACCGGGTCCACGTCGATAACGTCCTCCGCCAGCAGGCGGCTCAGCCGTTGTTCGTCAGCGGTCCAGCCGGGCCCATAATTGGTCGCTTGACCAATCGTTGTATTTTTCGACGACACAGTGACTTCCACGAAGGCTCACCAGGTCCGGCTTCGGATGGCAAAGAAATGGCGAATGTCGCCGAACAGAAGCGTAAATTCAATCTCGGAAAAGTAATCGATAAAACGTTGAATTTTCTCGGAAACCAGCCGATTACCCTTGACGCAGATCGCCGCAGGCGACGATAATTCTCAGTGACTTTATAGGACAGATTGTTCACTTGGTGAAGGCATCGGCGGGATCGTCCGCGGGCACTCTGCTCCCCAGCGATCGCACGATGCAGCGTCACCAATCGTCCCCAGACATTATGACTCGACCAACGTCCCGCTCGCGTGCCCGCCGCGTTGCCGCCGCCTCGATCGCCGCGCTGGTGGTGGCGATTCCGCTGTGGCTGAGCGCAACGCTCCGGGCCCAGAGTTCCGCGGAGATCTGGCAGGTCGTCTTCGCCATTCCCGGCATCTCCGGTCTGCCCACCGTCCCGACGCCGAATCCCGGCTTCGTCTTCCCGTCCGGTGTCGCGACCGTGCCGGCCACCGACGCCAGTGGCAACGCCCTCCCGCTCGCCGGCGACATCGTGGTGGCCGACACCTGGAACAACATGATCCGGGCGTTCGACGCGACGACGGGGGCGGAGACGCTGACGCTCGGTTCGACGACGAGCAGCGAGTTCAATTCGCCGGCGCAGGTGAAGGTGGACGCGAACGGCCGGCTGCTCGTCACCGACACGTACGACAACGTCGTCAAGGTGTTCAATGCGGACGGGACGCCGGACGATCTGCTGACCGACGGCAGCGGCAACCCGACCAACGCGCTGAGCGGATTCGACTGGCCGAAGGGGATCGCGATGACGCCGGGGACGGCGGTGGGCGACCCGTCCAACACCGGCAAGATTGCGATCGTCAGCGCCGGCAACTTCACCAAGTCGTCGTCGGTGATCAACGTCCAGGTGTTCAACTCGATGCTGCAGCCGCTGTTCTCGTTCGGCGCGACGGCCGACGCGAACGGGAACGGGCAGCTGCACGCGCCGCTGGCGGTGGCGATCGACCCGACGACCGGCGACTACCTGGTGACGGACACGGCGACCAACTCGACGCCGGCGCAGGTGCTCGTCTACGACTCGACGGGGACGTTCCTGTTCAGCTTCACCAATCCCTCGTCGGATCCGACGGGGCCGATGAACTTCCCGATCGACATCGTCACCGAGCCGGGCACCGGGCGGGTGCTGGTGGCCGACGCGGGGACGAGCGTCATCTACTTCTTCACGGTCGATTACACCGCGAAGACGGCCACGGAAGACTTCACGATCAGCGGCAACAACACGCCGATCCAGTTCCTGTCGCCGGGCGGCCTGGCGTTCGACGCCAGTGGCGAGATGATCGTCAGCACGGGGACCTACGACAGCACGTACACGTATCCGGATCCCTCGACCCAGTTCGTGCTGGTGTTCAACAAGCCGTCGCTGGCGATCACGAACCTGGCGGTGACCGACGCGGGCACGGGCGCGACCGTGACCGGCGCGGTCACACCGGGCCAGGTCCTGAACGTGACGGCGACGCTCCATTCTTCGTCGGGGACCGTCAGCAGTGTGTCGGCGACCGGCACGGTGTCGGGCCTCGACACGGCGAACCTCGGGACGCAGTCGCCCGTCGGCGGCAACGTGACGGCCGGCACCGACCCGACGGTCACCTTCAGCTACACCGTGCCATCGTCCATCACCAACTCTGGGACGCTGACGTTCGGCGTGTCGGCCACCGGGACGGTGAACAGCGGCACGGCGACCAGCCAGAGCGTGACGGCGACCTATCCGTCGGTGAACGTGTCGGTGCAGCCGTCCGGCGGCGACACGACGGCGCCGACGATCACGGCCGTCGCAAGCCCGTCGAGTCCGCAGGCGTCGCCCTGGTACAACACGCCGGTGCAGATCACGCTGACCGCCACCGACAACACCGGCGGCTCGGGCGTGAAGGAAATCGACTACTACTACCTCGGCAATCAGGCGATCGTCGACCACGGGACGGCCTACTTCCCCGACACGTTCGCCGGGTCGTCGACCGCCGTCACCGTCAACCAGGACGGGACGAGCACGCTCCACTACCGGGCCGAGGACAACGCGGGCAACTACAGCGCCTGGCAGACGTTGACGGTCCAGGTGGACCAGACGCCACCGTACGTCCAGAGCTTCACCAGGTCGCCGGCGGCGACCGGCATCCAGCACCTCCCGGGGACCCAGGGCATCCGCTACTGGTGGAACACGAACGTCAGCGTGGCGTACACCGCGCAGGACGCCCTGTCGGGGCTGAAGAGCGCCACGCCCGCCTCGCCCATCCTGTTCACGGCTGAAGGGATCGATCAGTCGCAGGTGGTCACGCTGGTCGACAACGCGAACAACAGCTCGGCGAACGTCAGCCCCCAGAGCTACACGACGCCGTCGATCAGCATCGACAAGACGGCGCCGGTCCTCGGCACGATCACGCGGACGCCGGCGGCCAACACGAACGGCTGGAACAACAGCGCGGTCACGGTCACCTTCACGGCCACCGACAACCTGTCGGGCTTCCCGGCGGCCGACTCGACGACGGGGTTCGACGGCGGGCTGCAGGGCAGCCGGGCCGTCACTCTCAGCACCGAGGGGAAGAACCAGACCGTCGCGAGCCAGACGTTCACCGACGTGGCGGGGAACGCCTCGGCCACGGCCACCTACTCGTCGGCGATCAACATCGACACGACCGCTCCGGTGATCACCGGGACGTCGTACCTGAACGCCAGCGGCCAGACGATTACGCCCAACGCGAACAACTGGTTCAACGTGCCCGTGACGGTGAAGGTCGCGGCCACCGACAACCTGTCGGGCTTCTCGGCGGCCGACGCCACCAACGGCGTGGCCGGCAACCTGCAGGGCCAGAAGACGACGACCCTCACGGACGGCGCGAACCAGTCGGCGAGCCTGGGGCTGAGCGACCTGGCGGGCAACACGGCTTCGACCTCGGTGTCGGGCATCAACGTCGACACGGTGGCCCCGACGGTCACGAGTACGTCGACGATCAACACCGCCACGGGCGCGACGGTCGCGGCGAACGCCAACGGCTGGTACAACGTGCCGGTCAGCGTGGTCTTCAACGCCAGCGACAACCTGTCGGGCTTCTCCGCCGCCGACGCCGTGTCGGGAACCGCCGGCGGCCTCACCGCGCAGCGCACGATCGCGGTCCCGTCGAACGGGCAGGGGCAGGCGGTCACCCAGTCGTTCACCGATCTGGCGGGGAACACGTCGACGCCGTCGACGGTGTCGGTGAGCGTCGATACGGTGCCGCCGACGCTGAACGTCGCGGTGCAGCCGACGCAGCCGTCGACCTACACCGACCCGAACGGCAACGTCTGGTACCCCGCCGTCGTGAACGTCACCTTCACGGCCACCGACGCGCTGTCGGGCTTCGCCAACGGCACCCTGACGGCCATCAGCACGGTGCCGGTCAGCGACGGCGCGAACCAGGTCATCACGCGGAGCTTCGCCGACCAGGCGGGCAACACGGTCTCCGGGTCGTCGCCGGCCCTCTACGTCGACACGCTGCCGCCGACGATCGCCCCGACGGTGACGAAGAGCGGCGGCAACGAGACGATCAGCTTCGCGGTGGCGGACGCCGGCTCGGGGCTGGCCAGCTGCACGGTGTCGGTGAACGGCATTGTGGTGCAGCAGACCTGCGATCCGTACACGGCGACCACCGCCGACACGGGGAAGGTCATCACGGCCACGGCCACCGACAACGTCGGGCACCAGGCCACGACGGCGCCGATCACCGTCTCGTTCGCGCCGCCCGAGGCGTACAACCAGTTCGACCCGGCGACGCAGACCGTGCAGGTCTTCGCGTGGGATCCCACGACGCAGACCTCGACCGGCCCGGTCACCCCGGTGACGCAGACCCAGCAGAGGGCCGACGGCACCTACTGCCGCGACTCGCGCGACGGGAACTGGTTCGGACCGTTCCCCACGAAGTGGTGGTCGGACGAGGGCGACAAGGGGACGGTCAACGTCTACCGGATCCAGGACGCCGCCGGCAACCTGCTGACGCTGGTCGAGCGCGTGAAGGCCGACGGCCACGAAGTGCACGTGGAGGTGCTGAGCTTCCAGTACACGGTCGACGGCACCGCCGAGGCGACGATCTATCCGCCCGACGCGACGAAGAAGTTCGAATGGGCGCTGAACAAGGACGGGAGCCTGCGCGAACTGAACCAGGACATGACCATCGGTGAGGGTCGGAACCGGGTCGAGGTCCAGGCGCACTACTACGGCAACAAGGACCAGACGACGATCCGGATCAAGACCCCGGCCGCGAAGAACCAGCAGGTCTCGGTGGACGGCCTGACGCTGCTCCAGATGGTCACGAGCCACGACGGCGGCAACCTGATCATCCAGAGCAACACGAACGTGATCACCCTGGTGCCGGGCCCGACCGACGACGGCGACAACTCGGGCAACGACAACGACGACGACGACGGCCAGGCCCACGGGGACAACAGCAGCTACTCCTACGGCTACGCGCCGCAGGGCGGCGGCAGCAGTGGCAGCTTCGGCTCAGCGTCTGGCGGCAGCAGCTCCGGCAGCGGCACGGGCGGCACGAGCTCTGGCCAGAGCACCGGCGGCAGCTCGACCGATAACGGCAACGGCAGCTCGAACGGCAGCAGCAGTTCGAACGGCAGCAGCAGCTCGAACGGCAACGGCAGCTCGAACGGCAGCAGCAGTTCGAACGGCAACAGCAGCTCGAACGGCAACGGCAGCTCGAACAGCAACAGCAGCTCGAACAGCAACAGCAGCTCGAACAGCAGCAGCAGCTCGAACAGCAACAGCAGCTCGAACGGCAACAGCAGCTCGAATGGCAACAGCAGTTCGAACAGCAACAGCAGCTCGAACGGCAACAGCAGTTCGAACAGCAACAGCAGCTCGAACGGCAACAGCAGCTCGAACGGCAACAGCAGCTCGAACGGCAACGCGAACTCGAGCAGCAATGGCAACTCGAGCAGCAACGCCAACTCGAACGACGATCAGAACCAGAGCAACAGCCAGTCGCAGCAGGGCGACCAGGGCGACCATCACGACCAGAGCCATCAGGGCGACAAGCACGATGGCGACAAGGGTCACAACGACGGGACCCAGGTCGACATCAAGCATGGCGATGCGCCTGGGAACTGGTCGGCCACCATCGGCTCGGGGGACAGTCAGGTCCAGGTCCAGGCGAGCTACAACGTCGCGCAGAACCAGACCACGCTGACGATCACCTCAGCGAGTGGCACGCAGACCGTCGTCCGGAGCGGCCAGGTGCAGCCCGACACCGCCATCGACACCAGCACCGGCAAGCTGCTGGTGACGGGCGGCGGGACGGGGACTGACGGTTCGACCGGCGGCAGCGGCTCGACCGGCAGCGGGAACTCGACCGGCACTGGCAACGGGACCGGCGGCAACGGGAATTCGACTGGGAACGGGAACTCGAAGGGGACCGGGACGGGCGGCAACGGGAACTCTACCGGCAACGGCAAGACGACGGGCGGTCAGGGGCGGCGCTGAGCCGCTTCCTTCGGCCACCGTACATTAATGAAGGGGTCCTCGCGGACCCCTTTGTTATGTACCGCTTCTGGATTCGAAGTCGGATCCCTTAGAGCTGCTGACACTTACCGCCCTTGGTGACAGCTGAGCTTACAAGGAGTATCATGAATACATGAGTTTGTAGGACTTCTTAACGCCTCATGAAGACTTCGTGCCGCTGTCCAGGCCCGATCCCCACGAGCTGACCGGCGACCAGCTTCTCTGGCGGTCTGGTGGTCATCATGACTGGACCGGTCGTCCGCACTCGAACCCGCCGCTTCATTCCGGCTGCTCTCATCGCCCTCGCCCTGAGTGCTCCTGCACTGCTGCCGACAGCGCTCCGGGCGCAGGCGTCCACGGAAGTCTGGCAGGTCGTCTTCGCCATTCCGGGCATCTCCGGCCTGCCGGCCGTCCCCACACCCGATCCCGGCTTCATCTTTCCTTCCGGCGTCTCCGTCGTCCCGGCGACGAACCTGAACGGCTCCCCGCTGCCCCTGGCGGGTGACCTCGTCGTGGCGGACACCTGGAACAACATGGTCCGGGCGTTCGACGCGGCCACGGGCGTGGAGACGCTGCGGATCGGCTCGGCGACGAGCTTCGACTTCGACTCGCCGGCGCAGGTGAAGGTCGACGCCAACGGGCACCTGGTCGTGTCGGACACGTACCACAACGTCGTGAAGGTGTTCAACGAGGACGGCACGCCGGACAACCTGCTGCTCGACGGATCGGGGCAACCCACCAACGCCCTGGGCGGCTTCGACTGGCCGAAGGGGATCGCGATGACTCCCGGCACGGCCATCGGGGTGCCCGACACGGGCCTGATCGCGATCGTCAGCAGCGGCAACTTCACGAAGCCGACCTCGGTGATCGACGTCCAGGTGTTCAACTCGATGCTGCAGCCGCTGTTCACCTTCGGGGGAACGGCCACCGGCAACGGGAACGGACAGCTGCACGCACCGCTGGCTGTCGCGATCGACCCGGCCACCGGCAACTTCCTGGTGACGGACACGGCGACCGGCACCACACCGGCGCAGGTGCTGGCCTACAGCCCGACAGGGACGTTCCTGTTCAGCTTCACGAACCCGGCGTCGGATCCCACCGGGCCGATGAACTTCCCCATCGACATCCTCGTGCAGCCCGATGACGGCCGCGTCCTGGTCGCCGACGCGGGGACGAGCGTGATCTACTTCTTCAGCGTCGACTACACCGGGCAGACCGCCGCCGAGGACTTCACGATCAGCGGGAGCAATACGCCGATCCAGTTCCTCTCGCCGGGCGGCCTGGCGTTCGATGCGAACCTGCGGCTGATCGTCAGCACCGGGACCTACGACCCGACCTACACGTTCCCGGATCCGTCGACGCAGTTCGTGCTGGTCTTCGATCGGCCGTCGCTGGCCATCCCGCACGTTGCCGTGACCGCCAACGGCGTGCCGGTGACGGGTGCCGTCACCCCGGGCACGACGCTGGACTTCACGGTGACGCTGCACGCCTCGTCCGGCACCGTGAGCAACGTGTCAGTGGCCGCGACGCTGACGGACCTGACGGGCGCGCCGGTGTCGCTGGGGACGCAGTCGCCGCCCGGCGGCGACGTTACGGCCGGGACCGATTCGACCGTGACGTTCAGCTACCAGGTGCCGCTGGACGTGACGACGGCCGGGACGCTGTCGTTCTCGGCGCAGGCGACGGGGACGGTACTGAGCGGCTCGGGCACCAGCCAGGAGGTGACGGCGACCCACCTGCCGGTGACGGTGGCCGTGCAGCCGGCCGGCGGTGACACGACCGCGCCGACGGTGACCGCGGCTCCGAGCCCGGCCAGTCCGCAGGCGCCGCCCTGGTACAACACGCCCGTGCAGATCGCCCTCACGGCGGTCGACGAGCCCGGCGGATCGGGCGTGAAGGAGATCCAGTACTACTTCACCGGCCAGCAGTCGATCGTGACCCCCGGATCGCCGTTCTTCCCGATCGTGGTGAGCGGTGCGACGGCCACCGCCACGGTCAACCAGGATGGCACGAGCACGCTCTACTACCGGGCGCTGGACCAGGCGGGCAACACCAGCGCGTGGCAGTCGCTGGTGATCCAGCTCGACCAGTCGCCGCCGTACGTGCAGAAGTTCACCGTGTCGCCGGCCGCCACCGGCCTCCAGCAGATCCCGGGGGGCACCCTCCGGTACTGGTGGAACACGAACGTCGGCGTGGCCTACACGGCGCAGGACGCGCTGTCGGGCGTGAAGAGCGCCACGCCCCCGTCGCCGCTGACGTTCACCGCGGAAGGGGTGGACCAGCGGCACGTCGTGACCCTGGTCGACAACGCGGACAACACCTCGGCGGACTACAGCCCGCAGAGCTACACGAGTCCGGCGATCAGCCTGGACAAGACCGCGCCGGTCGCCGGCCCGATCGCGCGGACGCCGGCCGCCAACGCGAACGGCTGGAACAACAGTGCCGTCACCCTCACGTTCACCGCGACCGACCAGCTGTCGGGCTTCCCCGCCGCTGACGCGACGACGCACATCGACGGCGGCCTGCAGGCCAGCCGGTTCTTCACCCTCGGCACGGAGGGGAAGAACCAGACCGTGGCGAGCCAGACGTTCACCGACGTGGCAGGCAACGTCTCCGCTCCGGCGACCTATTCCTCGCCGATCAACATCGACACGACCGCGCCGACGCTGAACATCGCCGTTCAGCCGACGCAGCCGGCGACCTGGACCGATCCCGGGGGCCACGTCTGGTATCCCGCCGTGGTCAACGTCACCTTCACGGCCACTGACGCGCTCTCGGGCTTCGCCAACGGAACGCTGACGGCCATCAGCACGGTGCCGGTCAGCGACGGCGCGAATCAGATCGTCACGCGCACGTTCGCCGACCTGGCCGGCAACGGGGTCGCCGGTGCCTCGCCGGCGCTCTACGTGGACACGCTGCCGCCGACGATCACCCCGACGGTGACGAAGAGCGGCGGCACCGAGACGATCACGTTCACCGCGTCCGACGCCGGCTCCGGGCTGGCCGGCTGCACGGTGTCGGTGAACGGCACGGTCGTGCAGGAGACCTGCGACCCGTACGTGGCGACGACCGCCGATACGGGCAAGGTCGTCACCGCCACGGCGATCGATCACGTCGGGCACCAGGCGACGACCGCCCCCATCACGATCTCGTTCGCGCCGCCCGAGGCCTACAACCAGTTCGACCCGGTGACCCGGACGGTGCAGGTCTTCGCCTGGGATCCGACCACCGGGACGGCGACCGGTCCGATCGCGCCGGTGTCCTCGACGCGCGAGGAGCGCGACGGCGTCTACTGCCGCGACCCGCGCAGCGGCCGCTGGTTCGGCCCGTTCCCGAAGACGTGGTGGCACGGCAAGGCCGTCATCCGCGTCTACCGGATCGAAGACGCCGGCGGCAACGTGCTGACGCTGGTGGAGGGGGTGAAGACGGCGGGCCACGACGTGCACGTGGAGGTCTTGAGCGTCCAGTACACGGTGGACGGCGTGACGCAACCGATCATCTATCCGCGTGAGGCGACGAAGCACGTGGAATGGGCCTTGAACCGCGACGGGAGCCTGAAGGAGCTGCATCAGGACTTCACCATCGGGACGGGCAGGGACAAGGTCGAAGTCCAGGCGGACTACGACGGCCGGAAGAACCGGACGACGATCGCGATCAAGACACGGGCGCCGAAGGACCGGCGGCTGACCGTCAACGGGCTCGTCCTGCTGCAGATGCTGACGAACCACGACGGCAGCAACCTGATCATCGGGAGCAACACCGGCGCGTTCGAGCCGGTGCCCGGTCCGCCTCCCGAGACCCACGGCAAGCCGGGTCACGACGACCACGGGCGGGACCGCGACGAGCGCGACTGGTGGAACTGGTAAGCGCTCACCGGCGCGCAGTCGCGGCCCTGAAGACGACGAAGGGGCGCTGGTGACGATCACCAGCGCCCCTTCCTCATGTACGGTGGCGTCGGCCGGCTGCCGGGGAAGCCGCGATTACGGTGCGGACGCCATGTCCGCCTGCACGGCCGCCCGCCACTGGTCGAGTCGATTCAGGTCCGGCTGGAACCGCAGACGCCGGATCGACACCCGTTCCGCAATCCGGGCGGCCCGGTCGAAGCGCGCCACCACGGCGGGCCGGTCCTCGACATCCAGATGGAAGGTGAACCGCAGCAGTTCGATGACCGCCTCGCGGGGCGAGAGCCGCTCGACCTGGACCGCGGGCGCCGTCCGGCGGGAGCGCCCCAGCACGTAGAGCCGCGCGAGCGGCGCGGGGGCCGAGCAGAACGTCAGTCCGGCCGCCGCCGCATCGAGCCGCTGCTTGCGGGTGTAGCCGGCCACGCGGCGGCCGCGCGGCCGGGGCCCCGCGTAGAGGGCGCGCAGACTGTCCTGCCATAGCCGCAACCCTTGATAGCTCGGCACGGCCTGCACGGCACCGGCGCCCATCGTCTCGACGATCAGGCAGTCGTCGGCCATGACGTCCCAGCCCGACCGGCCGAGCGCGGCCGCCAGCGTCGACTTCCCCGCCCCCGCCGGGCCGACGAAGGCCACCACGCCCTGCGGCGTGCGCACGGCGCTCGCGTGCAGCGCCAGCCGCGGCGGCGTCCCGAGGACGAGCGGCATCACCTGGTCGAGCAGGAGGTGACGGATCGTCGCCGGCGCGGTGCCGCCGGTCGGGTGGCAGGCGATCCGGCGCTCGCCGACGTCCAGCTCGAAGTCGGCGAGGTGGTGAAAGCGCAGCAGGTACTCCCCGCCGGCCGCGCGTCCGAGCGACAGCCAGAGACGGCGGCTGGGCAACCGCCACTGGTGGAACCAGTGGCCCCTCGGCGCCGCGGTCTGCGATGGATGGGCCACGAACGTCCAGTCAGCCGGTTCGCCACCGGTCTCGACCAGCTCCGGCAGCGGGCGGTTGCTCGCCATCACGAGATCCGCCAGGCGGTAGGTCCGGACGCTAAACGGCATACCGGGTGAGGACCTCCGCCACGAAGACCGCGGCCTGCGCGTGGCTCGGGAACAGATCGGGATGGCGGCGCCAGACCTCGGTTTCGATCTCGGCGAGGGCGCGCCGGCCGTCACAGAGTTCGAGCACCGACCGCCGCGCCCGTCCGGCCGCCGACAGCTCCGGCACCGACGCCGGATCGGTGCGCCGCACGTCGCTGGCCGGCACGAGCATCCCTTGAAACGTCGACTGGCGGCAGCGGGCCTTCACGACGCCGTCCGGTCCGGTCACGGTGACCTGCCAGGCCACCACCAGCTCCACCGGACGGATGCGGAGGGCGATCTCGATCCGATCGCCGCGCTCGACGGCCACGGGCCGCTCGACGGGAAAGAAGACGTTACGCCGGTTGATCCGGCACTCGGCCGCCGGCGCGTTCGTGAAGCCGATCGAGGGCGCGAGCTCGGCGTGGAACCATCCGCCAATCCCGTGCAGGGTGCCGGCGCGCAGGACGGTCTGCTCCACGCGTCCCTGCACCGTTCCCGGCTCGTCGGCGGCCAGGTCCAGCGAGGCGATCCGTGCGCCGTTGGCCAGCAGGTCGGCGGCCTCGAGCCGCAGCGGATACCCGGTGCCGCCGGCAAGAGGCCGCGCTGCGCCGAAGTCGAACCCGGCAGGCCGGCTCTCCCAGAACGTCACGCGTCCCCACTGGGCCGCGTGCTCGACGGGAGCGACCCAGAGATCCACGCCGATCGGCACGGTGCGCCCACCCGGCTTCAGGAAGCGCCGCCGGGCGTCGGGGAGGTACTCGAGGAGGCCGGCTTCGAAGCCGAAGCGCCCCATCGCGTCGGTGACGATGACGTCGACCCGTTCGGGGAGCTCGGCGCGGGTGGAGAGTTCCTGGATGAAGGTGATGCGGTCGCTGAATCCGTTGGCCCGTGCGACGTCGCACGCCAGGCCGACGATGATGCCGCATTCGAGGCCGTAGACGTGACGCGCTCCGGCTCGCGCCGCCATGAGGCCGAGGATGCCGGTGCCGGCACCGAGATCCAGCACGACGTCGCCCGGGCGGACGGTCGACTCGATGGCGGCGTTCAGCGCCGCCAGCCGGACCTCGTCCGACAGGTATTCGCGATGTTCGTCGACGATCAGCGACACGCGTCACGTGCCGGCCGGAATGGGGCCGGTCCCGTCACAGGCAGGGCATCTTGAAGCCGTGCGGCTCGTTCTTCGTCGTCCCGCCGGTCTGCGTCAGCTTGGCCACGCTGCCGTATTCGACGAGCTGCGGCCTGCGGTACGGCTTCCGCCCGTCGCGCGGCGACGCCGCCGGCTGCACCTGCTCCGGCTTCTCTCGGGAGGTCATGCGTCTCGTCCTTTCCTCTCGTCCAGCACAGCCGTCCGCCGCCGGCACGGTCCGGCGTGGCGCGGCCGCTCAGAGCGTACTCGCCCAGCACTCGACCGCACAAGCGCCCCAGACGGACCAGACCGACTGCCAGGCCCGGCCCGAAGCGGTCCCCAGGCGGCGCGTCACGCGCGCGTGCTCGGCCGCCAGGCGGTCTTTCACGACCCATCCTCGCGCCGTCACGGCCGGCCAGGCCTGCGTGGCCGCCTGGCCGTGCGCCACGAGCGCGTCGGCCATCAGGTGCGCGTAGTCGGGCCGGCCCGTGCGCTGGCGCACGGCCGGCGGCAGCAGATCGGCAAACGCCCGGCGCGTGAGCGACTTGGCCTGCCCGTCACGCCAGAGCTGATCGGGCGGGAATGCCAGGGCGAGCTCGATCAGGCGCCGGTCGTGGAACGGGTGACGTCCTTCCACGCCCAGGAACGCCAGCGCCCGGTCGAGCCGCTCCATGGCGAGCGTCGCTTCGCCGCTGGTCGCCTCCTGGTAGCCGTCGATCTGCGCGCGGCTGGCGAACTGGAGCCCGGTGCGGAACTGCGCCAGGCGATCGCGCAGCGCCGTGCGGGTCACCAGGTCCGGCGCCACCCACGGCGGCACGACGTCGTGCCGGACCGCGGTCTTGAGCATGCGGCGCAGCGGCTCCGGCAACAGCGGCCAGACGGCCTGCCGCAGCGCGGCGGGCCAGCCGACGAAGTCATCGGTTCGGGCGTCGTGCGCGAGCTGCCGCGCGAGCCGGCCGATCCGGCCGGCGCCCAGCAGATCCGCATAGCGCGCGGGGCTGCCGCGCAGCCACTCGTCGCCACCGGCGCCGAACAGGAAGACCGGCGGCACGGCCGTCCGGGGCAGCGCGGCGAACACCTCGGCGTTGGTCAGGCTCGGCGTGCCGGGGACATCCGCATACCGTCGCGCCTCGCGCTCGGCCACGGGAACCCAGGGGACGCGCGGGTCCGGGATCGCATGCCCGCGGATCCCCCACATCCGGTTCACGGCTTCGGCGTACGGCGCCTCGTCGCACGGCCGCCCAGGAAAGGTCAGCGAGACGGTCTCGAGGGCCGGCACGCCGGGCTCGTCGCGATGCAGCACCGCAGCCATGCCGGCGATCGACGAGGAGTCGAGGCCGCCGCTCAGCATCACGCCGACGCGCGTGCGCGCGCGCAGCCGGTCGCGCACGGCGTCGCGGAAGACGGCGCGCAGGTGCTCTTCGTACTCGCGGTCGGTCCGGTAGCGGATCGTCCGCGCGGGATCAGGCGTCCAGTAGCGGCGCTCGCTGATGCCTTCCGGCCCGGCCTCGAGCAGGTGGGCGGGCTGGAGCCGCATGAGTCCGTCGACGACGGTCTCGCGCCGGCTGGTGACGATGCCTGCGAGATGCTCCGCCACCATCCCCTCGTTCGGGCGAGGGCCGAAGCCGGCGTCCTGCAGCAGGGCCTGGGGTTCGGAGGCGAACTGCAGGCCGGAGGCGGTCGTCCGGTAGCAGAGCGGCCGGACGCCGATGATGTCGCGGGCGCAGAAGAGCCGGCGCCGCCCGCGATCCCAGATGGCGAAGGCGAAGTCGCCGAGCAGATGCGCCGGACAGGCCGATCCCCACCGCTCGCAGGCCCGCAGGACGATCTCCGCATCGGTCCCGCCGCGCACCGGGAAGCCGTCCGCCTCGAGCCGGCGGGCGATCGCCTCGCGGTCGTCGATCCGGCCGTCGAACACGAGCACCAGCCCGCGATCCTCGCAGACCAGCGGCTGGCGCTCGCCCACCGATTCCGGCGTCGTGTGACGCGCGAGGGTGCCGAGGGTAGCGCCGTCGGCCGTCCACACGCCGCGGCCGTCGGTCCCGCGGTGACGCATGCTGTCGAGCATGCGCGCCAGCAGTGCGGCGTCGGCCGGCGCACCGTCGAACCGCAGCACGCCCGCGATGGCACTCATGCGCCGGCGGCACTCCTGACGGTCACGAGCCCCTTGCCGTTCAACTGTCTCACGAGGTCCAGCAGGTCGCGCGCGAGCACGGCCGCGTCGGCGTCGTATTCGGCCACCAGCACGGCGAGCACGCGGTCGAGTGGCTCGCCGGCGCTCAGCAGGCCCCAGATTCGCGTGCCGACGGCATCGAGACCGAAGTAGATGCCGGTGTCGAGGTTCAGCAGCACCGTTTCGCCGTCGAGCTCCCGGGCGACGACGGCGTCGCTCGGCACGGCGCGAGAGTCCAGGGTCAGCTTGTCGGCGGGCATGGCGTGCGCAAGGAGGGTGACGGCGGTCACCCCATGAGGGTCCGGTACAGGATCCGCCGGACGGGCGGGTGCTTCAGCAGCGCCAGGATGAGGCTGCGGTGCTGGTTGAAGCGGGCGGTCTTGCGGACGATCGGCATCACGCCATCGGTGCGGGCCAGATCGAAGAGCGCATCGATCTGGGCGTCGTCCATCTGCTCGGCCAGGGCCCTGAGCCGTCCCTGCGCCTCGATCTCGTCGGCGAGCCGCTCGCGCCAGCGGTGCTCGTACTCGGCGAGCACCGGCGCCGAGAGGTCGCCGGCGGCCAGTGCGCGGCCGATCACCTGTGCGGCCAGCTCGGCGCTGACCAGGCTGTAGTAGATCCCACCGCCGGTCGTGGGCTTGACCAGGCCGGCGGCGTCGCCGATGGCGACGAGGCGATCCGCATAGGTCCTGTCGATCGGGCCGAGCGGCAGGATTTTCTGCCGGGGCTCGCCGCAGACGTCGCCGAGCGCCCAGCGGTCGCGCACGCGATCGAGGATCGCACGGAAGTGCCCGATGGCGTCGCGCGCGCACATGACGCCCACGCGCGCGACGGCACTCCCGTCGCGCAGCACCGGCGCCACCCAGCCGAAGCCGCCGGGCGCCACGTCGGTCCCGAAGTACAGCTCGACGTCGCCGGGCCGGCCGGCGGGCAGCTCCGCCTGCGCCGACTGCAGGTACGAACGGGGAAAGCCGAGGCCCAGGCGCCGCTGCAGGGCGTAGTTGGCGCCGCAGGCGAGAATGCCCACGCGGCCCCGCACCACGTCCCCGTCGCGCGTGGTGACGACGACCCCGTCGTCCTCGACGGCCACGTCAGTGATCCGGACGCCACAGCGGAGGTCGGCGCCGGCGTCGAGCGCCTGGCCGGCCAGGCTGCGGTCGAACAGCGGCCGCTCGACGACGGCCACCTCCTCGATGGGGGTGGAGTACTCGATCTCGATGCCGGACGGCGAGTGGAACCGGACGTGGGTGAGCGTGTTGACCAGCCCGGCGTCCCGCAGGCCGAACTCGGTGAAGGTTTCAGGCGCAAGAATGCCGGTGCAGTGCACCGGCCGGCCGATCTCCGGGTGCTCCTCGAACAGCGCGACGCCGTAGCCGGCTTCGGCCAGCCGTCGCGCGGCGTGGAGTCCTCCCGGACCCCCGCCAACGACGAGCACGTCGAGGGCATCGTGTGGCATGTCGGTCGTGAGACGCAAAGGTGCTGAGCGCCCTTCAATTATACGGCACGGGGCCGCCGCACCTTCCGGTCGCCATGCTCCCATCGACCCAGGCCGGTGATCCAGAACGACAGCGCAATCAGCTTCAGGTCCAGCCAGAACCCGGCCCGACGGACGTAGAGCCGATCGAGCCGGAACTTCCGGACCCGCGGCAGGTCGCGCGGGGCGTACACCTGGGCCAGCCCCGTCAGCCCTGGACGGACGGCGTGGCGGGCCTCATAACCCGGGATGGCCGACAGCGGGATGACCGTCCCGTCACCAGCCGTCTCGATCTCGCCGGGCCGGAGCGGACGTGGCCCGACGAAGCTCATGTCGCCGATGAAGATGTTCCACAGCTGCGGCAACTCGTCCATCGCCGTCGCCCGCAACCACCGGCCGACGCGGGTCACGCGCGGGTCGCCGGCCGTGGCCTGCACGGGGCCGCTGCGCGCCTCGGCGTCTGGCACCATCGACCGGAACTTGCGCGCCCGGAAGATCCGGCCGCGATATCCGACCCGCTCCTGATTGAAGAAGACCGGACCGCCGTCTTCCAGCTTCACCGCCAGGGCGATGAGCAGCCACAGCGGTGACGACAGCACGAGGCCGACTCCGGACAGGGCCAGATCAAAGAGGCGCTTGGTGGTGATTGGCATCATTCAGTTCGCATGGGGCCCCCCGCCTCCGCTCGCGGAACCCTCGTGCGAGCTACGGCGAGGCTCGCCGAAGCGCCTCGGCGCGAAGGCGGCACCCCCATGCGCTGCCGTCGCTGACGCTCCGGATCCTGCGATCCGCGACAGTGCTGCCGAGCAGCTTCATTCCTGTCCAAGTGTCCGAAACAGATCGGCGTAGGCCTGGACGGCGACCCGCCGATCGAAGCGCAGGCCCGCGCGCCTGGCGTTGGCCCCGAGACGGGCGACGCGCGCCGGATCGCGGGCCAGCGCGCGGATGGCATCCGCCAGCGCGGCCGGATCCTGCGGCGCCACCGCGACACCGCAATCGTCGGCGCGCGCGATGACGGCCACCTCGCAGCTCGGATCTACGGCAGCGATGAAAGGGCGGCCGGCGGCCAGGATGCCGTAGAGCTTGCTCGGCACGATGTAGCCCTCGAGGCCGGCCTTCAGGGAGACGAGGAACAGGTCGGCCGCCGAGAACGAGTCGGCGAGCTGCTCCTTCGGCTGGTACGGCAGGAACCGCACGTTGGACAGCCCCTCGCGCGCCGCCCGCGCCTCGAGCGCCGCCCGCTTCGTCCCGTCGCCGACGATGACGACCATCGCCTCCGGCGTGTCGCGAAGCAGGGCCGCCGCGTCCAGCAGCGTATCGAGCGCCTGGGAGAGGCCGACGTTGCCGGAGTGCATGACGATGAAGCGTCCCTCGAGGCCGTGCGCGGCGGCGAACGCCGCCGACTTCGGCCGCGGCTCGATGGCCTGGCAGTCGGCCCAGTTGTGGATCACCGTGATCCGATCGGGGCGGGCCCCCTTCTCCTCGACCAGGCGCCGCTTCATGCGCTCGCCGAGCGCGACGATCGCATCGGCCCGGGCGAGCAGCAGGCGATTCAGCCGGTCGAGCAGCCGGTTCACGGCGCCGCTCCGGAAGTCCTCGAGCAGCACCGCCACTTCGGGGAACACGTCCTCGCACAGGAAGACGAACTTCGCGCCGCGGAGCCGCGCCATCGTCAGCGCGGCCAGACCGATGATCGGCGGGTCGGTGAGCGCGACGACGACGTCGGGCGACGGGACGCGCAGGCCGGCGAGGCAGGCCGACGCGAAATAGCTCAGGTAGTTCGTCACCCGTCCGGCGAACCGCGCCGGAGGCCGCGTCGTCCCGTTCGCGCGGAAGATCCGGACGCCGTGGCGCTCTTCGCGGCCGAACGCGGCGAGACCGGGCCGGCCGGTGCCGCCGCGCAGCGGGCGTCCAGCCACGACCGTCACGTCCCAGCCGAAGCGCGCGACGAGATCCTCGGCCAGCTCGGTCAGCAGCTGTCCGGTCGCGGCCACGTCCGGCCAGTACGACCGGTTGAAGAAGCAGACCTTCATGCCGGCGGGCCGGGGGCGGCCGCAGCGCCGATGCCGGCCTTCTCGAGCACCATCGAGCCGAGCACGAGCACGTCGAGGCCGGTCCGCAGGAAGCAGTCGAGCGCTTCGGCCGGTCGATGCACGATCGGCTCGTTCTCGTTGAACGACGTGTTCAGCAGCATCGGCACGCCGGTCTGCGCGGCGAACGCGCTGATGAGCTGCCAGTAGAGCGGGTTCGAGGTCCGGCTGACCGTCTGCAGCCGGCCCGATCCATCGACGTGCGTGACGGCGGGGACGCGCGAGCGCTGCGCCGGCCGGATCGGGTACACCTGCATCATGAACGGATCGGGGACCGCCCCCTCGAAGTACTCATCGACCGCCTCGACGAGGATCGACGGGGCGAACGGGCGGAACTTCTCGCGGAACTTGATCTTCGCGTTCAGGATGTCGCGCATGTCGGCGCGGCGCGGATCGGCCAGGATACTGCGGTTGCCGAGCGCGCGGGCGCCCCACTCCATGCGCCCCTGGAACCAGCCGACGATGCGGCCGGCGGCGAGCGCCGAGGCCGTCTCGCGGCACAGCGCGCCGGGATCCGACTCGCGCCGGACCGTGCAGCCCATCTCCTGCAGCCGCCCGGCCTCCTCCCGGATCGCCTGCTCGATCTCGTCGTCCGGAAAGGAGAGCCCCCAGTAGCCATGCTCCATCACGAAGCCGCGGGCGCCGCCGCCCGCGTGCCAGGCGTCGAACGCGGCACCCAGCGCCGTGCCGTTGTCGCCGGCCGCCGGCTGCAGGAACAGCTCGTCGAATCCCGTCTGTTCGCGCACCTTCCCGTTGGCGACACTGTTCATCGCACAGCCGCCGGCCAGGCACAGTCGCCGCTGCCCCGTCGCCTGCCGGACGTGACGCAGGACGTGGAACACCGCCTCCTCGAAGACGCGCTGCAGCGAGGCGGCAATCGCCTCGTGTCGCGGTTCCAGCGGATCGTCGGGATGGCGGGCCGGACCGAGCAGCGCCTCGAGCGCCGGGGTGAACACGGGACCGATCGTGGGTGCGCCCGATTCCCACGTCATCGCCACGCCTTCGGAGGCGTGCCGGAAGAAGCGCAGGTCGAGGGTGAAGCGCCCGCCAGGCCGAAGCGACACGACCGACCGCAGGCGGTCGGCGAAATCCGGCGCGCCGTACGGCGCCAGCCCCATCACCTTGAACTCGTCACCGTAGTGCGGGAAGCCGAGGTACTGCGTGACCGCCAGGTACAGCATCCCGAGCGAGTGCGGGAAGAACACCCGCTCGATCCCGTCGATCGACGGGCCACGGCCCACGCCCCACGACGTGCTGACGAAGTCGCCGAAGCCGTCGATCGCGCAGACGGCCGCCTCTTCGAAGGGGCTGACGAAGAACGCGCTGCCGAGGTGCGCCGGATGGTGCTCCACGAACCGGAGGCGCGGACGGATGTCGGCCGGCTCCAGCCCCACGACCCCGGCGAGACGCCCCGGCAGGTTTCGGACCCGCACGAGGTTCCTCGCGCGGTCCCCCGCCAGGCCGTGCGGCCGCTGCCGCAGCAGGAACGCCGCCTTCCGCCAGAGATGCGCGCGCGGGTCGCGCGACACCGCCCAGCAATCGATGGCCGACGCCGGAAGGCCGCCGATCCGGAGGCACGCGTGGATCGCCTCGGCGGGAAAGCCGGCCACGTGCTTGATGCGGACGAACCGCTCTTCTTCGACCGCCGCCACGAGGCGGCCGTCGCAGACGAGCACGGCGGAGACGTCGCCGTGATAGGCGTTGAGGCCGAGGATGTTCACGTGCGTGTGGCGGGCGGGACGGCGGCGATCCGTTCGAGGATCGTCAGACCGTCGATCATTTCGAGCACGGTGAAGGCCGGGTCCTGCAGGATCACCTCGCGGGTGTAGCGGACGCTGTCGAGGACGGGCCGGCCTGGCATCTCGCGGCTGTCGTGCACGCCGACGAGCCCGCCGCGGACGACGAGCGGGCTCCAGCTGCGCCAGTCGGTGTCGATGCCGGTCCAGCTGTGATCGCCGTCGATGAAGAGGAAGTCGATCGGCGTCGTCCAGCCGGCGGCCACCTCGGCGCTCGGCCGCTGCTCGAGCACGAAGTGGCCGTACGGCACCTTGCCGACTTCCTTCAGCATGATCAGCCGCTCGACGCTCTCGGTCACGGGCCCCGGCCGTCGGGTGTCGATGCCGGTCAGCGTGCCGCCCCGGTGCATGGCGCGTCGCAACACGCGCGACGACACGCCGTAGGCGACGCCGATGACGACGACGTTGCGGCGGCCGAGGGCGTGACGCGACAGGCAGGCGCGCTCGGCCTCGGTTGTCTGCGTCCGCGCCTCCTTCAGGCCGAGACGGTAGGCGAACCACTTCACCGGCTCGCGTCGCCACGTACTCATCCGTGTTCTCCAGTCCCGCCCCGGTCTCGCGTTACGAGACCTTCGACGATCGCACGTACAGGCTGTCCGCCAGCGACCGCAGCCACGGCAGGCGCTCGCTCCCGGCCCGCAGCCACTCCGAGAGGCGCACCACCAGGCCGGCCCCCATCGGCAGCAGATCGAGATCGCTGCGCTGCGCGTTCAACGTGAAGAAACCGTCGGTCTCCAGGGTCGAGGGCCCGATGCCGTGCTCGAACACCCGCTGCAGGTGCGAGGGCCGCCAGTAGCGGACCTCGAACTGCCGGGCCTGTCGCAGGCCGCGGCGCACCTGCTGCAGCAGGTTGCGCAGGCCGAAGCGGTTCGGCATCTGCACGAGTGCCTGACCGCCGGGGACGAGGACGCGACGGATGTCGGCCAGGCAGCTGCGCAGGTCTTCCGGCGAGAAATGCTGCAGCACGCTGTACGAGAAGACGACGTCGAAGGTACCGTCGCGAAACGGCAGGTGACGTCCGTCCCCCACGATCACGTGGACGGCGCATCCCGATCGCGCCGCGACCCGGCGTGCGGCCAGAACGGCCGGCAACGACGGATCGATTCCGACGACCCTGTACCCCCGACGGGCCGCACTGACGCACCAGCGCCCCCAGTTGCAGCCGACGTCGAGCAGCGGCGCACCGGCCACGTCCGGCAGGCGGATGTCGGGAATCGGCAGACGGTCCGCCGTAATCCTGGCGTGACGGTACAGGTTGCCGCACGTTCCCGTGAGCGACCCGCGGACGAAGTCCAGCAGGTCGTCGTCGGATTGCGGCTGGCGGGCGATCAGCTCCGACAGGTGGTCGAGGGAGTACCGGGCCATGAAATGCGTCGGCAGCGCCTCCTCGATCAACATCACTGGTATCCCGTCGACGACCGGGTACCGATGGCCGCTCGGACAGCACAGGATGCCGTCCTGCCACTGAAGCGGCTGCCGGTCCCGCGGACATGCCAGCCGCTCCAGCAGCCAGCTGTCGAGCGGCGCAGGCGATCGGCCACGTTCAGCTGTGCCGTTCACGGCCGTCACCGCTCCTCCCCCTGACAGCCGCCGATGCGGGCCGCTTCTCCGTCTCCCTTGCCGGCCTCGACGTCAGCACCTGAGGACACCAGCCCGCCGAGCGCGCCGGCCATCCGGCGCATCGCGTGCGCCTGCGTGAAGCATTCGGCTACACGGCGCGCTCCGGCCGATCCCATCCGTTCGCGCAGGTCGCGGTCACCGAGCAGCCGCAGCAGGGCCGCACGCAGGGCTTCCCGATCGGCGGGATCCACGACGAAGCCGGTGTCCCCATCCACGATGATCTCAGAGGCGCCGCCGGTGCCACCGATGCACGGCTTGCCAGCTGACATGGCTTCCAGGAAGACCAGACCGAATCCTTCGCGCGCGCTTGGCATGGCGAACAGATCGCACTCGCGATACGCCTGTTCCAGGCGGGCTCGTGGCACACGGCCCAGGAACTCGACCGACCCGCCCAGCCCCTCGGCGGCCGCGCGCCGCTCGAGTCTCGGCCGGTCGTCGCCGTCACCGACGATCACGAGCCGCGCGGCCGGAACCGCCTGGCGGACGGCCGGCCAGATGTCGAACAGCTGATCGTGCCCCTTGTACCGCTCCTCCGCCCACAGGCGACCGACCGTCAGGACCGTCGGCACCGATGACGTCCGGCGCGATCCGCTCGTGCCGATGGGACTGACGCCGGGCGGACAGATCGCAATGGCGGCGCCGGCCAGCGCCGGATTCGCCATCCGGAACCCGTCGACCGTATGCCGCGAGTTCGCCAGCAGCACGGCCGCCCGCCGGAATGTGGCCGTCTCGAGGGGGCTCAAGGGGCGCCAGACTTCGATGCCATGCAGGTAGATCGCCAGACGTGCTCCGCGCGCGACCAGCGGCAGCGCCAGGGGTGCCAGGCGGGCGTGCGCGACGATCACGAGCAGGCGGCGGCAGCGCGACGTCGCGCGCACGAGCGCCCAGCGCACGAGCCGCCCGCGCCGCCCCGCCGCCGACCGCACGGTCCCGGGAACCTCGGCCTCCACGAGATCGTGGCGAGCCTCATCGGCGTAAACCCAGATCTCGGGTGGCGGACCGGAGGAAGCGGCGTGCACGGCCCGCGCGAGCTGGCGCGCCACGCACGACACGCCGTCGGCGCCGTGCAGGTCGGGCGTCAGCAGCAGGATCGCAGGATCGCTCGGGGACGGCGTTACCCGGGGCTGGCTCATGGACGGTCCGGCGCGACCCGCTGGAGCATCGTCAGGCTGTCAACCGCATCGACGACCGTGAACGCCGGGTCCGGCAGGATGACCTCCTCCGTGTACCGGACGCTGTCGAGCACCGGGTGCCCCGGGACCGCGCGACTATCGTGCAGCGCGATGAGGCCGCCCACCGGAATGAAGCGGCGCCAGCCCTGCCAGTCCGCCTCGATGCCCGCCCGGCTGTGGTCCCCGTCGATGAACAGGAAGTCGACGGGGGCCGTCCATCCTGCAGCCACGTCGCGGCTCGGGCGCCGGTCGAAGATCACACGGCCGCGCGGCACCTGCGCCGCTTCCCGCCGTGCGACCAGACGCTCGAAGCTGATGCCCAGACGTCCGGGCGGAAAGGGATCGATGGCCGCGAGCGTCCCGTCCGGGTGCATGACCTCCCGGAGCAGGCGCGTGCCGACGCCGTGCATCACGCCGATTTCGACGAGGCTGCGCCGGCCGCGCGCATGCTGCGCCAGGCACCGGCGCTCGGCTTCGGTCGTCTGCGTTCGCGCCCGGGCCAGCCCGAGACGATGCCCGAGCCAGTGCATCGCGCTTCCCCCGGGCAGCGTCATGAGGCCAGGGACGGCCGCCGCGTCCGCCCTCCGGAGAGCACGCGGTCGTAGGCGGCGATCATGGCGTCGGCTATCACGTTCCACGAAAACAGCCTGCGGGCGACGGCCTGCCCCAGGGCTCCCATGCGCCGGGCCCGGGCGGGTTCCTCGAGCAGATCCAGCAATGCATCCGCCATCGCGCCTGGCGTCTGCGCCACCCAGCGTCCGCAGCCCCACTGCTCCAGATCGGGCCAAGGGCAGGTCCGGGTGACGACGACCGGCACGGCGGCCGCCATCGCCTCGGCGACGCTCAGCCCGAAGCTCTCCGAGTCGGAGCAGCAGACGAGCACGCTGGCGTCGGCCAGCAGCTCCCACTTCTGAGAGGCGTCGAGATCCCCCGTCCAGCGCACCGCCTCCCCGCCCGCGGCGAACGCGGGTTCGATCACGCGGCGGTAGCCCTGCTCGTCGCGCCCGGCCACGATCAGCCGCGCGCCGGGCTGGCGTGCGTGTACTTGCGCGAAGGCTGCCGCAAGGAGATCGAGCCGCTTGATCGGGTGCAGGCGCCCCAGGAACACGACGAGCGGCTGTCCCGCCTCCAGACCGTGCCGCCGCCGGAATGCTCCCGGCACGGCTCCCGCGGCGAGGTCGGTCTCGACGCCGTTGGGCACCATCGCCACGTCGGCGCCCGGGTCCAGCTGGCGCAGCGTGTCGGCCTCGCGCTCGGACGTGGCGTGCAGGAGGGCGGCTTTACGGAGCGCCTGCCGCTCGAGCAGCTGCCAGGCGATCTGCTTGCGCAGGCGGCCGCGCCGCAGCGCCTCCGGCTCGAGCATCCCGCGTGGCGAGAGCACGTACGGCACGCCCGCGCGCGCGGCGTGGCGCACCGCGGTCCACTCGGGAACGTTCCAGACACCGTGCACGTGGCACAGGTCGCACCAGGCGAGCCCTTCGTCGAGGACCGGCCCGATCGATGCGTGGAAGTACCACCGGGGCCACGCCAGCGGCGCGTAGTGCACGAGGATCCCCTCGTACGACGCAAAGCCCTGCGTCGACGCGGGCAGTTCGTGGCCTCCGCCTGCCGTCGTCGAGACGACGCGCACCTCGACACCGTTCTGCTGCAGCGCGCGGCACAGCCCGAAGATGCTGCGCGGCGGCCCGCCGTAGGCGAAGGCCGGCGCGAAGTACGGGGTGACGTGCAGGATGCGCATCCGTGGGTCGGGGCTCAGGACGCCGACCCGGGGAACCGGTAGGTCGGTCCCCGCAGGCCCGGCATGGCGCTGGCCCTGTCGCGGTCTTCGCGCCTGGCGTAGAGGTAGCGATCGACCAGCCACGTGGCCGCACCCAGATAGAGGAGGCGTGTGCCGGCCTGGCCGATCAGGAACGGCCACGATTTCTCGAACAGGTACAGCGACAGCCAGAAGACGACGGTCAGCAGCGCCGTCGCCAGTTCGATGTACCTGATGTTCGTCTGGAACCAGGAGAACGCAATCCCCATCAGGAAGCCGAAGACCAGCACGGGCAGGAACATCACCGGGGTGCCGAAGTCGACGTACGATTCAGCGGCGTACCCGAACGCGATGCTGGTGTTGCTCTCCGCCCCTGCGACGTAGATGCCGGAGTACTTGCGCACCTTCTCACTGTCGGAGGGGACGTCCGGCTTGTTCGGGAACAGGAGTCTGGGCTCGATCGCCTGGAGCACGGCCGCTTCCAGCAGCGCGCCGTTGGTATGGGGCACCACGGCTGGCACGTGGGCGTAGGCCAGCGCCGGATAGTACACCGCCCAGATCCGCTCGACGAGCTGATCGACGGTCGCCAGCGGCGCGCTCTCGTTCCGGTTCCACCACACCGCGGTGAGGCTGACGAGGCGCTCGAGACGCTGGGTCCGCGACGTGTACTGCGCGTAGTCGCCACGATAGGTCCGTCTGACGCCGAGCCACACGACGCCGGCCATGATGCCCACCGTCACGATGAGTACGACCGCGATCCAGTGCCGGGCCCGCCGCCGGTCGAACTGCTCGAACAGCGCCATGAGAGCGAGCATCAGCGGCTCCTTGAAGCCGGCGAAGAACCCCGTGAATCCCAGCACCGTTTCGAGGGCCAGCAGCGCCACCAGCGGACCGGTCCTGAACCGCGGGCGCATCAGCCGGCGCAGGATCAGGAACAGGAGCCCGAGGCGGAGCGACGTCAGCGCGAACACCGGCTGGATGAGGGCCGGATACTGCACGGCGAACTGCTGCAAGGTGCCGCCCAGCGCCGTGGCCGCCAGGAACCATGTCAGCAGGAAGCGCCAGGTCAGCAGGATGTGCGCGTGGGGCGGCCGCTCGGCCGCCCGCGCGGCCCAGCGATGACTCTGAATGCCCAGGCGCAGGCCGACGGCCAGCGCCGCCACGCAGATCAGCCCGATGAGCACCATCGGCCGGTAGTTGCTCAGCTGGATCGTCGGCAGGACCCGGCCGGTGAGGCCGTAGTAGAACATGCCGATGGTGACCTGCAGCCACTCGAAGCTCATCGCCCAGAACAGCACGGGGGGCGCCCCGTTGACGGTCAGCAGCCGCCAGATCATCCACAGCACCGCGGCGGCCAGCGCGCCCAGCCAGTCGCCCGCCGCGAGCCAGCCGCCCATGGCCAGCAGGGCGACGACCAGGACATCGTTCAGGGCCGACCGTGCGACCGTGGGCTGCGCCGTCCACAGCGGAGCGTGCGCGGTGTCGAAGGCGGGATTTCTCATGAAGTCACCGGACTGTGACGGCGGTCCATCTCGGCTCCCCCCGTCCTCACCCCGCAGGTCTCCGACCAGCCCGCGGCAAACCGTTCCCGGCTGAACGCCGCCAGGGAGGCCCGGGCCCGTTCGCCCGCGGCCCGTGCCGCGGCAGGATGTTCGATGAAGGCCCCCAACCCCTCGGCGAGTGCCTCCGCGCTCACCTGCGGGCACAACCAGCCATCGACCTCGTGGGTCACCTGCTCGCGCAGTGGCCCCACATCGAACACCACGGACGGCGTCGCGGCCGCCTTCGCTTCGAGCACCGTCAACACCAGCCCTTCGCGCATCTCCGGTCGCGAGGGGCAGCAGTGCACCGCGGCAGCGGCCATCAGCGCCGGCACGTCTTCACGGATGCCGAGGAAGCGGACGTGCCCGTCCAGATCGGGCTGCGAGGCCCGCGCGCGGAGGCGTTCGCGAAACGCCCCGTAGCCCGGCGCCGCCCAGCCGTCCATCTGGCCGACGACGTCGAGGCGCACGTCGAGGCCCCGCCTCCGGAGCAGGCCCACCGCGTCCAGCAGCAGATCGACTCCCTTCTCGGGGATGATCTGCCCCACATAGATCACCTTGTCCGGATCGCGCGCGACAGCCGTCGCGGACGGCGGTGTCGCGCGGGTCGGCACGGTGTTGTAGATCCGGGTGATCTTGCCTGCCGGGATGCCGTGCTTGCGCAACGACTCCTCGGCGTAGCGGGAATTGCAGACGAATTGATCGATGACGGGGCTGACCACGAACCGCCAGAGGCGGCGGTAGAACGTGCTGGGCACGGCCGCGTTGGGCAGCCGCAGCACGGTCTGAATGCGAAAGACGCGCAGCCCCGCCAGCGCGGGCCAGTTGCGCAGGGCCGTCACGAGATCCGGGAGGAGGATGACATCCGGCCGGAACCGCCGCGCGTCCCGGAGCAGACCCGTGCTCGTGCGCGAGATGTCCAGGATGGCTCCCGCCCAGAACACCGGATTCCAGGTGCGCCGGGGACTCACACGGTAGGACCCGACCGACCAGCTCGCGCCGATGCGCTCGGCCTGTGCCACGATGCGATCGTGTTCCCAGCCGTTCACGATGCAGTGGACCGCGGCGCCCCGCTCGCGCAGCACGGACAGGACTTCGAACGTCATCCGTTCGAGACCGAAGATGGTGACCATCGATCCGCAACACGCCAGCACCCGCCGCGCAGGCCCGGTGGGTAGCGGCGGCGGCTCGATCACCGCGGGCCCGGCGGCCAACGCCTCCAACGGCGGATCGACGGCGCGCGTCGCATCCGGCGACGCCGGGGAGGGCCGATGGCCGTCCAGCACGGCGCGCCAGCCCCCGGCAAACCGCTCGCGGTCGAACCGGGCCGAGGAGGCCAGCGCCGCCGCGCCGGCCCGACGGGCCCGCTCCGGATCCACCAGGAACGCGCGCAGCCCCTCGGCCAGCCCCTCCACGCTCAGGTCCCGGCAGACCCATCCGTCTTCGCCGTGCGTGACCTGCTCCCGCATGGGGCCCACATCGAACACCACGGACGGCGTCGCCGCCGCCTTCGCCTCCAGCACCACCAGCACCAGCCCCTCACGCATCTCCGGACGCGACGGGCAGCAGTGCACGGCGGCACCGGCCATCAGGGCAGGCACGTCCTCGCGAGAGCCGAGGAAATGGACGTGCCCGGCCAGGTCGGGCTGCCTGGCGCGTTCACGCAGGCGCTCGCGGAAGCCCTCGTAGCTCTTGGGCATCCAGCCGTCCATGGCGCCGACGAGGTCGAGGTCCACGTCGACGCCCTGCCGCCGGAGCAGGCCGACCGCATCGAGCAGCAGATCGACCCCCTTCTCGGGGATCACCTGTCCGACGTACAGGACCTTCCGTGGATCGCGCGCGCGGGCCTCGGCGCGTGCGCCCGCGCGCCGCGTCGGCACGGTGTTGTACACGAGGCGGACCTTGCGGGCGGGAATGCCGTGACCGCGCAGACCCGACTCGACGAAGCGGGAGCTCGCGACGAACACGTCGATCACCGATCCGAAGAGCCCGCGCCACAGCCAGCGGTAGAACGGGGTGCGCTCCGGCGCGTTCTGCACGCTCATGACGCGCGGATACCCGAGCAGGCGGCAGACCAGCAGCCCCGGCCAGTTCCGGGCGACCGCTTCCGGATCGGCCAGCAGAATGCCCGTCGGGCGGAACTGCCGGACGTCGCGGACCAGCCCGCCGCTCGTCCGCAGCACGTCGACCGCGCCACGGATCCAGTGGATCGGGTTCCGGCTGCGTCGCCGCAGGGGCGCCCGGTACGCGCCGACCGACCAGCTGGCACCGATCCTCGCGGCCTCGGCGACGATCCGGTGGTTCTCCCAGCTGTTGACGATGCAGTGAACCGCAGCGTCCCGCTCGCGCAGCACCGACAACACCTCGAACGTCATCCGCTCGAGCCCGTACACGACGACCATGGATCCGCAGCAGGCCAGGACCCGCGGCACCTGCGCCACCGGCGCGCGCCCCGGCGCCGTCACGGCCTGACAGGCGGCCAGGAGACCGGCGGTGGCGGCCTCGACGTCCGACCGGCCGACCCGCTCGCGACAGGCCGGGCCGAAGTCGCGTCCACCCACCACCAGCTGCCGGACGCGATCGAGCTGAGCGGCCAGATCCCCGACATCGGCGAATGCGAAGGTACCGCCGGTGACGTCCGGCTCAATCAGATCAGGCGCGCAGCCGACGCGATCGCTCACCACGCACGGCAACCCGGTGGCCATCGCCTCGTTCACCACCAGCCCCCACGTCTCGCCCCAGTCGCTCGGCAGGACGAGGCAGTCGGCGGCCGCGTACGCGCGGACGATCTCCGACTGGTTCAGGAAGCCGGCCCACGTCACCCGCACGCCAAGCGCCGAGGCTTCGCGCCGGCAGGCTTCCTCCAGGGGGCCGGCGCCGGCCATCAGGACCGCGACCGAGCCGGACATCCGGCCCGCGGCGCGGATGACGTCGAGCGGCCGCTTCTTCTCCTCGAACTTGCCGGCAAAGAGCAGGACGAAGGTCTCCTCGTCGAAGCCCCAGTCGCGGCGGAGGGCCGCACGGCGGCCGGGCTCCTGCCAGGCGGCGGCGCCGGCGGCAAAGAACGTGTTGTCGACCGCATGGGGAGCGCGGAAGAGGCGGTCGAACGGCACGTCGACGAAGCGGAGGAACGCCTCGGCACGGCTGCCGACGCTCAGCCATCCGTCGAACTGCCGGAGCATCCGCCGCGTGCGGGCGATCCACGGCGCGCGGCGCCAGCCCGCCGGTCCCGCCTGCAGGTGCGTGTCGCCGCGGTACAGCACGGGAATCCCGAGCTGGCGCGCCGTGCGCCAGGCCCGCACGAAGGTCGCCGAGTGCCAGCCGGGCAACAGCAGCACCTCCGGCCGGGCGTCACGGATCGCCCGATCGATCTCGCCGACGTCGAGCCCCCAGAAGTGACCCGTGTCGACACGATCGCCTGCCTGCGCCGGCCGGACGATCCGGTGCGCGTAGCCGTCCAGCAAGGGCGTGTCCCACGTGAACGGCTGTCCGAAACCGGCGCCCTGCTGCTCCGGCGTCGGCGCGGTCGCGTACAGCACCGTGAGATCGATCGCCGGCGCGGTGCTCGCGATGTGGCGGAACCAGGGCGTGTAGTACTGGATCGGATGCGTCAGCACGACGGTCAGCCGCACGGGACGTACCGGGGCGGCGGGCGCCAACGTCCGGTCCCGATCGGCCTCGCGAATCGCGGCCACCTCCGGCGCACTCATCGGGGCACCGCCAGCACGTCGCTCGCCACGTCCACCGCCCGCCCGGGCTGCAGCGACACGACGTCGTAGCCCAGGCCGCTCAACACCGCTCGGCACGCCTCGCGCTGCCGGTCACCGTGCAGCGACAGGCAGACCAGAGGGCGCGCGCGCGCGAGCGTCTCGCGCCCGCCGCGCAGCACGGCGTCCTCGGCCCCTTCGACGTCGATCTTCATCACCTGCGGCAGCCGCGCGCCCGATCGGGCGCACCAGTCGTCGAGCGCGATCGCCTCCACGACGATCTGTCCCGCTTCGTCGACGTGGTACTCCGCCGGGAAGTCACCCGGAGCCATGCGGACGGTGCCCTCGCGATCGCCCACGGCGGCCGCCACGACCGTGACGTTGTCCACCCGGTTCAGTTCCACGTGACGCTGCAGGTACTCCAGGTTCCGTGGGATCGGCTCGAAGGCGTAGACGTGACCCGCAGCACCGACACGCCGCGCTGCCGGGAGGGTGTACAGCCCGACGTTGGCGCCGATGTCCCACAGGACGTCGCCGGGCCGCAGGCGCCGGAGACACTCGCGGAGCTGGTCCGGTTCCACCCGCCCGAGCCAGGCGCCGTGCGCCATCGACGCCGGCATCCACCGCAGCCCACGCAGCGGCCCCGCCGGCGCCCGCACGACCGCAGTCGCCGGCAGCCACCGCAGCGGCACCCGCACGGCCCGAGCGAGCAGCGATCGGCCCTTCATGCCGCACGCCTGGCGCCACGCACTTCATCGAGCAGCGCCGCCAGCCGTCGCGCGCCGGCGCGGGCCGACACCCCGTCGATGGCCGACAGGTCGATGGCCGCCACCTCGCGGCCGGGCCGCTGCAGCAGTGTGGCGAGCGCCTCGACGATCGCGGCCTGCCGGTCGAGCGGCCCCTCAGCGCCGCCGTAGGTCACGACCTGCACGAGCGGGGCGCGCCCCGCTCGCTGCAGGATGTCAACGACACTGCTCTCTCGATGGAAGAGCGCCAGAATGGGCCGGCCGGCGAGCAGCGCGGGAAAGATCTTGCTGGCCGTGTAATGCGGCTCGGTGCTCCCGAGCAGCAGAATGCCGGTGGCGTCCGACAGGACCCGCAGGGCCTGCAGGTACGGAATCCGCCCGGGGATCTCGTGCACCTGCGCCCCCACTCCTTCGGCTTCCGCCATCGGCACGACACGCAGGCGCTCTCCGGGCCGCGACTGATTGCTCGTCCCGATGAACCAGAGGTGCACGCCGGCGGCGGCCAGGGGATCGCGCTCGCGCAGGGTCCGGACGGCGCGCAGGAGGGCCCGCACGGTTTCCACGCCTTCCGGCAGCAGTGTGCCGACGTAGCACAGGTGACGCTGCCCATCGGCCGGATCGAAGAACGGGTTCGGCTCCGGGTGCGTGCGCAGCACGTCGAAGTCGCCGCGCTCCCAGCCGAGTGGCAGCACCGCCTGTGGAATCCGGGCGATCTCAGGCACGCGCCGCGCCAGGTCGTCGCACGTCCCCTGCGACACGGCCGTGATCGCATCGGCCGCACGCAGCACCGCGGGCTCGAGCCATGCACCGAGCGCCCGGCTCGCGCGGCTCTTCAGGTCGACCCGGCCGCCGGCGCCACCGCCGACTGTCAGCCCCCAGGCCCCCACCCACGGGTCCTGGTAATCCAGGATGAACGGCACGTGGAACCGCCGCTTCAGCCGCGGCCCCAGCAGCGCCGGGTAGACGGGATAGATCGTGATGAAGAGGGCGTCGAACGGCTCGCGGGCCAGGAGGTGCCGGCACGTCCGGCTAAGGGCGGTCCACCCGCGCAGCCCGAGGTCGCCGAATCCGAGCGGCCTCGTCCACGACGGCGACCAGGCCCGGCACCGGATCACGCGCAGTTCCGGTGGCACGAGTCGCTCCAGCCCGGTGTCGACCCGCCCCTCGTAGTCCCGCGGATCGATCGAGACGACGGTCGGCTCCCAGCCGAAGGCCGGCAGATGCGGCGCGAGCAGCCGCACGCGGTGCGCGCCGGCGCTGCTGTCCGGCGGGAAGTGCGGGCTGACCATGAGCACGCGCGCGGGCATGAACGATCGGGTCCCTAGTACAGGTAGTGCCGGCACGACCGGCAGATGTCCGGCACGTGATTCCGGCGCCGCCAGTCCTCGCGCAGGGCGGCCAGGCGCTCGCCGGTCCAGAGCGTCGCGAGTGACTGCTCGCCGACGTGGCCGAGGATCAGGTCGCTGCTGGCCTCGAAGTCGCGGCACGAGCAGGCGCCGACCTTGCCGTTCGAGTAGACCATCAGTCCGGCGTACAGCAGCTGGCAGGGCCGGAACGCGCGGGGATACAGCGGCCGCTTCTTCAGGTACGGCGGCAACGTGACGGCCCCGAGCCAGTCGTCCACGTAGAAGCCCTGCCGGCGGACGGTTTCCTCGAGGTCCTGCGGCGTCAGGGCATTCACCCGCTGGAAGTCCGGGTGCGCCAGCACGCGTTCCAGCGGTTCGTCGGTCGGCTTGACGGCGATCTCGATGTTCAGAGGACGGCCGCGCCGGTTGTTCTCCTCGAGCAGCGCGACGAGGTTCGCCAGCATCTGGTCGTACTTGTCGACCTGGAAGAAGGCCTTGTACATCTCGCGGCCCGACAGCGTCGTCGAGACGGAGAGCCACGTGAATCCCGCCGCGAAGAACTCGTCCAGGTCGAACCGGTGGAGCCACTGCAGCGTCGTGACGAACCCGAGGGTCGCGAACTGCGGGTAGCGGCGCACGTAGCGCGCCCGCTCGAGCAGCTTCGGGTCGAGCAGCGGATCGCCAATCGTGGCGTTGAAGTCGAGGTCGACGCCGCCCATCGCGGCGAACTCGTCGACGGCCTTGCGGAAGTCGTCCAGGTCGAGCGGCTGCTTCCGCCGCGTCATCACACGGTTCGCACAGAAGACGCAGTTCGCGTTGCAGATGTTCGTCGTCTCGATCGAGAGCTTCGGCGGCTCGTGCGGGATGAACCGGCCGGGCTCGAACCAGCCACGGACGTAGCGGCCGGCGAAGGCCAGCGCCTTCCGGACGTGCGTCAGCGTGCGGCGAGCCGGCGCCGCGGTCGCGCGCTTCCCTGCCGCCGCCACGTCAGCCACGGCCGCCTCCCGTGATCAGTTCCTCGTACACGGCTTCGTACGCCGACACGATCGCTTCGTCGGTGAACCGGCGCTCGGCATCGGCGCGGCAGGCCGCCCTGGCGATCGACGACAGGTCGGCGATGCGCGCCACCATCTCCTCGGCCGTGTCGCAGAGGAATCCCGTTCGCCCGTCGACGATCCCTTCGGGAATGCCGCCGCGCCGGAAGGCGATGACCGGCGTGCCCGACAGGAGCGCCTCGGGCAGCACCACGGGGAACGGCTCGTCCCACTCCACCGGCAGCAGCAGCGCGGCCGCCTCGCGCAGCCGCGCCCCCTTCTCCCGGTCGTCGACCGGCCCGACGTAGGTGACCTGATGGCCGTCGACGAGCGGCGCGACCTCGTGCTCGTAGTAGGCGCGCTCGTGCGGCAGCGGCGAGAGGTTGCCGGCGATGACGAGGCGGCGCCCGGCGCGTCGGGCCACGGCAATGGCCGTGTGCGCTCCCTTGCAGCGCTCGAGCCGCCCGAGGAACATCAGCGGGGCGGTGCGCGCGTCGACGGCGGCATTGAACGGGAAGCGCGACGCCGAGGCGCCATTCGGCACGACGGACCAGTGGCCTCCGCCCGGCCGTCCGGTGTCGCGGATCGCGGCGCTGACCGCCGTGTAGCGGATCCGCCGTCCGCCGAGTGTGCGGACCTTCTCCATGTTCCGCGGGTTCACCGGTCGCATGTAGGTCTGCACCTTGGCCACATCGGCGCGCAACACCGCGAGCAGGTACGCCAGCCGGCCGAAGTTGTGGATGACATCGAACCGGTGCGGTTGCCGGAGGAGCCATGCGCTCAGCAGGAGCGTGTTCCGCACGTTGCTCCAGCGGGTCCACTCGCCTTCGCGCCCGAACGCCGACAGCCGCGCGGAGGTGCGGGACCCGGGCGCCGCCCACAGCGTGACGTCGTGGCCGCGCCGCACGAGGCCGTCGGCGAGATCCGCGATCACCCGCTCGATGCCGCCG
>JAGWRA010000099.1 GCA_028876655.1 Acidobacteriota bacterium | reverse complement strand
GGCGGCGTCACCCGCCGCACGGGCGGTGGCGCGACCGGCGCCGGAGCTGCCGGCGCGCTGGCCACCGCCGGCGGCGGAGCCGCCGGCGCCACGTGGGCCACCGGCGCGGGAGATCCCGATCCACCCGGGGCGTAGAAGAACGACGCCACGCTGACGCCCACGGCGAAACCGACGAGCAGGCCGACGGTGAGCGCCACGAAGATCGGCCAGTTGCCGCTCCGGCCCGGTGCCTGGACCGGCTCGGCCGCGGGCGGCGGCGCATCGAACAGCGTCACCACCGGCTGCGGGCGAGGCGCGGCGGCCGGGGCACCGGTGGCGGGCGCTCGCCCGGCGCCCGGCATTCTCGCAGGCCCGGCCGCCGGCCGGACCGCCGTCACGGCTGAAGCCGTCTCTGCGGGCTGCGTCTCTTCGGCAGGCGCCGGTGCGCCCGCCGCGGGCTCAGGCCGTGCCGGCTCGCCGTCCGGCGCATCCCTGTCGGGGGCCGCGGCGGCGGGCGCGGCCACAGAGACCGCCTCGATCGCGCGCGAGCCGACTTCCGCCAGCGGCGGCATCTCGTCGAGCGTCTCCTCGTCGGTCCGGTCGACCTCGCCCTCGTCGCGCAGCTGGAGGTCCGCCTCTTCGGGCGGCGCCGGTTCGGGCGCGTCCTCCGCAGGATCCCGCGCGAGGCCGGCATCGATCCGGGCCTCGGTGTCGCCCCGTCCGGCCGCCGGCTCGGACACCAGGACGGGCCGGGTGCTCCGCGGCGACGCCGGCGTCTCCTCGACGGGGTCCTCTGCCGCGGCCTCGAGCGGCAGGCGCGGCTCGACGGCGTCAGCCGCCTTCGAGGCACCGCCCAGCGCGGCGTCCAGCGCCGCGACGAACGCCCGGGCCGTCCGGTAGCGACCCGCCGGATCGGCGGCGAGCGCCGTGGCGAACACCTGACGCAGCATCCGCGGGTCGGCCTGCTGCGACGCCGCGAGCTGCTCGAGGCTCTGGTCGCCGATGCCGCTCACCCGCCGGTTCGCGAGCAGCTCGTACGTGAGAACCGCCAGGGCGAACACGTCGGCCGGCGTCCCCCAGGGCTGTCCACTCGTCCGCTCGGGCGCGCCGTACGGATGCCGGCCGAGCACCCGCAGGCCGGCGCGCTCGATCGCTTCGGTGACGCCGAAGCCGGTGACCTGGATGGTGTCGCCCGCCAGCAGGATGTCGCGCGGGTGGAGCGCGCCGTGATGCACGCCGTGGGCGGCCGCCAGGTCGATGGCGGAGGCGACGGCCTGAATCAGGTCGCGTCCGGCCTTGCCGGTCCAGCGCTCGCCCTGGCGCATGGCGACGTCGAGCGAGTCCCCGCTGCAGAACTCCTGCGCGAGATAGACCGAGGCCCCCTGCACGCCCGCCGCGAGTGGCGCGGCAATCCCCGGATGCGCGAGCCGGCGGCCGACCAGCGTCTGCAGCTCTTTGGCCAGGGCCTGCACCTGCTCGGGCAGGAGATCGAGCTGGAAGACCTTGATGGCCACCAGGCGATCGCCTTCCGGGTAATAGGCCCGGAAGACCGGCCCGAGACGGCCGGCACCAATCTGATGAAGAACTCGAAAAGGACCGAAGGCGTCCTGTGGTGAATAGCTGGAGGCTTCCGCAGTCAGGGCCGGTGCTCCTCAGGAATGACGCGGACAGCGGGACTCGTTCCAGCACGAGAGTTTACCAGATTTGCGCAGTCTTGTCTCATCGAGCGCCGGACGGCCAGTTGACAGGGCGCTCAACCGTCTGCAACAGTAGCCGAACGGTGTCGACCAAGCCTGCCTCGCCCACGGAAGCCCCTGCTCCACACCTTGCGGTCGACATCCGCCAGCTCCCCGGCACCCGGCCGCTCGCGGCCGACTACGCCTACCAGTTCGATCGGCTCGCTCCGTTCTTCGCCGGCAACCCGGCGGTGCCGCAGTCGTGCGCCGCGGTGGTGGAACGGACGCTGAAGCACCCGCGGGCGCGCGCGGCGCTGGCTGCGCTGCTGGCGGCGCAGCAGCAGCGGCGCGGGGCGCCGGCAGCCGCCGTCGAGCGGGCCCGGCAGTTCGCCGACCCGCGCAGCGTCGCGATCGTCACCGGCCAGCAGGCCGGGCTGTTCGGCGGTCCGCTCTACACGCTGCTCAAGGCGCTCACCGCCATTCAGCTCGCCGAGCAGATCGCCCGGCAGCAGGGGGTCCCCGCAATCCCCGTCTTCTGGGTCGAGAGCGAGGACCACGACTGGGACGAAGTCCGCTCGTGCACGGTGCTCGACGCCGAGCTCGAGCCGCACACGCTTGCCCTTCCCACGCTCGCCAAGAACGATCCGGTCCCCGTCGCCACGGTGCCGCTCCCGGCCGAGGTGGGTCCGGTCGTCGAGACGCTGGCCGCCACGCTGCCGGCCACCGAGTTCACGCCTGCCCTGCTCGACGACCTGCGGCAGGCCTACGTCCCCGGCCGCGGGATGGCGGAGGCGTTCGCCACCTGGCTGGAGCACGTCCTCGGCCGCCTGGGGCTCGTCGTCTACGACGCCTCCGACCCGGCCGCCAAGCCGCTGGTCGCCGATCTGTTCCGCCGCGAGATCGAGACGCCCGGCGAGACGGCCCGGCTGGCCGCCGCCGCCGGCGCCGACCTGGTGGCGCACGGCTATCACGCGCAGGTGCAGGCGCACGAGGACAGCCCGGCGCTGTTCTACCTGGACGGGACGCGCCGGCCGATCCGCGGCCAGCAGGGGACGTTGGTCGTCGGCGAGACCCCCTACGAGCCGGCCGCGCTGGCGGCGCTGGCCGCGCAGGCCCCGGCACACTTCAGCCCGAACGTGCTGCTCCGGCCGCTCGTCGAGGACACGATCTTCCCGACGGCCTGCTACGTGGCCGGGCCGAACGAGCTGGCGTATCTCGGCCAGTTGCGCGGCGTCTACGAGCGCTACGGCATCCCGATGCCGCTCATGCACCCGCGCGCGACGGCCACGCTGCTCGACTCGGCGGCCGTCCGCTTCATGACCCGGTACCAGGTGGGACTCGAGTCGCTGCAGGCGCAGGACGAGTCGGCCCTGAACCGGCTGCTCGAGGCCCAGCTGCCGCCGCACGTCGAGGCTTCGATCGACGAGGCGACGCGGACGGTGACCGCCCAGATGGAGCGGGTCATCGAGGTGCTGCCGGTGGTGGATCCAACGCTCGCCGGCGCCGCCCGCTCGACGCTCGGGCGGATGCAGCACGACCTGAAGACGCTCCACAACAAGCTCATTCAGGCCGCCAAGCGCCGCGACGAGACGCTGCGCCGCCAGTTCATGCACGCCCGCCGCCAGGCCTTCCCCGGCGGCCACGCCCAGGAACGGACGGTCGGCTTCGTCTATTTCCTGAACCAGTACGGCCCGGCGCTCGTCGATCGCCTGCGCGAGACGCTCCCGCTCGACATGGGCCGGCACTGGATCCTCACCGTCTAGCTGGGGATTAGGGATTGGGGGTTGGGGATTCGGACTCCGGGTCCACGGCCAATCCCGAGTCCCGAGCCCCGAATCCCCGATATAATCCCGGTACATGAACCAGGAGGTCTTCGCGGCGCTCGCCGAGGCCCTGGACCAGGGGGAAACGGTCGCCCTCGTCACCATTGTGTCGGCGCGCGGCTCGACGCCCCAGCGCGTCGGCGCGAAGATGCTCGTGTACGCCGACGGCCGGACGGTCGGGACGATCGGCGGGGGCTGCTACGAGAACGATGCCTTCGGGAAGGCGCGCGAGGCCCTGAAGACGCGCCGGTCGCAGCTCGTGCGCTACGAACTCAACGACGACTTCGCCGAGGAATCGGGACTCATCTGCGGCGGCCAGATGGAGGTCCACATCGATCCGATCGAACCGTCGCCCCGCCTCTACGTCATCGGCGCCGGCCACGTCGGCTACCACCTGGCGCGGATGGCGCACGAGGTCGGCTTCGCGGTCCACGTCGTCGACGACCGCGAGAAGTTCGCCAGCCGCGAGCGCTTCCCGGACGCGGCCGAGGTGATCGTGGAGGACATCCCCGCCTGGCTGGCGCGGACCGCGATCCCCGAGACGGCCTACGTCGTCATCGTGACGCGGGGCCACCGGCACGATCTGGACGCGCTGCGCAGCCTGGCCCCCCGCGAGCTGCGCTATGTCGGCCTCATCGGCAGCCGCGCGAAGATCGCCCGCGTCTACGACGCCCTGGTGGCCGAGGGGACCCCTGCCGGCGAACTCCAGCGCGTCCATGCGCCGATCGGCCTCGACATCGGCGCGGTCAGCCCCGCCGAGATTGCCGTCAGCATCCTGGCTCAGCTGATCGCCGTCCGCTACGGCCGGATCGACGAACCGGCCGTGGCCGCCCTGTCGCTGCGCTGGTCGAACCTCAAGGCGACCTGACCCGTTTCCCGTGGCGCCCCGCCCGCTCGGCGCGCCTGACACCCGCAACGACTGGTGTATAATGAGTTAGCACTCTCTCCGCGAGACTGCTAATGGCAGTACCCATCCCTTCGGAACGCGCGCGGCGGCTGCTGGCAGCCCTGGTCCGCGAATACATCATCACCGGCCAGCCGGTCCCCTCGTCGACGCTCGCGCAGTCGGCCGGGCTGAACGTGTCGTCAGCGACGGTCCGCAACGTACTGGCGCGGCTCGAGGAAGACGGGTACGTCCGTCAGCCCCATACGTCGGCCGGCCGGGTGCCGACCGATCGCGGCTACCGGTTCTACGTCGACCTGCTGCTCGAAGGCCACCGGCCCAGCCGGTCGGTCGACCTGGTGGCGGCGCGGCTGCGCCAGGCCGGACAGGGGCCCGTCGATCAGCTGCTGGTGAACGTCTCGCACATGCTGTCGCAGGCGTCGCACCAGGTGGCCTTCGCGGTGGCGCCGGCGGCGGATGCGGCGGTGTTCGACCGGATCGAGTTCGTCTCGCTGACGGCGACGCGCGTGCTCGTCGTGCTGGTGGCGCGCGGCGGGCAGGCCCTGCAGAAGGTCGTCGACACCGGCGAGCCCTGGCAGCCGCAGGACCTGCGCGAGGCGGCGAACTACCTGAATACCCAGTTCTCGGGCCTGTCGCTCGACGAGGCGCGCGCGGCCGTCACCACGCGGCTGTGCGAGGAGCGGAGCCTGTACGATCGACTGCTGGCCCGGGCGCTGGATCTGGCCCGGACGAGCTTCGACGGCTGGCCCGACGAGAACCGGATCGTCGTCGAGGGGGCGGCCGCCCTGCTGGGCGACGCCTCCTTCGTGAACCACGACGGGGCGTTCGACATGCTGCGGACGCTGCTGAAGATGGTCGAGGAGAAGGAGCGGCTGGTGCGCCTGCTCGGCGAGTGCATCGACAGCAGCGGCCTCACCGTCGTGATCGGCGCCGAGCACATCAACCCGGAACTGCGCCACTTCAGCCTGGTGGCGTCGACCTACAGCGAGGGCGGACGCCGCGGCTCGATCGGGGTCATCGGCCCGACCCGGATGCGCTACTCGCGGGCCATCGCGGCCGTCGACGGCCTCGCACAGGCGATGTCCCGCATCCTGAAGGATACGAACTGAGCGGTACCTGTTTCCCATGACGCACGAGACGAGTCCATCCCCCGAGAAGCCCGCCGCGGAAACCGCAGCCGATGCGCCGGCGACGGAGGCCGGCACGGCCGACGCCCTCAAGGCCGAGCGCGACGACCTCTACGATCGGCTGCTGCGGAAGACCGCGGAGTTCGACAACTACCGCAAGCGAGTCGATCGCGAGCGCCAGGAGCAGCGTCAGACGGCCGCGGCCGATCTGATCGGCGACCTGCTGCCGCTCGTCGACGACTTCGAGCGGGCGCTGACGGTCGACGCAGGACCCGAGGCGGCCGCCTACCGGCAGGGCGTCGAGTTGATCTACAAGCAGCTCGCCGATCTGCTCCAGAAGCGGGGCGTGACGCCGATTGACACCACAGGGGCCGTGTTCGATCCGCACCTGCACCAGGCCGTCGCCTACGAGCCGAGTCCCGACCACCAGGAAGGGGAAATCGTCCAGGAACTGCGCCGCGGCTACCTGCTGGGCACGCGGCTCTTGCGGCCCGCGATGGTGAAGGTGGCCAAGGCGTGAGCAAGCGCGACTACTACGAAATCCTCGGCGTGTCGCGGACGGCGACCGACGTCGAGATCAAGAGCGCCTACCGCAAGCTCGCGATGAAGTTCCATCCGGACCGCAATCCGGGGGACAAGGCGGCCGAGGAGCAGTTCAAGGAAGCCGCGGAGGCGTACGCCGTCCTGGCCGACAAGGACAAGCGCAGCGCGTACGACCGCTTCGGCCACGCCGGCGTCGGCAGTGCCGCCGGCGGCGCCGCCGGTTTCGATCCGACGATCTTCGCCGACTTCAACGACATCCTGGGCGGCCTCGGTGACATCTTCGGCTTCGGCGACCTCTTCGGGGGCGGCCGGGGGCGCCGCGGCCCGCAGCGCGGCGCCGACCTGCGGTACGACCTCGAGATCTCCTTCGACGAGGCCTACGCGGGAACCGAGACGCCGATCCAGATCCCGCGGCAGGAGGCCTGCGAGACCTGTCACGGATCGGGCGCGGCGCCGGGCAGCGGCCCCACCACCTGCCCGCAGTGCCGCGGTGCCGGACAACTGCGCTACCAGCAGGGGTTCTTCACCGTCGCCCGCACCTGCGGCCAGTGCCGGGGCACCGGCAAGGTGATCACCAAGCCGTGCCAGACCTGCCGCGGCGCCGGGACGGTGCCGCGCGAGAAGAAGCTCACGGTCAAGATCCCCGCGGGCATTGCCGAGGGGCAGCAACTGCGGCTGTCGGGTGAAGGCGAGGCCGGCGCGGGCGGCGGTCCCGCCGGCCACCTGTACGTCGTCGTCCACGTCCAGCGCCACAAGTTCTTCCGGCGCGACGGCGACGACCTGTACTGCGAAGTGCCGGTGAACTTCACGACCCTCGCGCTGGGCGGTGACATCCGCGTGCCGACCCCGAGCCCGCAACAGCACGAGAAGCTGACGATCCCGGAAGGGACGCAGACCGGCAGTACGTTCCGCCTCCGGGGCCGCGGCATGCCCGACATCGGCGGCCGCGGGCATGGCGACCTGCTCGTCACGGTGCAGGCCATCACGCCACGCAAGCTGACCCGCCGGCAGCGTGAAATCCTGGAGCAGCTGGCCGGCGAGATGCCGGCCGAACCCAACGAGCCGCGCCACCAGGCCCACGACCACGAAGAGCGCAACCTCTTCGACCGCGTCCGCGACATCTTCGGATAGGTGGCGTCTTGAGCAGCAACGCCGCAACCGGTCAGGATCCGGAGCGGAAGCGACGGCTGCTGGCGGGGGTGGGGCCCCGCCAGGACTGAACAATGCCACGCCAGTGGCCTGTCCTCGTCCTCCGCTTCCCCGCCGCGGCGGGTCCGGCGCTGCGCGATCGCGTCATCGCCGCGCTCGACGACTGGCAGCCGACCGCCCTCGACGAAGCCGACAGCGAGTGGCGCGCCTATTTCATTGACGCTGCCCCCCGCGACCGCGCCGCCGACGCCCTGTCGGCCGCCTTCGGTCCTGACGGTCTGCAGGTCACGCGTGTCGACGAACCAGACGAGGACTGGGCGCGTCGATCGCAGGCGGACCTGAAACCGATTCACGTTGGACGGATCCTCGTACTGCCGACCTCGTCCGACGTCCCACGTCCGACGTCCGACGTCCACTCCCCACGTCCCACATCCGACGTCCCACGTCCGGCCCCCCCAATCCCCAAGCCCGAATCCCCAATCCCGATCGTGATCGAGCCCTCGATGGGCTTCGGCACGGGGCATCATGCAACGACCCGGCTCTGTCTCGCCGCGCTCCAGCAGCTCGACCTGGCGGGCGCCGCGGTGCTGGATGTCGGCTGCGGATCGGGGATCCTGGCGATTGCCGCCGACCGGCTGGGCGCCGCCCGCGTGACGGGCCTCGACAACGATCCCGACGCCGTCGAGTCGGCCCGCCGGAACCTGGCGCTGAACCCGGCGGCCCTGCACACCACGTTCGCCCTGACGGACATCCGCGCGTGGCCGCCCGCCGGTGCGCAGGCACTGCTGGCCAATCTGACCGGCGGCTTCCTCGCCAGCCACGCCGATGCGCTGCTGCGGCACCTGGCGACCGGGGGCACCTGCATCCTGAGCGGCATCCTGGCCGACGAGGAAGACGCCGTGCTGGCGGCCTTCAGCGATCTGACCCTGGTGGCGCGGACGCAGGCAGACGAATGGGTGGGGCTGGTGCTGAGACGCGGAACGCGGACCTAGAATTCCCACCCGCCCCACAGCGCGCTGATGGCCACGATTGCGGCCGACTCGGCCCGCAGCGTCCGCCCGCCGAGCCGCAGGCCGATCCAGCCCTGGTGGTGGATCGCCGCCAGCTCCTCCGGCGCCCAGCCCCCCTCCGGTCCGACCAGCAGCGCCACGGACGCCGGCACCGGCCGGCGGCGTAACTCCGCGCAGGTGACGAGCGTCCCGGCGTCGGCCGCGGGCTCGACGAGCGCCAGCCGCAGATCGGCGGAGATGGTGGTCAACGCGTCGCCGAGGGCGAGCGGGTCATGGACCGCCGGCACGACGGCGCGGCCGCACTGCTTCACCGACGCGAGGGCGATCCGCCGCCACCGTTCGACGCGCCGTCCCCGCTGCAGGACGCCCAGCCCGGTCTCCGCCCGCGTCGTCACCACCGGCTGGATCGCGGCCGCGCCCAGCATGACGGCGTCGCGGACGACCGCGTCCATGCCGTCACCCTTCAGGACCGCCTGTACGAGCGTCAGCGGGACGCCCGCCTCGGGCGCCGCGGCCAGCGCGTCGCCGAGGTGCAGGCGGACGTCCGGCTTCACGCGCTCGACGGTCGCCTGGAACTGGCGTCCGCGGCCGTCGAAGGCGACGACCGCCGCGCCGGGCCCGAGCCGCAGCACGCGCGCGAGGTGTTCGGCCTCGCCGTCCGGCAGCGTGACGCGCTGCCCGGCCATCGCGGCGTCCGATGCGAAGAAGCGGTGCATGGCGCGATTATAGGCGCGTACCTGCGCTATACTCGTCGCCGTTCATGTTCTTTCGCGGCCAGACCATCGGCAAGTACAAGATCATCTCGCCGCTCGGCAGCGGCGGGTTCGGCGCCGTCTATCTCGCCACCGACACCTGGATCGACAAGAAGGTGGCGCTGAAGGTCCCGCACCGGCAGTCCACCGACTTCAGCGAGCTGCTGCGCGAGCCGCGCCTGCTCGCCAGCCTCAGCCACCCCAACATCGTCACGATCCTGACGGCGGAGAAGCAGCAGAACGTCTTCTTCATCGTGATGGAGTACGTGCAGGGCGAGACGCTGGAGCACATCATCGCCCGCGACGGGGCGCTCGAGCTCCCGCGGGCGCTGGACTACATCTGCCAGATCTGCAATGCCGTGGATCACGCCCACCGGCAGGGCGTGCTGCATCGCGACCTCCGTCCGTCGAACGTGCTGGTGTCGGAGACCGGCCTGCTGAAGGTGGCCGATTTCGGCACCTCGCGTTTCCTCGAAATCGCCGCGCACGGCACGACCGTCATCGGGAGCCCACCCTACATGGCCCCGGAGCAGTTCGAGGGCAAGGCGGTCTTCGCGTCCGATCTCTACTCGCTCGGCGTGACGATGTACCAGATGCTGACCGGCGATCTGCCGTATCAGACGCCGGCGCCGTCCGATCTGGACCGGCTGAAGCGGGGTGAGATGCTCGCGTCGGCGCGGACGAAGAACCCGAAGATCCCGCGGGCGCTCGACGACGTCATCCTGAAGGCGATGGCCCCCGACATCCCCGGGCGCTACCAGCGGGCGGCCGACCTGCTCGAGGACGTGCTCGCGGTCCAGCTGGCGCCGAGCCGGCGGGCGCCGGGGACGCCCACGCCGGCGCGGCGGCCGGCGGCCGCGCCCGAGGCGTCCTCCGCGGGCGTCTCCTTCGGCGCCGAGGCTGTGCAGGACATCCACAGCCGGCTCCGCGCCCGCGACACACCCCAGCCGCGCTTCTGCTGGCACTGCCGCAAGCCGCTGCACGCCCGCTCCGACCGCTGCCCTTTTTGCGGCGAAGCGCAGTAGTGCTAACATCCGAGGTCTCCAGTCTTCGGCCTCCGGTGCACCCGACGGCCGAATGGCCGCTCGCCGCATCCGGACAGGGCTGAAGACTGCAGACCGAAGACCGTCGTCCTCCATCATTCAGGATTCAGGAGCACGCCATGGCAGGCTTTCCCGGGACCGGCAAGATCTGGATGAACGGCACGCTGGTCGACTGGGCCGACGCGAAGATTCACGTCGCCGCCCACGTGGTCCACTACGGCAGCGGCGTCTTCGAAGGCGCCCGGTGCTACGACAGCCCGAAGGGGGCGGCCTGCTTCCGGATCGACGCCCACGTGCGGCGCCTGTTCGATTCGGCGCGCACCTACCGGATGGCCTATCCGATCACGCCCGCCCAGTTGCAGGCGGCCATCCTCGAGACGATCCGGGCGAACGCGCTCAAGGACTGCTACATCCGGCCGCTGATGTACCGCGGCTACGACTCGCTGGGGGTCAACCCGTCGACCTGCCCGGTGGACCTGGCGATCCTCGTCTGGCCGATGGGCCGCTACCTGGGGGCCGACGCGCTCGAGGCCGGGGTGGACGTCCGCGTGAGCTCGTGGACGCGCATGGCGCCGAACACCTTCCCGTCGACCTCGAAGTGCAACGCCAACTATGCGAACTCGGCGCTCATCAAGATGGAGGCGCTGGCCGACGGCTACGCCGAGGCGATCGCCCTCGACGTGAACGGCTTCGTCAGCGAGGCGAGCGGCGCGAACGTCTTCCTGGTGCGCGACAACGTCATCTTCACGCCGACGCTCGGCTCGTCGATCCTGCAGGGCATCACGCGCGACTCGATCATCACTCTGGCGCGTCACCTCGGGTTCGAGGTCCGCGAGACCACGATCCCGCGCGAGTTCCTCTACACCGCGGACGAACTGTTCTTCGTCGGCACGGCCGCCGAAGTCACGCCGATCCGCAGCGTCGACCGCCTGACGATCGGCACCGGCAAGCGGGGCCCGGTCACCGAGGCCGTGCAGCGGGCGTACTTCGATCTCATCAACGGCGAGATCCCGGACACCTGGAACTGGCTGACCTACGTGTACCCGGCCGACGCGGCGCGGCGCGAACCCGCCGGCGCCCGCACGGCGAAAGGACACTGAGCGAGGTCGCGGTCTGGCACCGACCTCATGGCATCGTAACGGCCCGCCCAGCGGGCCCGCGACCGGAACGGAGCGAGCCGCGTGAGGCGAGCGAGTGAAGGGAGCCGGGGTTTGGGGCGGAGCGCCATTTAGACTATGCACGTCAACGACCTCCTCCGGATCGCCGTCGACCAGGGGGCGTCCGACCTGCACCTGAAGGTCGGCAACTTCCCCATGCTGCGCGTGGGCGGGCAGCTGACGCCCGCCACGCGCGATCGCCAGCTCGCGCTCGAGGACGTGATGGCGATGGCGGCGGCCGTGATGTCGACGGCGCAGCGGCAGAAGTTCAAGGACGATCAGGAGATCGATCTCGCCTACAGCGTGGCCGGCCTCGGCCGCTTCCGGTGCAGCATCTTCCAGCAGCGGGGCGCGGTGGGGATGGTGTTCCGCGTCATCCCGATCCAGATCCGATCGATTGCCGAGCTCGGGCTGCCGACCGTGCTGGCCCAGATCGCGTCCGAAGAGCGCGGGCTCGTCCTGGTGACCGGGACGACGGGCAGCGGCAAGAGCACGACGCTGGCGGCGCTCGTCGACCACATCAATCACACGCGCGCGGCGCACGTGATGACGATCGAGGACCCGATCGAGTTCCTGCACCGCGACGACCGGTCGATCATCAACCAGCGCGAGGTGGCCGTCGACACCCATTCGTTCGCCCACGCGCTGCGCAGCGCCCTGCGGCAGGACCCGGACGTCATCCTGGTCGGCGAGATGCGCGACTTCGAGACGATCGAGACCGCGCTGCTGGCGGCCGAGACCGGACACCTGGTCTTCTCCACGCTCCACACGCTCGACGCCACCGAGACGATCAACCGCATCATCGCCGTCTTCCCGCCGCACCAGCAGAAGCAGATCCGGCTGCAGCTGGCCAGCGTCCTGCGGGCCGTCATCTCGCAGCGGCTGATCCCGACGGCCGACGGCCACGGCCGCGTGCCGGCCGTCGAGATCCTGATCGGCACGCCCTTCATCCGCGACTGCATCGTCGACAAGGAGAAGACCCACCTCATCCAGGGGGCGATCGCCGCCGGGACGACGCAGTACGGCATGCAGACGTTCGACCAGTCGATCTTCGCGCTGTACGAGCAGCACCTCATCAGCTACGACGAAGCCCTGCGCTGGGCGTCCAACGTCGACGAGTTCAAGCTGAAGGTGCAGGGGATCGGCAGCACCACCGACATGACCCGCGAGGACATGGCGCGCAAGGCCCGCGGGCGAACCGCACCCGCGCCCTCCCCCGAAATCACCCGCTTCGGAGGGTAGCCCCCTGCCGCGGTCGCGCCTGAAGCCCCCGGCCGACGCGCCGCCCGAGCGGCGGGATGCCGATGCGGCACGCCTGGTCATCCTGCGTCTCCTCGTCCGCCGCGAGCTCTCCGAGCACCAGGCGCGCGAGCGCCTCGAGCAGCGCGCCTTCCCGCCCGAGTCGATCGACGAGGCGCTGGCCGCCCTGAAGGCCGAGCGGGCGCTCGACGATGCCCGCGTGGCCCGGGCGCGCGCCCGCACGGAACTGGAACTGCGGCGGCGCGGG
>JAGWRA010000098.1 GCA_028876655.1 Acidobacteriota bacterium | reverse complement strand
GGCAAAGCGCGCTACATCGGGGCCAGCAGCATGTTCGCCTGGCAGTTCGCCAAGGCACAACACACGGCCGAGCAACACGGCTGGGCCAAGTTCGTGTCGATGCAGAACCACTACAACCTCGTCTACCGGGAGGAGGAGCGCGAGATGATCCCGCTCTGCCGCGCCGAAGGGATCGCGATCATCCCCTGGAGCCCGCTCGCCCGCGGCTTCCTCGCCGGCAACCGCCGCGGGGTCGACCACGGCCAGACGCCGCGCGCGAAGACGGACGACTTCGCCCACAAGCTGTACTACACCGAGGCGGACTTCGCGATCGCCGACCGGGCCGCCGAGATCGCGACGCGGCGCGGCGTGACGCCCACGCAGATCGCGCTCGCGTGGATCCTCCGGCAGCCGGGGATCACCGCCCCGATCGTCGGCGCCTCGAAGATGGATCACCTCGAGCAGGCGGTGGCCGCCCTCGACATCCGCCTGGACGAGGAGGAGTGCCGCGTCCTCGAAGAGCCGTACCAGCCGCATCGCGTGCTGGGGCATTCCTGACGTGCAGATCGGCAGGCGAGAGGCGATGAGCCAGAGGCGATAGGCACCGGCGTGCCCTCCGAGCCTTCTCCGTCCCGATTCGTCGCCCTCCGGTCCCGCAACTTCCGGCTGATCTGGATCAGCCTGCTCATCTCCTATTCCGGTTCGCGGATGGAGACGGCCGCCATCCTGTGGCAGGTGGCGCTGCTCGCGCCGGCCGGCCGCAAGGGGCTGGCGCTCGGCATGGTCGGCCTCGTCCGCGTCCTGCCGATCATCGTTTTCTCGATGCTGAGCGGGGTGGCGGCCGACGCCTTCGACCGGCGCCGCATGATGCTCATCACGCAGAGCGTCATGACGGTGTTCGCCGCCGCCCTCGCCTGGCTGACGTTCCGCGGGTTGTCGGTGCTGTGGCCGATCTACGCGCTGGCGGCGCTCACCTCCGCGGCCAACGCGTTCGACATGCCCGCGCGCCAGGCGCTGTACCCGAACCTGGTCCCCCGCGAGCACCTCCCCAACGCCATCAGCCTGAACACGATCATGTTCCAGATCGCGTCGGTCATCGGGCCGTCGCTCGCCGGCATCGTGATTGCCGCCCTGGGACTCGGCTGGGCGTACGCGTTCAACACGGCCTCGTTCCTCGCCGTCATCGTCGCGCTGCTGATGATGCGCGACGTGCCGGGCCAGGCGCTCGTCGCCGCCGACGGCGAGAAGCGGCTGAGCCTGCGTGCCGCCATCGACGGGTTCCGGTTCGTCTTCGCGTCGCCCACCATCCGCTCGACGATGCTGCTCGACTTCTTCGCGACCTTCTTCTCGTCGGCGATGACCCTGCTGCCGATCTTCGCGCAGGACATCCTGCACGTCGGCGCCAGCGGCTACGGCTGGCTCTACGCGGCGCCGTCGGTCGGCGCGCTGCTGGCCGGCGGCCTGATGGTCCGCGCCGTCGAGGGGATCGATCGCCGCGGCGCCGTCCTCATCGGCGCGGTCGGCGTCTACGGCCTCGCTACCGTCGTCTTCGGCCTGTCGCGCGACTTCTGGCTGACGTTCGGCTGTCTCGCCGTGGTCGGCGCCAGCGACACCGTCAGCACCGTCCTGCGCAACATCGTCCGCCAGCTGGAGACGCCGGACCATATCCGCGGGCGGATGACCGGCGTGAACATGATCTTCTTCCTCGGCGGCCCGCAGTTCGGCGAGATGGAGGCCGGCCTCGTCGCCAACTGGCTGGGCGCCCCGTTCTCCGTCGTCAGCGGCGGCCTCGGCTGCATCGCCGCCACGGCCTGGGTCGTGGCCGCCACGCCCGCGCTGCGGGCCTACCGCAAGGAGAGCGCGCCGGAGACGACCTGAGCGCGTGTTGATGGATAAGCAACGGGCAACGAGCAATGGGCAATGGGTCGCCCCGGAGCCCGAAGCCCGCAGCCCGCAGCCCGCGTCTGTCAGGGAATCGGCACCGCCGCGCTCTTGTCGGGGAAGTGCTGCTGGTACCACGCGATGGACCGGTCGATGCTGTCGATCTGGTGCTGGACCTCGCGGATCCCATGCCCCTCGCGCGGGTACATCACGAACTCCGTCTCGACGCCCACGTCCTTCAGCGCGATGTAGAACTGCTCGGCGTCGGGGATCGGCACGTCGGGATCGTTGGCCCCGTGCATGATGAGCGTCGGCGTCGCCACCTGCGCGACGTAGCGCAGCGCCGACCGCTTCCACATCGTGTCCATCAGGTCGTCCTGCGTCGGCAGCTTGCCGAACTCCATCTGCTCGTACTGGTTGTAGTAGGTGAGGTAGTTGTAGCTGATGAGGTTCGTGATGCCGGCAATCGGGATGGCCGCCTTGAACTCGCGCGTCTGCGTGATCAGCCAGTAGCTGAGCTGCCCGCCGTAGCTGACGCCCTCCACGCCCATCCGCGTCGGGTCGATCCAGAGGTAGCGCCGGATGGCGGCGCTGACGCCGTAGAGCACGTCCTGCGCCTCGTTGCCGTCCTGATCGCCGAAGACCGCGTCGGCGAACCGCTGGCCGTATCCGGTCGAGCCCCGGTAGTTCACGTGCAGCACGGCCCAGCCCTTCGCGGCGAAGACCTGATCGCGGAAGTTGAACGCCGGGCCGTTCTGCCCGTGCGGCCCGCCGTGGATGTTCACGATGAGCGGGTGCTTCGAGTTCGGCACGAGGTCCACCGGCTCCACCAGGAACGCCTCGACGGTGTACTTGTTGTCGTTGCTGATGAACTCGAACGACGTCACGTGGCCCAGCTCCTTGCCCTGCAGCACCTCGGCGTTGAGGTGCGTCGCCTGCGTCGTCGTGGTCCCCGTCCGCAGGAACAGTTCCGCCATGTCACTCGGGCTGGCGAACGAGTAGGCGAGGGCCCCCGACTTCGCCACCGACAGGCTCCCGACACTGCCCGCCTCGCCGACGACCACCTCCGGCGTGCCGCCGTCGACGGGCAGTCGATCGAGGTGAACGCTGCCGCGATCCTGGACGGTGAAGTACAGCGAGCGGCCGTCAGGCGCCCACACGGGCGGCCCCTGGCGATCGTCGATCGCCTTGCCGACCTCGCGCCGGCCGGTCCCATCGGCGTTCATCACCCACACGTGGGTGTCTTCCATCGTCGTCTCGCGATCGGTGAGGCCGCGCGTCGTCCCGCGGAAGGCGATCTGCCGGCCGTCGGGCGACCACACCGGGTCGTACTGCGTCGTCTCGAGCGTGGTGAGCTGGCGGATGGCGCCGGTCGCCGGGGCGACGGCGTAGATGTTGTAGTGAAAGAACTGGTCGGCGTACGGCGAGCGGTCCGAGCAGAAGAGGATCGTCGAGCCGTCGGGCGACCAGGCGATCGAGTGCTCGTAGTACTCCCCCATCGTCAACTGGCGCACCTCGCGGTTGGCGAGCGTGGCGAGGAAGATGTGGAGCCGCCGGTTGTCGTTGAAGGCCTTCAGCCCCTCGGCGGCGGTCGGCCGCCAGAGGTAGCGGGTGAAGACCATCGGGTCGCCGCTGGCGGCCGCGGTCTCGGGGCCGGGCGTCGCCGAGATGAAGGCGATCCGCGCGCTGTCGGGCGACCAGGTGATGTCGGCCCCCTGGCCCGGCAGCGGCGAGTTCGTCCCCTCGACCGGCGCGAGGAACGTCGTGCCGGTGCCGTCGGGGTGCGCCACGACAAGGCCGGAATGGCCCGCGGCCTCGCCGTGATACGCAATCCACCGGCTGTCGGGCGACCAGACGGCGTCCGACGACGGCGCGTCGCCGGTGGTGAGGCGCGCCGACCTGCCGGTCTGCACGTCCAGCACCCAGATCTCGGGATAGGGACGGCCGGGGCGGTCGTTGTTCATCACCTGATAGGCGACGTGCGTCCCGTCGGGTGACATCGCCACGTCTGCGACGTCGCGGAAGCGGGAGAGGTCGCGGCTCTGGAGAAGGGTCCCCTGCGCCTGCGCCGGGACGGCGACGCCCAGGGCGACGAGACCGAGGGCGGCCACGAGGAATCGGATGGTCGTGCTTCGCATGGGTCAGTCCTCTCTTGTGTGACGCGTGCGGCGGGTGCGCGCCGCAACCGCGTGGATTCTATCGGAGCGGGCCGGGCGATCCGTGCTTTAATACGCCGCCCGTTGGGCTGTCGGAGAGATGGGTAACACATTTGTCGGAGGACATGGGTAACAGTTGATCGACGATCCCGCGCCTCCAATCACGGGCTGGTCCGCTGAGAGGCCGGCGAGGGTGAGCTGAGCCGCCCGGTCCGTTCATCCCAGAGGGCGAGGGGCAGCGCGGTGAAGCGCACCAGCCAGCGTCCATCGTCGACGGGCTCCAAGGCGACGTCCTCGCCGGCGAGGACGGCTGTGAGAAACAGGCGGCGGCCACGCCAT
>JAGWRA010000097.1 GCA_028876655.1 Acidobacteriota bacterium | reverse complement strand
TCTGGGCGCTCGCCGCGCCGTCGCTGGCGCAGCCCCCGGCCGCGCCAGCCCCCGGCCTCGTCAACGGACAGGTGTTCGACGGCCTGCACCACCCGCTGGCCGGCGCGCGCGTCACCGCGGACGCGCAGGAAGGACCGGGACTGCACCGCGAGGCGATGACCGACGCGTCGGGGCGGTTCGAGATCGACGGCCTGCCGGCCGGCCGGTACGTCCTGACGGCCGCCGCCGACGACCTGACGCCGCAGCAGTACGGCGTCATCGTCAATGCCGGTCAGGCAGCGAGGGTGGCCTTCCAGCTCGTCGTCGATCCGGTCGCGATGGTCCGCAGGCAGGAGGCGCAGACGATCGCCAGGCAGCAGCTCGTGGCCGAGGGGATGCAGCTGACGGCGGAGGCGAAGTACGACGCCGCCATCCAGCGCTTCCGGCAGGCGATCGGGCTGGAACCGGGCTGCGCCGTCTGCTTCTTCAATCTGGGCCGCGCGCAGATCGGCAAGCGGGACTACGACGGCGCAGAAGTCTCCTTCCGCAAGGCGATCGAGCTGAATCCCGACTATGCTGAGGCCTGGGACGGGCTGGCCTCGGTCTTCACCGCGCGGCGCCAGTTCGACCGGGCGGTGGACGCCGGCTCGAAGGCGGCGGATCTCGGCGCGCGATTGAGTCCGACCATCGCGTCGGGCTACCGCTACAATGAGGGCATCTACCTGTGGAACGCCGGCCGCGTGCCCGAGGCGGCCGACAGGTTCGCGCTGGCCGCGCGGCTCGACCCGGCGAACGCCGACGCCCATTACCAGCTGGCGCTGGCGCTCATCAACCAGGGCCAGCTGGCGCGGGCCGCTGATGAGCTGGCAACGTATCTGAAGCTGGCGCCGGGCGGGCCACACGCCGCCCGCGCCCGGGCGCTGCTCGACACCCTGAGGAAATGACGTGACCGTCTCGCCCCTGTCTCCGCCCAACGCGCTGGCCGCGGCCGTCGCGGGCCGCCTGGCGGGCATCCGGCGGCGGATCGACGAGGCCGCGCGGCTGGCCGGGCGTCCCCCCGGCGACGTGCGGCTGGTCGCGATTTCAAAAACGTTCGACGCCGCACACGTTCGAGCGGCGGCGGCCGCCGGCCAGATCGATTTCGGCGAGAACCGGGTGCAGGAAGCCCTACAGAAGATCGAGCAAACGTCCGATCTCCAGATCAGGTGGCATCTGGTCGGTCACCTGCAGTCCAACAAGGCGCGGCGCGCAGCCACGGCCTTCGCGCTGATTCACTCGCTCGACTCCCTGGATCTGCTGCAGCAGCTCGATCGGGCGGCTGAGGCGGCGGGAACGGCACCGGAACTGCTGGTGCAGGTGGATCTCGCCGGCGAAGCGACCAAGCACGGGGCGGCGCCCGGGACGGTGCGGCCCCTGTTCGAGGCCGCCGCCCGCTGCCGGGCGGCCCGCGTCGTCGGCCTGATGCTGCTGCCACCGCTCGGGCAGCGCCCGGAGGAGTCGCGGCCGTGGTTCCGGCAGCTGCGCGAGCTGCGTGATACGCTGGCAGCCGAGGGAACGCCGCCGGGCATGCTCCGGGAGCTGTCGATGGGCATGAGCGGAGACTTCGAGATCGCCGTTCAGGAAGGCGCGACCATCGTCCGCGTGGGAACCGCGATTTTCGGAACGCGTGAACATGTTTGATCCGAACCTGCCGTCATCGAAGGAAGAACCGGCGCCGGCGACCCCGGCGACGTCGATTGCGCCAATGGGAGAAGCGTCCATGAAAGTGACTCCGCTCGACCTCCGCCAGCAGCGTTTCCGCAAGGGGTTCCGGGGCTTCGACGCCGTCGAGGTCACCTCGTTCCTGGCGGAGGTCGCCGACGACTACGAGCAGGCCCTGCGCGAAGCCGATCGCCTGCGCCAGGACCTGTCGCGCATGGAGGCGGTGCTCGCCGAGCACCGGGAGCAGGAGCGCAACCTCCGCAACACCCTGCTCACGGCGCAGCGGCTGGCCGACGAGATCCGGCAGAACGCGGAGACCGAGGCGCAGCGGATCATCCGCGAGGCCGAGGGACGGTCGGACCTGCTGCTGCAGAAGACGCAATCGCGGCTCGAGGACGTGCAGCGCGAGATCGACGGCCTGAAGCTGAAGCGGCGCGAGGCCGAGACGACGATCGAGTCGACGATTTCGGCGCTGCGGAACACGCTCGACTTCGTCCGCGAGCAGGACGACCGCGACCGCGAGGATCGCGTCCTCCTGCACCGTCCGCGCCACACCGAGACCCCGGCACCGAGCCAGCCCGCGACGCGCGTCGAGGCCACGTCGGGCGGCCCGGCGCCCGTGCGCCCGCTCCCACCCGCGCAATCCTGAGCGCAGCCGTGCCCGGCCACAGCCCGTGTGCGCCCGGCGACGGAGGGACGATCCTGCACGTCCGCGTCACGCCGCGCGCCGGCCGCAGCGGCCTGGCGGGCACGCGCGACGGGCGCCTGCTCGTGCGGCTCGCGGCGCCGCCGGTCGACGGCGCCGCGAACGACGCGCTCGTCACGCTGCTGGCCCGCCTGCTGCACCTGCCCATCCGCGCCGTGACCATCCTCCGCGGCGAGCGCGGCCGCGAGAAGCAGGTCCGCATCGACGGCCTCCCGCCTGCGGAGGTCGCGGCGCGGCTCGAGCTCCCGTCCTGAGCGTCCCTCCTGGAAATTGACGCCGGCCCGACGCCCTGCGATGATCCAGGCGTCATGCCGACCATCGACTGTCTCATCCACGACGCGTCGCTCGTCGTCACCTGCGCGGGTCCGGCTCCGCGCCGGGGCGACGGCCAGCGCGACCTGCGCATCGAGCGGAGCGCCGTCATTGCCGGCAGCGGCGGGCGGATCGTGTTCGTCGGCCCGGCGTCGGTCTGCCGCGAGCGGTTCACCGTCGCCCCCGACACGGTGATGATCGACGCCACCGGCTGCTCGGTGCTGCCCGGCTTCGTGGATCCCCATACGCACGTCGTCTTCGCGGGCGACCGGCGCGACGAGCTCCGCCGGCGGCTGGCCGGCGCCACCTACGCGGAGATCGCGGTCGAGGGGGGCGGCATCCTGTCGACCGTCCGGGCGACCCGGGCCGCCGGCGAGGAGGCGCTGGTGCAGGCGTCGCGCGGCCGGCTCGCCGAGATGCTGCGGAACGGCACGACGACGTGCGAGGCGAAGAGCGGGTACGGGCTGACGCTGGAGGCCGAGCTGAAGATGCTGCGCGCCGTCAAGCGGCTCGCCGCGATGCAGCCGGTCGAATTGTCGCCCACGTTCCTCGGCGCGCACGAGATTCCGGCCGAGTTCCGGCAGGACCGGGCGGCCTACGTCCGCCAGGTGATCGACGTGATGATCCCCGCGGTGGCGCGCGAGGGGCTGGCCGAGTGGTGCGACGTCTTCTGCGAGACGGGGGTCTTCACGCCGGAGGAGTCGCTGGCCATCCTGCGCGCCGGCCGGCAGGCCGGCCTGCGGCCGCGCATCCATGCCGACGAGCTGGCGGCGAGCGGCGGCTGGCGGGTCGCCGCCGAGCTGGGCGCCCGCTCGGCCGACCACCTGCTGTTCATCGATCGCGAGGGGGCCGCGGCGCTGGCCGCCGCCGGCGTCGTGGCCACGCTGCTGCCGATTGCGTCGTTCTACCTGAAGCTGGGGCGGTTCGCGCCGGCGCGCCTGCTCATCGACGCCGGCGTGCCGGTGGCGCTGGCCACCGACCTGAACCCGGGCGGCGGCTTCTCGGCCTCGATGCCGTTCGCCATCACGCTCGCCTGCTTCGCGATGGACATGACGCTCGAAGAGGCGATCGTCGCCGCGACGATCAACGCGGCGTACGCCCTGGACCGCCAGGATCGCGTCGGCAGCCTCGAACCCGGCAAGCAGCTCGACGCCGTCCTCGTCTCCAGCGAGCCGATCGATCTCATTCGCATCGGCGCGCGGGCGGTGAAGGCGGTGGTCAAGAACGGGAAGGTGGTGGCGGGGAACTGAGGGACGCGACAGGTATGTCTATCTCACCTGCCGCATCACCCGGTCCCACCGGGTGCGCGTGAAGAAGTGGACCAGCACCGAGGCGAGCCCCTTCACCGACTGGCCGACGCCGGTCTCCTCGTAGTCCTCGCTGGTGGCCTCGTAGGACCAGTAGATGAGCGTCGCCTTGCCCTTGATGTAGTCCCGCGGCAGGAACCCCCAGTAGCGGCTGTCCTCGGAGTTGTCGCGGTTGTCGCCCATGACGAAGTACTCGCGCGCCGGGACGGTGACCGGCCCGTAGTTCTCGCGGACGTCGAACGCGGTCGTCTCGGCCTGTCCCGGCGGCCCCGTCGGCGGCTCGAGGAAGTGGACGTAGGGCTCGGTGAGCTCCTTCCCGTTCACGAACACCCGCTTGTTGCGCAGCTCCACCGTCTCGCCCGGCAGGCCGATCACGCGCTTGATGAAGTCGCGGGTGGGATCCTCCGGGTACTTGAAGACGACGATGTCGCCGCGGCGCGGCTCGCGCATCGGCAGCAGCGCCCGCTCGAGGGACGAGTCGGTCGGTCCGAAGATGAACTTGTTGACGAGCAGGTGATCGCCGACGAGCAGCGTGTTCTCCATCGATCCGGTGGGGATCTTGAAGGCCTGGACGATGAACGTCCGGATGAAGAGGGCCAGGATCACCGCGATGACGATCGACTCGAAGTACTCGCGCCCCGTGGACTTCTGAAACGACGGCATGATCGTCGGCCGGCCGGGCCGGCTCACTCCCCCACCTTGAGAATCGCCAGAAACGCTTCCTGCGGAATCTCGACGCGCCCGACGCGCTTCATCCGCTTCTTGCCTTCCTTCTGCTTCTCGAGCAGCTTGCGCTTCCGCGTGATGTCGCCGCCGTAACACTTGGCGAGGACGTTCTTCCGCAGCGCCTTCACCGACTCGCGCGCGATGATCCGCCCGCCGATGGCCGCCTGGATGGCCACCTCGAACATCTGGCGCGGGATGAGCTCGCGCATCTTCGACGCGAGCGCCCGCCCGCGCTCGTACGCCGTGTCCCGATGGACGATGATCGAGAGCGCGTCGACCGGCTCGCCGTTCACCAGGATGTCGAGCTTGACGAGCGGCGACGGCCAGTAGCCGGTCACATGATAGTCGAGCGAGGCGTAGCCGCGCGACAGGGTCTTCAGCCGGTCGTAGAAGTCGAGCACGACCTCGTTGAACGGCAGCTCGTAGGTGACGAGCACCCGGTCGGTCGAGACGTACTCCAGGGTCTTCTGGACGCCCCGTTTCTCCTGGCAGAGCTGGAGGATCCCCCCGACGTGCTCGGTCGGCGTCAGGATCATCGCCGTGATGACCGGCTCCTCGATGCTGCTGATCCGGCCCGTATCGGGCAGCTTCGCCGGGCTGTCCACCTCGATCGTCTCGCCGTCGGTCGTCGTCACGCGGTAGAGCACGCCCGGCGCCGTCGTGACGAGGTCCATGTTGAATTCGCGCTCGAGCCGCTCCTGCACGATCTCCATGTGCAGCAGGCCGAGGAAGCCGCAGCGGAAGCCGAAGCCCAGGGCGGCCGACGTCTCGGGCTCGAAGAAGAACGAGGCGTCGTTCAGCCGCAGCTTCTCGAGCGCGTCGCGCAGCTCCGGGTACTGGTGGCCCTCGACCGGGTACAGCCCGGCGAACACCATCGGCTTCAGCTCCTTGAACCCCGGGAACGGCTGCGCGGTGGGCCGGGCGGCCTCGGTGATCGTGTCGCCGATCTGCGCGTCGGCCACGTTCTTGATGCCCGCCGCGATGAAGCCGACCTCGCCGACGCCCAGCTCGTCGACCAGCACGGGCTTCGGCGTGAACACGCCGATCTCGGTGACCTCGTAGTCGCGGCCGCCCGCCATCAGTCGCACCTTCATGCCGGGCCGGATGCAGCCGTCGATGACGCGCATGACGATCAGCACGCCGCGGTAGGCGTCGTACCACGAGTCGAAGATGAGCGCCTTCAGCGGCGCGTCGGGATCGCCGGTCGGCGGCGGCACGCGCGCCACCACGGCCTCGAGTGCCTCCTGGACGCCAGTCCCCATCTTCGCGCTGGTCAGCACGGCGCCCGACGCGTCGAGCCCGACGATGTCCTCGATCTGGCGGCGGGCCTCCTCGGGCTGCGCCCCCGGCAGGTCGATCTTGTTGATGACCGGGATGACCTCGAGATCGTGGTCCACGGCCAGGTAGGCGTTCGCGAGCGTCTGCGCCTCGACGCCCTGCGAGGCGTCGACCAGCAGCAGCGCTCCCTCGCACGCCGACATCGAGCGGGTGACCTCGTACGAGAAGTCGACGTGGCCCGGGGTGTCGATGAGGTTCAGGACGTAGGCCTCCCCGGCGGGCGTCGTGTAGTGCAGCCGCACCGGGTGCGCCTTGATCGTGATGCCGCGCTCGCGCTCCAGGTCCATGCTGTCGAGGACCTGCGCCTCCATCTCACGCGCCTGCAGCGCGCCGGTCAGCTCGAGGAACCGATCGGCGAGCGTCGACTTGCCGTGGTCGATGTGCGCGATGATGGAGAAGTTCCGGATGAAGCGTGGGTTCGTCACCGGGCATCCACCGGCGTCCACCGCTGCGGGTACTCCGGACCGACGTAGTCGGCCCGCGGGCGCATCAGCCGGTTGTTCGCGTACTGTTCCAGCACGTGTGCCGTCCAGCCGGACACGCGGCTCACGGCGAAGATCGGCGTGAAGAGATCCGTCGGGATGTTCAGCGCGTGGTAGGTGGACGCGGAATAGAAGTCGACGTTCGGGTTCAGCTGCTTCTCCTGCAGCACCAGCGCCTCGATCCGCTGCGACATCTGGTACCACGCGGTATTGCCCGCGCGGGCGCCGAGATCGTGCGACATCTGCCGGAGGTGCGTGGCGCGCGGGTCCTCGGTGCGGTACACGCGGTGCCCGAAGCCCGGAATCTTCACCTTCCGCGCCAGCATCCCGCGCACCGCCTCGTCGACCTTCTCCGGCGGCGCGTCGGCGCCGATCTCCATCAGCAGCTTCATCACCTCCGCGTTCGCGCCGCCGTGCAGGGGGCCCTTCAGCGTCCCGATGGCCGCGACGACGGCCGAGTACATGTCCGTGAGCGTCGCCGCCGCCACGCGCGCGGCGAACGTCGACGCGTTCAGCTCGTGGTCGGCGTGCAGCACGAGCGCGACGTCGAACGCCCGCGTCTCGAGCGCGCTCGGCCGCTGCCCCGTGAGCATGTAGAGGAAGTTGGCCGCGTGGCCGAGCGCCGGATCGGGCGCGATCGGACCGCCACCGGCGTTCAGCCGGCCCAGCGTCGCCACGAGACTGCCGATCTGAGCGGTCAGCCGGACCGCCTTGCGCCGCTGCGCCTGCGGCGCCCGGTCGGCCGCCTCGGGGTCGTAATGCGCCAGCGCCGAGGTCAGCGTCCGCAGCGCATCCATCGGGTCGGCCGGCGGCAGGGCCCGCATCAGCCGGAGGATCCCCTCCGGCAGCGGCCGGGCCGCCGCCAGCTGCGAGGCCAGGTCGCCCAGCTCGGCGCGCGTCGGGAGCCGGCCGTTCCACAGCAGGAAGCAGACCTCTTCGAACGAGGCGTGCGCCGCCAGCTCGTGGATGTCGTAGCCGGCGTACGCCAGGACGCCACGATCGCCGTCGATGTAGCAGATCGACGAGGAGGTCGCGACGACGTCCTCGAGCCCCGCCTTGGCCTTCAGGTCGGCAGTCATGACCCTCCATGATATCAGAGGGCGCCCACCCGCCCCGGAGCGGCCCGCAGAGAACTTCGCCGGAGGCCATGCGAGCCGAGGACATGGGAATCCGAGGCGAGGCATCGGCGTCAGCCCCGCGCGGGGGTGGGGCCCCGCGCGCATTGAGAAATGCCGACGGTCCTGAAACGACGCCAGGTCAGCCGCAGAGAACTTCGCCGGAGGCCATGCGAGCCCGAGGACATGGAAATCCGAGGGCGAGCATCGGCGTCAGCTCGCGCTGGGGGTGGGGCCCCAGCGCCACTAAGAAATATTGACTGTTCAGTGCGTGAGCGGGGTGCCGGGCCGGTCGGCCCCGGCCTCGGGCGCCGCCGCATCGCCGAGCGGGCCCATCTGGGCGTAGCGGAGGAAGAGGCGGCCCCACGGGGTCGTGGCGCACCACTGCTCGAACGTCCGGCGGTCGCGCAGCGGCCAGCGGTAGAAGTCGTGGTAGGCCTCGCTGCCGGCCACGAAGACGTTGACGAGCGGCGTGTGGAAGAAGAGCTTCTGGAACGGCTTCAGCGGCCCGAACCACATGATGTCGCCGACCATCGAGGCGCCGTTGTCGCCGACGCTGAAGCCCCAGCGCTCGTTGGCCAGTTCGGTGTCGCCGACGATCTCGATGTCGCGCGGGTCGCCGATCCCGAGCCCGTCCTCGTGCGCCATCCGCACGTAGTCGAGCGTCATCGGGTCGAAGCCCATCAGCCGGGCCGCCACCGCGTCGATCGCCACCTGGTCGGCCGAGGCCAGCATCACGTTCTTCACCACGGGATACATCGTCCGCGGCCCCGGCCCGTTGCCGGCGGTCGTGCCGTCCATGACGGCGAACAGGCCCGGGTGGATTTCCTTCTGGATGGCCAGCAGATCGACCAGCGTCTCGTGGATCCAGGAGTGGGTGTAGTGGCGCTTGGTGTTCAGCAGCCCGCCGAACGCGTTCTTCATCGCGCCGGTGGTGGTCGTGTAGATGTGACACTTCACCGTCGGCAGGTGGATGATGTTCTTGCCGACGAAGAAGTCGGGGATGTGGATCCCCTCGGGGAAGATCCGGTCGAGGACGCGCATGCGCGCCTTCGGCTCGTACCGGATCCACTGCATGTCCCCGGGCTTGAAGTTGTAGAGGACGGGGATGTCGTAGCGCTGGAAGATCGGGACGTAGTGGTTCAGGTCCTCGCCCTTGAACGCGTTGGTGACCACCGTCTTGTTCTGGACGCAGACCAGGTCCTCGAAGCCGCGGCGCCGGAGCGCCTGCACCGTCCCCTCGAGCTGCCACGGCGTGGTGTTGGCGGCCGGGAACGGGAAGTGCCAGGAGATGTTGTCCTTGAGGATCGTCGTCTTGCCCGCGGCCAGCGCCGCGGACACGCCGCCCAGCTCCATCAGCCGGTCGATGTCCTCGAGGACCGTGTCGGGAGCGACGCGCAGCAGGGCGACTTTGGATTTCAAGGGATATCCTCCGGGCTCCGGGCCGCGGGCTTCGGGCTGCGGGCCAGGCTCAGAACTCAAGACTCAAGACTCAGAACTGACGACTACTTCCCGCTCGCCACCTGGGTCTTGAGCACGACCGGATCGCCGGCGAACTGCTGGACGATCGACAGCAGGCCGGTGTAGAGGAAGCCGATCTGGAAGAGGATCAGGAACGGCAGCGTGCCGTAGATCTGGTTCGCCAGCGCGTAGAACACGGTGGCCGTGAAGTACAGGCCGAGGGCGAGCTCGAGGAGCGGCTGGACGGAGACCGACTGGCGGTACTTCTTCCCGATCCACTCGTCACCGTCCGACTCGATGCGGTACTTCGGCGTGCGGGCGAACTCGCTCTGCTTGTTGAGCAGCGCCTCGAAGACGGCCTTCGTGTTGTTGATCGACAGGCCGATGCCGATCGACATCAGGAACGGGAGGTACTTCAGCCGCGAGACCCAGTCGCGGTGGATTTCGCGCTGGCACACCATGTAGAAGTTCGACACCGACAGCGTGGCGGCGCAGAACAGCGGCAGGTCGATGAGCAGCATCTCCGACCAGCCCATGTTGTAGCGGATGACCATCGCCGGGAACATCAGCAGCGACAGCACCGTCATCAGCGGGTAGTTGAAGTTCGCCGTCAGGTGCATGAAGGCTTCCGCCTTCACCTTCAGCGGCACGTCGGCCCGCAGGATCTCGGGCAGCAGCTTGCGGCAGGTCTGGATCGAGCCCTTCGCCCAGCGGTGCTGCTGCGACTTGAAGGCGTTCATCTCGACCGGCACTTCGGCCGGCGCGATGACGTCGCCGAGGAAGATGAACTGCCAGCCCTTCAGCTGCGCGCGATAGCTGAGGTCCAGGTCCTCGGTGAGCGTGTCGTGCTGCCAGCCGCCGGCCGACGCGATCGTCTCGCGCCGCCACACGCCCGCCGTGCCGTTGAAGTTGAAGAAGCGCCCCGACCGGTGCCGGCCGCCGTGCTCGAGCACGAAGTGGCCGTCGAGCAGGATCGACTGGATCTTCGTGAGGAGCGAGTAGTCCTGGTTGATGTGCCCCCAGCGGACCTGCACCATGCCGACCTTCGCGTCGGCGAAGTACTGGATCGTGCGCTGCAGGAAGTCGGCGCCCGGCAGGAAGTCGGCGTCGAAGATGGCGACGAACTCGCCCCGCGCCACCCGCAGGCCCGCCTCGAGCGCTCCGGCCTTGTACCCGCGCCGGTCGGTCCGGTGCAGGTACTTGATGTCGAACCCCTGGGCCGCGTAGCGGCGGACCGCCAGCTCCGCGATCTCGCGGGTCTCGTCGGTCGAGTCGTCCAGCACCTGGATCTCCAGCAGGTCCCGGGGATACTCGATCGCGCAGACCGACTCGATCAGCCGGTCCACCACGTACATCTCGTTGTAGACCGGCAGCTGGATGGTGACGACGGGCAGGGGATCGAGGGTGCCGGCCGGCGTCGGCTCGTGATCCTTGTACTTCATGTAAAGATACACGAGCAGGTACCGGTGCCAGCCGTAGATGGCCAGGATGATGAGAACGAAGAAATACGCCGCGAGAATGAGTGTTTCAGCGGGGGTCATGAGGCCGGCCACGTGTCTTCAGACACAATCGGTCATTATATAAGGGACCCTTGCAAAGTCAATTTTCCCAGACCATTGCAATGACCCCGACTCAGCTGCGTGAATTGCTCGAACAGGTCCGGCTCGGCCACGTCGAGGCCGCCGACGCCTGCACCCAGGTGCTCGCCCTCCTCCGGCAGAGCCCGATTGCCGACCTCGGCTTCGCCCGGGTCGACCACCACCGCCCCATCCGTCAGGGCTTCCCCGAGGTCATCCTGGGGGCCGGCAAGACCCCGGAACAGGTCGCGGCCATCGCCGAGAACATCGTGGCGCACGGCCAGACCCTGCTCGTCACCCGGACGACGGCCGAGACCTGGGAGCTCGTCCGGGCGCGGGTGCCCGACGCCCTCTTCCATCCGCAGGCGCGCGTCATCACCTGCGAGCGCGACCCGCTGCCGCCGGGCCACGGGACCATCCTGGTCGTCGCGGCCGGCACGTCCGACCTCCCCGTCGCCGAGGAGGCCGCCATCTGCGCCGCCGTGATGGGCAACCCCGTCGAGCGGCTCTACGACGTCGGCGTCTCCGGGCTCCACCGGCTCCTGAGCCAGCACGACCGGCTCAACGAGGCCCGGGTCATCATCGTCGCGGCCGGCATGGAGGGGGCGCTGCCCAGCGTCGTCGCCGGGCTGGTGCACGTCCCCGTGATTGCCGTCCCGACGTCGGTCGGGTACGGTGCCAGCTTCGGCGGCCTGGCGGCGCTGCTCGCGATGCTGAACAGCTGCGCGTCCGGCGTATCGGTCGTGAACATCGACAACGGCTTCGGCGCGGCCACCATCGCCAGCCTGATCAACCACCTCTGACCCCCGCGCGGCGAGCCGGACCGGCTGTGGCGGAATTCCCCGCACCGGGACCTTTTCGCCACGCCGGCGGCGCCCGGCGACCTTGACAGCCGGCCGGCCGGCGCCCATATTCCCCGTGTTGGCACCGGCCATTCCGGCGTGTTAGGCTTGCAGGTTGCCTGTTCCGGAGTTGGGGGCTCCGGGTGGAAGGCCGCTGCCCACGACACCCTGCCCGGTTCGCGCACGACAATTTTTGATCGATAGCATCTCGCGTGCCATGCAAGCAGGCGTTCTGCGGTTCCTCGAATTCGAGCGGGTCCTCGAGGCGGTGCGCAGCCTGACCCGGACCCCGCTGGGCGCGGCGCGGATCGAGGCGCTGCAGCCGGCGACCGAACGCGACGAGGTCGCGGGCCAGCTGGCGCGGACGAGCGAAGCCGTGGCGCTCATCGACCGGCACGGCCTGCTGCCGCTGCGCGCGCCGGCCGATCTGGCCGCGCATCTCGAGGCGCTGACGGCCCCCGGCGCGGCGCTCGAGCCGCTCGCGCTGCTGGGGGTGGCCGACTTCCTCGAGTCGGTCGACGAGTCGTGCGCGGCGATCGCGCGCGAGGGCGACGCCCGTCCGCTGCTGCGGGCCGACGCGGCCGCCGCCGTCCCGTTCCGCGAGGAGACGGCCGACGTCCGGCGGCGCATCGACCCGTCGGGCGAGGTGGCCGACGAGGCGAGCCCCCGGCTGAAGGCGATCCGCGACCGGTTGCGGCGCCAGCGCGCGCACCTGCGGGCGAACCTCGACACCTACCTGCGCGGGCGGGACACGTCGCGGTACCTGCAGGAACAGGTGGTCACGGACCGCAACGGCCGTTACGTGCTGGTGGTCCGGGCCGAGCACCGCGGCGACCTGCCCGGCATCGTGCACGGGGCCTCGGCGAGCGGCGCGAGTCTGTTCGTCGAACCGATGGCGACGGTCGAGATCAACAACGAGATCGTCGCACTCGTGGACCAGGAGGCCGAGGAGGTCCACCGGATCCTGCTCGAGCTGTCCGCTGCCTTCCGCGCCCGCCTCGACGAACTGGCGCGCACGGTGGACGTGGCGGCCGGCCTCGACGTCGTGCAGGCGAAGGCCCGCTTCGCGACGCTGACCGGCGGCATCGAACCCGAGCTGGCCGACGCGGGCTTCGAGCTGCGCGGCGCGCGGCACCCGCTGCTGATGCCGGCCGTGCTGGCGCGGCTGGACGAGCCGCCCGCCACGCCGCGGACCGATCCGGTGCCGGTCGACATCGTGCTGACGCCGCCGGCGAGCGTCCTGGTGATCGGGGGCCCGAACACCGGCGGCAAGACGGTGGCGCTGAAGGCGGCCGGCCTGCTGGCGGCGATGGCCCAGTGCGGGCTGCACGTCCCGGTCGCGGACGGCTCGCGCCTGCCGGTCTTCCGATCGCTGTTCGCGGACATCGGCGACGAGCAGTCGATCGAGGCGAACCTCAGCACGTTCTCGTGGCACGTCACCAACATCGCCGCGATGGACCGCGCGCTGGCGCTCCCGGCGCTCGTGCTGCTGGACGAAGTGGGCGCCGGCACCGACCCGATCGAGGGCGGCGCGCTCGGCATGGCGGTCATCGACCACTTCCGCCGCCGGGGCGCGACCGTCATCGCGACGACGCACTACGACGCGCTGAAGTCGTACGCGGCGACGACCGACGGGGTCCGCGGGGCGGCCTTCGGGTTCGACCCGGACACCTTCGCGCCGACCTACCGCCTGCAGTACGGGTCGCCCGGCCGCAGCCTGGCCCTGGAGATGGCGGCACGGCTCGGGTTGAACCCTGACGTGGTCGCCGCGGCCCGCGGCAACCTGGGCCATCGCGAGACGCAGCTGGCCGAGCACCTGGCGCGCGTCGACCGCGAGATCCACGAGATCGAGCGCGAGCGCCAGGCGCTGAACGCGGCTCGCGCGTCCGTCGAATCGGCCGAGGCCCGGCTCCGCCTGCGCGAGGACGCGGTGCGGCAGCGCGAGGAACAGGTGAAGCGCCGCCTGCAGGAGCAGCTCGACGAGCGGCTGCGGGCGGCCCGGCGCGAGATCGAGGCCGTCATCGACGACCTGAAGCGGCGGACGTCCACGCTGGTCCAGGACGCCTCGCGGCGGACCGCGCCGGTGCTGGTCTCGACCGGCGAAACGGGCGCGCTGCGAACGGCCGCGCTGAAGGCCGTCGACGAGGCGCTCGACGGTCTGCGCGAGCCGGCCGCCGCGGAGACGACCGCAGCGGCGGCGGCGGCGCCGGGCCGCGCCCCCCGGCCGGGCGACCGGGTCGCAGTCGGCGGCCTGGGGCTGGAGGGAACGCTGGTCGCCCTGCAC
>JAGWRA010000096.1 GCA_028876655.1 Acidobacteriota bacterium | reverse complement strand
GCCGGAGCTGCTCGAGGCGATCGAGCGCTTCCGCGAGCACTCGGCGCGCACGCAGAGCGTCCGCCGGCGGGAGCGGAGCGAGTTCCGGCTGCGCGAGCTGCTGTCGCACCGCTTCATGGATCACCTGCAGCGGCGGGTCCTCGAGCCGGGCGAACTGCCGCGGCTGGTCGAGCGGATCGCGCAGCGGGAGATCGATCCGTATACGGCCACCGAGGAACTGCTGACCCGGGCCCTGGCCCGGTGAGCGGGCGGACGGGCCCGCCGGGAAGTGACGTCATGAAAGCCGTGATCGACCATGTGGGCATCGCCGTCCGGGATCTGTCGGAGGCGCTGGGGTTCTACCGGGACGCGCTCGGCCTCGAGATCGAGGACAGCGAGGAGGTGGCGTCGCAGCGGGTCCGCGCGCACTTCGTCGCGGCCGGGCCCGCCACGCTCGAGCTGCTCGAGGCGACCTCGTCGGACTCGCCGATTGCGAAGTTCCTCGACAAGCGCGGGCCGGGGCTCCACCACATCACGCTCCGGGTGGACGACATCCGCGCGGCGCTGGCGGACCTGCAGGCGCGCGGCGTCCGCCTCATCGACCACGAGCCGCGGCCCGGCGCCGAGGGAGCGCAGGTCGCCTTCATCCACCCGTCGAGCACGCACGGCGTGCTGGTGGAGCTGAAGCAGGCCGCCGGCGAGCACCGCCCGCGGCGGCGCTGAAAGACGCGGCTGCCTGACGCCGCCGCCCGTGGCAACGGGCAACGGGCAACGGGCAATGAGCAATGGGTCTGGCTCAGGCGCTCGCGCGGTGTACTTCGGACGTTGTACGTAGTACGTGACAGGAGTTCCCCTACATGTCCGTCCAGATCGGCATCATCGGTGGCAGCGGGCTCTACGACATGGCCGAGCTGGTCGATCGCGAAGAGGTGTCGATCAGCACGCCGTTCGGCAGCCCGTCGGGCCCGTACATCATCGGCACCCTGCGCGGGCACCGGGTCGCCTTCCTGGCGCGGCACGGCGCCGGCCACCGGCTGCTGCCGTCCGAGCTGAACTTCCGGGCGAACATCTACGGCTTCAAGACGCTCGGCGTCGAGCGGATCTTCTCGGCGAGCGCGGTCGGCAGTCTGAAGCACGAGTACAAGCCGCAGGACATCGTCATTCCCGACCAGTTCCTCGATCGGACGCACGGGCGCATCTCGACCTTCTTCGGCCGCGATCTGGTGGCGCACGTCGCCTTCGCGCACCCGACGTGCCGCGTGCTCGGCGCCATTGCGGCCGACGCCGCCGAGTCGGTCGGCGCGACGGTCCACCGCGGCGGCACCTACGTGAACATGGAGGGGCCGCAGTTCTCGACGAAGGCCGAGTCGCAGCTCTACCGCTCCTGGGGCATGGACGTCATCGGCATGACGAACCTGCAGGAGGCGAAGCTCGCGCGCGAGGCCGAGATCTGCTACGCGACGATGGCGCTGGTCACCGACTACGACTGCTGGCACCCGGAGCACGACTCGGTGACGGCGGACCTCATCATCGCCAACCTCCTGCAGAACGCGAAGACGGCGCAGGCGGCGATCGCCGAGGCGGTCGGCCGCGTCCCGGCGGAGCGGACGTGCGAGTGCGCGACGGCGCTCGCCACCGCGCTCGTCACCCGGCCCGAGCACGTCCCGGCGCAGACCCGGACGGACCTGGCGCCGATCATCGGCAAGTACATCAAGTAGGCGGGAGTCGAAGGGGGAGAATGGATCCGATTCTGGCAGTCGGTTCGGTGGCGTTCGATTCGGTGAAGACGCCGTTCGGCGAGAAGTCGCGCGTGGTCGGCGGTGCGGCGACCTACTTCAGCGTGGCGGCCTCGTTCTTCACCGACGTGCGCATCGTGGGGGTGGTCGGCGCCGACTTCGGCGAGGAGGCGATGCGGGTGTTCGGCGGGCGCCGGATCGACCTGGCGGGCCTCGAGCGGGTGCCGGGCGAGACGTTCCGCTGGAAGGGCGAGTACGGGTTCGACCTGAACAGCCGCGAGACGATCTACACGCACCTGAACGTCTTCGAGAAGTTCCAGCCGAAGATCCCCGACGCGTACCGGACGACGCCGTTCGTCTTCCTCGGCAACATCCAGCCCGGCCTGCAGATGGACGTGCTGAACCAGGTCACGGCGCCGCGGCTGGTGGCCCTCGACACGATGAACTTCTGGATCGCCGGGGCGCTCGATCAGCTGAAGCAGGTGCTGCGCCGGGTGGACATCCTCATCATCAACGACTCGGAAGCCCGCGAGCTGGCCGAGCACCCGAACCTCGTGAAGGCGGCGCACCGCATCCAGGCGATGGGGCCGAAGATCCTGGTGATCAAGCGCGGCGAGCACGGCGTCCTGATGACGCGGCCCGACGACGGCGGGTTCTTCGCGGCGCCGGCGATGCCCCTCGAGACCGTGTTCGATCCGACCGGCGCCGGCGACACCTTTGCCGGCGGCTTCGTCGGGTACCTGGCGTCGTGCGGCGAGGTGACCGACGCGTCGCTGCGCCGGGCGACGATCTACGGCAGCACGATGGCGTCGTTCGCCGTCGAGGACTTCAGCCTGGACCGCCTGCTCACGCTTCGCCCGGAGGAAGTGACGGCGCGGGTCAGCGAGTTCAAGCGGCTCACGCACTTCGACGTGCTCTAGCCGCCGGAGCGGAGTGCCCGCATGACCAATCGCACGGCCGGGTTCGCGCGCGCGGCTCATGCCGTGGAGACGCGGGCCACGGGCCTGTTCCTCGCGGTCTGCGTGATCTGGCTCGCGGGAATCGCGGCCGCCCCGTGGGCGGCGGCCCGCACGCGGCCGGGCAGCCCCGCCTACGTCGCCGCGACGGCGGTCTACCTCGTCGGCAGCGTCATCTGTCACCAGCAGGACCGCCGATCGTTCCACCTGGACGGCGTGCAGCTGCCGGTCTGCGCACGATGCCTCGGCATCTATGCCGCGGCGCCGTTCGGGGCGTGGTGGGGATGGATGCTCAGGCGGCGGCGCCGGGCCCGCTGGCCGAGCGACGGGCGGGACCCGCGCTGGGCCGCCTGGCTGGTGGCCGCGGCGATGCCGACGGTGATGACCGTGCTGGCGGAATGGGCGAGTGGCGCCATGACGCCGGGCGGGCTGCGCTTCGCGGCCGGCGCGCCGCTCGGCTTCGTGGTGGCGTGGTTCATCGCCGTCGCGCCGGGTTCGGACGCGGCCGCGGCGGCCCGTCGGCCCGCCGGCGTTCTGGAGTAAACTGTGCGCGTGCCGGCATCGACGATCGAACGCCCCGAGGCGGGCAGTCTCGTGCTCCTGTGCGTGGCCGCGTGGGCCGTTCCCGGGCTCGGGCACCTCTGGCTGAAGCGGCGCGCCAAGGGGATGGTCTTCCTGGTGGCGCTGACGCTGATGTTCGGCATCGGCCTCCTCCTGCAGGGGCGGCTGTTCCCGTTCACGCTGGCCGATCCCCTCGTGGGCCTCTCGGCGGTGGCCAACCTGGGCGTCGGCGTCGTCTACTTCCTCGCCGGCGCGCTCGGCTTCGGTCTGGGCAACGTGCGCGCGGTGACCTACGAGTACGGCAACACCTTTCTCATCGTCGCGGGCCTCCTCAACTTCCTGGTGATCCTGGACGCCTACGACATTGCGCTGGGGCGCAAGTAGCCGGATGCACAGCCACTTCGCGCTGCTGGTGCTGTTCGCCTTCTTCGTGTCGCTCGTCTTCGCGGTCATCGCGAAGGACGACCCGCGCGAGCAGCTGCGCTTCGGCGCCGTCATCCTGGGTGCCTTCGTCGTGGCTGCGCTGGTCATCGGCTGGCTGATGTACCCGTTCCCGATCTGACCCGGGCCGGCGCCGTCCGGCCCGCGGTCGACGGACATCGATAATCGCGAGGTCCTTCCATGGTTCCTGAGACTCTCCTGGTCGAGCGCGACGGCGGCGTCGCCACGGTCACGTTCAACCGCCCCAAGGTGCTCAACGCGCTGAACACGCAGACGATGAACGAGCTGCGGCAGGTGCTGCTCGATCTGCGCCACGACGAGGGCGTGCGGTGCGTGATCCTCACCGGCGCCGGCGACAAGGCGTTCGTGGCGGGGGCGGACATCAACGAGCTGGCGGTGCAGACGCCGACCTCGGGCAAGCAGCACGCGATGGCGGGCCAGCACGTGCTCGAGCTCATCGAGACGCTGGGCAAGCCGGTGATCGCGGCCATCAACGGGTACGCGCTCGGCGGCGGCTGCGAGCTGGCCATGGCGTGCACGATCCGGATGGCGGCCGACACCGCGAAGCTGGGGCAGCCGGAGATCAACCTGGGCCTGATTCCCGGCTACGCCGGGACGCAGCGGCTCGCCCGCCTGGTCGGCCGCGGGCGCGCGATGGAGCTCATCCTCACCGGCCGCCAGATCGGCGCGGACGAGGCGCGGCAGATCGGCCTGGTCACCCAGGTGGTGCCGGCGGCGAGCCTGATGGACGAGGCCCGCAAGCTGGCCGGCCGGCTGGCGGCCAGCGCGCCGGTCGCGATGCGGTACATCATCGAGGCGGTCAACCGGGGGCCGGAGATGGCGTTCCCCGATGCGTGCGTGTTCGAGGCGACGCTGTTCGGGCTGGTGGCGTCGACCGAGGACATGCGCGAAGGGACGAAGGCGTTCCTCGAGAAGCGGAAGGCCGCCTTCACCGGGAAGTAGACGCATGCGGATCCTGGAGGGGACCGAGCGGGCGGAGCGGCTGCGGGTTGCCATCGTGGTCTCGCGGTACCACGCGTTCGTCACCGATCGCCTGGAGCAGGGGGCGATCGAGGCGCTGCGGGCGGCGGGGGTGGCCGACGCGCACGTCGCCATCCTGCGGGTGCCCGGTGCGTTCGAGATCCCGCTGGCGGCGAAGCGGGCCGCCGACACCGGGGCGTTCGATGCGGTCGTCTGCCTCGGCTGCCTGATCCGCGGGGCGACCCCGCACTTCGACTACATCGCGTCGGCCGTCGCCCACGGCCTCACCGATGCGGCCGCGGCGACCGGCGTCCCGATGGCGTTCGGGGTGCTGACGACCAACTCGGCCGAGGAAGCGCTGGAGCGGGCGGCGCCCGGTCCGGCGAACAAGGGCTTCGAGGCGGCCCGCGCGGCCCTCGACATGGGGACGCTGCTCGAGCAGCTGCGCCGGACGCCGGCGCCGCCGGGCATCGCGGTATGACGCGCGGGCGCGCGGGCATGGACGACAGCGTGACAGCCTCGGCGCGGTGGAACCGCCATCGGGCACGCGAAGCCGCGCTGCAGATCCTGTACTACTGGGAGGTCGGCCGCGTCGATCTGGCGCAGGCGACGGCGACCTACTGGGCCAATCAGGAGGACGAGCCCCCGCCCGGGCGGCTGCGCGCCTTCGCCTCGGACCTGGCCCGCACCACGGTCGAGCAGCTGGCCCGCATCGACGAGCTGATCACGGCGGCGGCCGAGCACTGGCGGCTGTCGCGGATGGCGGTCATCGATCGCCTCATCCTGCGCCTTGCGGCGGCGGAGCTGCTCGCGGGGGGCGACACGCCGCCGGGCGTGATCATCGACGAGGCCCTCGAGCTGGCGAAGACCTTCAGCGCGGACGACTCGGTCAAGTTCATCAACGGCGTGCTCGACGGCGTCCGCCGGCGTCTGGAGGCCGAGGGCGGCCGCTGAGCCGCCCGGCGCCGCGACCCAAGCGAAGCATCGATGTCCACAGAAGCCGAACAGATTCAGCAGCGACACGCCAACCTCGCCGAGCTCGTCCGGCTCGGCGTCGACCCCTATCCCCGCCGGTTCGACTGGAAGGACTCGATCGAGGCGCTGGTCGGCACGTGGAGCGAGCGGACGGGCGCCGAGCTCGAGGCCGAGCGGGTGACGACGATCACCTGCGGGCGGGTGCTGGGCATCCGGACGTTCGGCAAGGCGAACTTCCTGGTGATCTCCGACGGCCGGGCGCGGATCCAGGTGTACGTGCGGCAGGACTCGGTGTCGGCCCGCGACTTCCAGGTGATGAAGCTGCTCGACTTCGGCGACTTCATCGGCGTCGAAGGGCACCTCTTCCGGACGAAGACCAACGAGCTGACCCTCTGGGCGTCGCGGATCGAGTTCCTGGTGAAGTGCCTGGTGCCGCTGCCCGAGAAGTGGCACGGGCTGACCGACGTCGAGATCCGGTACCGGCAGCGTTACCTCGACCTCATCGTCAATCCGCCGTCGCGGCGCGTGTTCGAGGTGCGCAGCCGCGTGCTGGCGGCGACGCGGACCTTCCTGAACGGGCGCGGCTACCTCGAGGTCGAGACGCCGATGATGCAGCCGATCGCCGGCGGCGCGCTGGCGCGGCCGTTCGTGACGCACCACAACGCGCTCGACATGGACCTCTTCCTGCGCATCGCGCCGGAATTGCACCTGAAGCGGCTCGTCGTCGGCGGGCTGTCGGAAAAGGTGTTCGAGATCAACCGCTGCTTCCGCAACGAAGGGCTATCGCCGCGGCACAATCCGGAGTTCACGACGCTCGAACTCTACGAGGCCTATGCCGACTACACGACGATGATGGCGCTGACCGAGCAGATCGTCGCGCATGTCGCCGAGAAGGCGGCG
>JAGWRA010000095.1 GCA_028876655.1 Acidobacteriota bacterium | reverse complement strand
TGATCGCGCTTGTGGTCGTGCATTATCGCTATTCGCCCGCCCATGTCCTCACGTTCTCGATTCCCGAGCTGACGCGGGGCCTGGCGGCACTCACATGGCCCAACTGGCACAACACCAGCTCCTGGGGGAGCCCCCAGGTTCTGATCTTCCTGCTCCTCTTGGCCGGGTTCGCGATCAAGGTTCCGATGTTCCCTTTCCACACCTGGCTGCCTCTGGCTCACGTGGAAGCGCCGACGGCCGGCTCGATCATCCTGGCCGGCGTCCTGCTGAAGATGGGGACCTACGGCCTCCTGCGGTTCGCCTTCCCGCTGTTCCCAGCGGCGGCCGCGGCGCTGGCGCCGTACCTGGCGGTGCTCGCGATCGTCGGCATCATCTACGGCGCGCTCGTGGCGATGGTGCAGCCCGACCTGAAGAAGCTGGTCGCCTATTCGAGCGTCAGCCACCTGGGGTTCGTGGTGCTGGGGATCTGCGCCCTGAACGTGCAGGGGGTGCAGGGCGCCGTCTATCAGATGCTGAACCACGGCGTCAGCACCGGCGCGCTCTTCCTCATCGTCGGCATGCTGTCCGACCGCCGGCACACGCGGCTCATCGCCGAGTTCGGTGGCCTGAAGAAGGTGATGCCGAAGCTGGTGGCGATGTTCCTGCTGGTGACGCTGGCCTCCATCGGCCTGCCCGGCCTGAACGGCTTCGTCGGCGAGTTCCTGGTGCTGCTCGGTACCTTCCGGGCCAACCCGCGCATGGCGGCCTTCGCCACGACCGGCGTGATCCTGTCGGCGGTCTACATGCTGTGGATGTTCCAGCGGGTGAACTATGGCCAGGTCACCAACGAGAAGAACGCCAAGCTGCCCGACCTGAGCGTGCGCGAATGGTGCGCCATCGCGCCGCTGGCGATCATGGTCGTGGTGATGGGCGTGCTGCCGGGCCTGTTCCTGAAGCCGATGGCGCCGTCCATCGATCGGACGCTGCAGCGGATCTCGCAGGGGATGTCGTTCAGCGTCGACAACCACCGGCCCGCCGGCGCCACCCTGACGGGCGGGCCGGCCGCGGCGGGCGTCCGGCCCGTCGTGTACGTGCGTGGTTCCCGGCCCTCGTGCGCCGGCGCGGCTGCCGATCGGCCCGCCCCGGCGCCCGTTCCGTCCACCGGCGCGGCCCTGGCGGTCCGCAGCCTGCCGTGTGCGCCTGCCGCGCGCTGAGTCCCGACATGCTGTTTTCGATGAACGCCATCGTTCCTCTCGCGTGCGTCACGGCGGCCGCCCTGGCCGCCATGGTGGCCGAGGCCTTCCGGACGCCCGGCGAACGGATGCCGATCGCGCCGCTCGGCCTCATCGGGCTCGTTGCGGCCGGCATCGCCACGGTGCTGCTCTGGGGGCACGGCTACGTCAGCTTCAACGTCGTCGCCGGCGACGACTTCGGCCTGTTCGTCACCGGAGTCCTCGTCGTCATCGGCCTGCTGACGATCGCCTTCTCGCCGGCCACGATCGAGCGGGAGCAGCTGCCCGCCGGCGAGTACTACGCCCTCACGCTGTTCGCGATCGCCGGGATGATCCTGATGGCGCAGGCGACCGACCTGCTCGTCATCTTCCTGGCGCTCGAGGTGCTGTCGCTCTCGGTGTACGTGCTGACGGGCATCCGCCGCGACTCGCGGGCGGCGAGCGAGGCGTCGTTCAAGTACTTCCTGCTCGGGGCCTTCTCCAGCGCGTTCTTCCTCTACGGCATCGCGCTGACCTACGCCCTGACCGGCAGCACGCACCTCGACCGGGTGGGGCAGCTCATCGCCGGCCATACGTTCGGATCGGGCGCGATGGAGACCTTCGCCGTCGGCCTGCTGGCCGTCGGCTTCGCGTTCAAGGTCTCGGCCGTGCCGTTCCACATGTGGGCGCCGGACGCCTACGAGGGGGCGCCCCCGGTGGTCACCGGCTTCATGGCCACCGGCGTGAAGGCCGCCGCGTTCGCCGCGTTCGTGCGCGTCTTCATGTCGGCCTTCGGCCCGCTCAGCGCGATCTGGGTGCCGGTGCTGTGGGGGCTCGCCGTGGCGACGATGATCCTCGGGACGGTCGTCGGCGTGATGCAGACCAACGTCAAGCGGCTGCTCGCCTACTCGAGCATCGCGCACGCCGGCTACCTGCTGGTCGGGATGGTGTCGGCCAACGCCGTCGGCCGCGCGGCCGTGTTGTTCTACCTGCTCGCCTACGGCGTCACGAACGTGGGGGCCTTCGGCGTGCTCGCCCTCCTCGAGTCGAAGGACCGGCCCAACGACGAGCTGCGCGACCTGGCCGGGTTGTGGAACGTGCGGCCGGGGCTGGCCGCCCTGATGACGGTCTTCCTGCTGTCGCTCGGCGGGTTCCCGCCGCTGGCGGGCTTCATCGGCAAGTGGTTCATCTTCACCGCGGCGATCCAGTCCGGCTACTACGGGCTCGCCATCATCGGCGTGCTGACCAGCGTCGTCTCGGTCTTCTTCTACCTGCGCATCGTCGTGATGATGTACATGACCGAGCCCGAGCCCGGCCGCGCGCCACTCAGCGCGCCGATCGTGCCGCGGCTGGCCGGCGCGGCCCTCGGCCTGGCGACCATCGTGGTCTTCTACCTCGGCATCCTGCCGACGCAGCTGATCGACCTGGCGACGCAGTCGGTGGCGCGGATCTTCTGACGCCGGACAACGCGAAACGAGGCACGTAGAACGGAACCGGGGGACGTCCGGCCGGGCTGCGTTGCGCGTTCGAGGCGTCAGCGCCGTTCGACGTTCTTCGTTGCGCCTGTCCGCGTCAGTACCCGATCTCCCGCTGGATCCCCTTCACAATCCGGTCGAGCTCGTCGACCAGCGGCCCGCCGCCGGCCTCGCGGAAGGCGCGGACGAGCGACTCGTAGTACCAGAGGATGTCGTCCGGCGTCGCGATGTAGCGGGCCCAGACCCGGTCGCCGTGCTCGCGGAGATCCCGGAGCAGCACGTAGCTGTTGTGGACCTTGTCGGCGGCGGAGACGCGCAAGGCGGCGGGGGCGAGATGCGCCGCGTGGGCGACATAGCGGCGCTTGCGCTCCATCCAGGCCTCGCGCGGCGCCTCCCAGGAGTCGGTGCAGGCCTCGACGATGGCGGCAACGGCCTCGCCGAAGCGGGCGTGGATGTCGGCCAGGCGGGACCGCCCGCCCTGGTCCTCCGCGGCATCGTGGAGCAGCGCGGCAATCGCCTCGTCCTCGGTCCCCCCCGCCTCGAGCACCATCGACGCCACGCCCATCAGGTGTGCGATGTAGGGCGTGCCGCCCTTGCGGACGTGGCCCCCGTGAACGTTCGCCGCGTAGCGGAACGCGTCTTCGAACCGTGACGTGAGATGAGTCGGCATGAGGCCATTGTGGTGCCTGCCCCGTGCCAGGTGCAACGTCCAGGGCGCTGAGAATCACCATTGACTCGCGTCCCTGACGATGGCATCGTCGTCGGCACTGATCATGCGTCTGCGGCGGTCCGCCTTCGGCCCTGGCGTTGAAGCCATCGCCGGGGCAGAAGATGCAGAAGCTGAAGCGCCTGGAGGCCGGGAACCGCGCGGAAGTTGCCACGAAGCGGGTGTGATATCTGCGTTCGAAAGGAGATCCGTCCCGGCACGGCGTTCGCATGAGTGCTGATGGCGGAGGAATCATGCCTGACACCAACGGACGTCTCGACGGGATCGAACAGCGCCTGACCTCGGTCGAGGGCTCAGTGGACGAAGTCCGGCGCGAGGTAATCGACCTTCGCGGGGAGGTTGGCGGCCTGCGCGGGGAGGTTGGCGGCCTGCGCGGGGAGGTTGGCGGCCTGCGCGGGGAGGTTGACGGCCTGCGCGGGGAGGTTGGCGCCCTGCGTGAGGAGGTTGGTGGCCTGCGTGAGGAGGTCGGGGCCCTTCGCGGCCTTCCCGACGAAGTTGGAAGACTTC
>JAGWRA010000094.1 GCA_028876655.1 Acidobacteriota bacterium | reverse complement strand
GGCGGCCAGCACCCCGACCGCCTCGGCCTGCGCGGACGCCTCGCGGCGCCGGACGTCCAGATCGTCGCGCTCGCGGCGCAGCGCGGCCGCCGCCGCCCGCTCGGCCTCGAGGTCGGCGACCGTCCCCGACAGCGCGTCGCGCTCGCCGACAGTCGCGGCCAGCTGGCGCGCCAGCGCGTCGCGGTCGGCCGAGACCGCGGCGAACTGCTTCAACAGCACCTCGCGGTCGCGGGCGGCATCGCCGGCCTGTCCTTCCAGCTCGGCGATCCGGCGCGCGTGCGCGCCGGCCCGTGCCTCGGCCTCGAGCCGACGCCGCTCCAGTTCGTCCCGCTGCCGTTCGACCGCCTGCGCACCCGCCCGTTCCGCCTCCACTCCCGCGCGCGCCTCGGCCAGCGCGGCCCGCAGCGCCTCGACGGCCCGATGTTCCTCGCCCAGCGCCGCCGCCGTCCGGTCGTTGGCCTCGCGCAGCGCCTGGGCCGCTCGCTGCTCCTCTGCGAGCGCGGCGCGGACCTCGATCAATGCGGCGTCCGCCGTCCCCAGCGCCCGCTTGTGCTGATCCAACTGGGCGTCCTTCGCCATCAGCTCGCGCCGCACCTTGGCGGCGAGCTGCCGTTCCTCGTCGGCGGCCTGGCGGGTGTTGGTCACTTCGAGCTGCATGGCCGCGCCGGCGTTCCGTTCGGCGGCCAACGCCGCCTGCAGCCGCTCGGCGTCGAGCCGCGCCGCCACCAGCTGCCCCTGCAGCTCGAGCTGCACTTCGAGCACCGCCCGCCGCGTCGCCGCTTCCGCCTCGTCGGTCGCCGTGCGCACCAGGTCGAGCAGGAGCGTTTCGAGCGGCACCGCGCCGGAGGGATCGGCCATCGCGGCCTCCAGCGCGGCCAGCCGTTGCGCGACAGCGGCGCGCAGCCCGTCCAGCTCGCGCTGGGCTCCCTCGGCGAGTCGGGCCCGGTGTTCCTCGTCCTGCACGTCGGCACCCTTGCGGGCGAAGGCGAAAGTGGTCATGGCGGTCCGTACCTGTGTCGCAGCCGGCGGCCAGGGCAGTGCAATCCGGACGCCACGGGTGAGGCGCGGAATATGCTCCCGAACGGACCTGTTCCGGGACGCGTGCTGGATTCACCGGCGGATCCGGCCGGCACGCGGCCCAGCTCTGTAACCACACTTTCAGTCTTGTATGCGGCCCGCCGATCAGACACCACCGCCCGAGTCCCGGGAACAGCTGCTCGCGGCCGCGCGGGCGGCGCTCGCCTGGGCGCGCACGCGACAGGCCGCATGGGAGCCGGAGCCCGCCCCGCCGGCGCCGCCGCCGGCCGCTGTGCCGCCGCCAGCACCGCCGGTGCCGCCACCCGCGGCGACAGCCTTCACAGAGACGCCCGCGCCCGTTCATTCCGCCAGCGGGATCCCGGCGGTAGAGGCGCCTCCTCCGGTCGAGGCCGTTGAAATTGAACCGGTCGGGCAGGAGGCCGCGGCGGCCCCCGTCGAGACGGCACCTGCCGAGCCAGCCGTCGCGGACATGGCACCGCCGGTCGCAACCACGTTCCTCCCGCGCGGGCGGCCGGGCACGTTGCTGGGAGCCGAGGAGGCCGACGATGCCGCACTGCGCGGCCCGTCGGCCGGCGATCGGGCGGCCGACCTGGCGCGCACCCTCATGCCGTTCGCCGTGCGCGGGCTCGCCGCCGCCGCGCTGCTGGCGGCCGCGATCACGGGAACCGTGAAGGGCTACCACTACTGGCAGACGCGCGCGGCGCAGGCCCGCGTCGGCACGGCGGTGCTCGAGTCGGTGCCACCGGGGTCGCAGATCCTCGTCGACGGGCAGGCGGCCGGCCTCACGCCGCTCCGGACGACGCTGGCCGCGGGCCCGCACACGATCGAGTTCCGCGATCGCGACGCCACCCGCACGATGCAGCTCGTCGTGCCTGGCGGCGGGCTCGTCGAGCAGCGCCTCGACTGGGCGCAGAAGCCGACCGGCTCCCTGCGGGTCGAGACGACGCCGGACGGTGCGCGCGTGATCGTCGACGGGCAGGATCGGGGGGTGACCCCGCTGACGATCGACGGGGTCGTGGCCGGCACGCACACGGTGGTGATGCAGAGCCGCCAGGGGACGATTCAGCGCACCGTCACCGTGACGCAGGGGACGACGACCGCGGTGAGCGAGAGCATCTTCGCCGGCTGGGTGAAGGTCTTCTCACCCTTCGAGGTCACAGCGTCGGAAGGCGGGCATGCGCTGCGGCTCGACGACACGAGCCAGGTGATGCTGCCCGCGGGACGGCACGAACTGCGGTTCGAGAACCAGCGGCTCGGCTTCGAGGATACCGAGACGGTGGACGTGCAGCCCGGCGGCCAGGCGACCATCTCGCTGCTGCCGGCCCCGTCAAGCCTGTCGGTGACCGCGAGCGAACCGGCGCAGGTCTGGATCGACGGGACCCCGGTCGGGCAGACGCCGCTCCAGAATCAGGCGGTACCGCTCGGGACGCACAACGTGATGGTGCGGAGTGCGAGCGGCCAGCAGCGGCAGTTCGTCGTGACCGTCACCGTGCAGCCGGTCAGCCTGAACGTGGATTTCTCGGCGCCGGCGTCTCCCCCGGGCCTCTGAGCGGCGCTCGGCCGGTCACCGCGGATCCGCGGGCCCCGGCGCCTCCTGCAGGCGATCCACCAGACGTCCGACCACGGCCTGCAGGTCACCCTCCCCCGAAACGACCAGGTCGGCCCACTGCCTGGACGGCTCGACGTGGGCGAGGTGCATCGGCCGGACGGTCGCGAGGTACTGCTCGCGCACCGACTCGACCGTCCGCCCGCGCTCGGCCATGTCGCGGGCGAGCCTCCGCAGCAGCCGCACGTCGGGATCGGCTTCCACGAACACCTTCACATCGAACAGCGCGCGCAACCGCGCGTCGGCCAGCGTCAGGATCCCCTCGACGACCACCGCTTCGGTCGGCTCGAGCCGCCGCGTCCGCGCGAGGCGGGTGTGCGTGGTGAAGTCGTAGACGGGAGCCTCGGCCGTACGGCCGTTCCGGAGGGCCGACAGGTGCTCGATCAGCAGGGCCGTGTCGTACGCGTCCGGATGATCGAAGTTCAGGACGCCGCGCGCGTCGCGGGGCAGGTGTGACAGGTCGCGATAGTAGGCGTCGTGCTGGATCAGCGTGATCGCCCGGCCGGGCACGGCCGACACCAGGGCGCGCGCGATCGTCGTCTTGCCCGACCCGCTGCCGCCGCCGATGCCGATGAGGAGAGATTTCACGGGCCGGCGCTATTATGGATCGGTCGGCGCGGCGCACAGCCGACGACATCTTCGGTTGTCAGATTCCCAGGAGGATCCTCATGACCCGCCGACTGATTGCCACTGCCGCCATGACCGTCGCCCTCGGGGCGTTCGTGCTCGCCCAGGGCCGCCGTCCCGCCAGCCCGCCGGGAACGGCCTCGACCCAGGTGGGCGGCCACTACACGACGCCGCCGGGCTCGGACGAGCCCGTGTACCAGGGCGGCAAGTGGATCGACGTCACCTACAGCCGTCCGATCAAGCGCGGCCGCGAACTCTGGGGCCGCGGCGCCGACTACGGCAAGACGCTGCTGCTCGGGGCGCCGGTCTGGCGCGCCGGCGCGAACGTGACGACGCAGCTGCACACCGAGGCGCCGATCGTCATCAACGGCAAGCGGCTCGAGCCGGGCGTCTACGACCTGTTCATCGACCTGAAGCCGGATCACTGGACGCTGATCGTCTCGACCTGGCCGGTGCAGACGCGCTACGACCCGTCGAACAAGGAGGCGCTGTGGGGTGCCTTCGGCTATACGCCGGCGCACGACGTCGTCCGGGCGCCGATGACGCTCGGCACGCTGCCGTTCTCGATGGACGAGCTGACCTGGGCGTTCACCGACATGACGGCCGACGGCGGCAAGCTGACCTTCATGTGGGACCACACGGTCGCGTCGGTGCCGTTCACGGTGAGCTAGGGCGGCCGCAGGCGGCGCGCTACGGGCCGGCAGCGGCCTGCGCGCCGCCGTCGGCGAGCGTCAACTCGATCCGGAGCCACCAGCGGGGCTGATAGGAGATGGTGACGGGAATCTCACGCAGGTCCCCTTCGGTGCCGTACGTCAGCGAGAAGTGCGTCACGCTGCCGGTGGCGGCGTTGCGATTCTCGAACTCCGCGCGGAGCAGCTGCCGGTACGTCGTGCCGTTGACGGTCAGCGCCGCCACCGGGCGGACGCGGGCGACCCGGAGATCGTACAGTCGGCCGTGATACACGTACCGCGCCGATGCGGGACGGGCGCCGCCCGACGGCCCCTCCACCACCGTGGCATGAATGAGGCTGGCGACGGCGCTGAGGAAGCCCGGTTCGATGCCGTCCGGTACCGTGACCATCCGGATGTCGCCGGCGGTCTCGGGCGGGATCCGGTCGAGGACGGCGCCGAGCTGATGGAAGCTGTAGTCCTGCCGCGTGTCCAGCGTCGTCACCGCCGAGCGTGACTGGCGGCCGTCGATCGAGGCGCGGATCACGCGGAAGGCGTGCGTGCCATCCGCGTGCCGATCGACGCTCGCCTCGGCTTCCTCGAGCGATTGCTCGTTCGACGCCGTCATCACGCCGAGCAGATTCGTCACCGAGCCGCGGATCTCTTCGTCGATATAGCCCCAGCGGTTGATCCCGCGCGGCGCGCGCGCCGGGTCCGACCCGATCAGCAGCGAATATCCGGCGGTGCCCTGTCCGCGGTGCCAGGTGATCGTCGCCCCACCGACATCGTCGCGGCCGATCCAGAAGAACAGCAGCGGGCGGATCTGCCCGTTCATTTCATAGTGATGAACGACCACCGCGGACGCGGGCACCGGCCGGGCCTCGGCCGGAGGCCCCGGTGCAGCCGTGGAGGTGACGCGCGGAACGGCCGACAGCAGCAGCGCGAGGGTGACGGCAGGCGGGAGTCGCATCGGCCACCTCCGGATTCGGGTCGACCGTGTCCGGTCCGCGCTCCAGTGGAGACCAGGTCATTTCGACACGGTGACCATCCGCGTTCATCCGCAGTGCATGTTCCGGACCACGTCTCGGTCAGGTCCCGCTGACCGGCTGCTCACCCACCGCCTCTGCAATCTGCTGCCGCGTCCGGTCGCGCAGCCGGACGACGTCCGTCCACGCGGCGCCTTGGGGACGGATGGGCGCACCGATCTCGATGTCGATGCGGCCGCGCCGCAGGCGCCACGTGCCGTCGGGCAGGATGTGCCGGGTCCCGGCAATCGCTACCGGCACGACCGGCAGGCCCGCTTCGGCGGCCGCGCGGAAGGCGCCCAGCCGGAACGGCAGCACGCCTGGGGCGCGGACGAACGTCCCCTCCGGGAAGACGAGCAGCGGCAGGCCGTCGCCGGTCGTCCGCACGAGGCGGTCGGCTCCGGCGAGGCGGCCCGCCAGATCGGCCTTGTCGATCGTCAGGTAGCCGCAGCGCCGGATGACGAGGCCGATCATCGGATAGGCCGTCAAGGCCTGCTTGGCCGCGAAGCGGAACTCGACGGGCAGCGCGGCCATGAGCACGATCGGGTCGATGTAGCTGGCATGATTGGCGGCGAGGATCACCGGCCCACCCGCGCGCAGGTGCCCGGCTCCGCGCACGCGCACGCGGCAGCCGGCGGCCCGGAGGAGCGTACGGGCCCAGCCCCGGGCCGCGCGGTCGGCCGCGCGGCCGGCGGGACGCAGGCGCAGCACAATCCAGAGCACGGGCAGGGTCGCGCCGAGCAGCAGCAGGACCCAGGCGGTGTACGCGACCGAGCCGATCGTCGCGGCCAGGCGCGCGGCGCGGCCGCGCAGGTCGGCCAGGGCCAGGCGCAGCCACTGGGCACCGGCAGAGGCGGCGGGCCGGGCGAGCCGGCCGGCGACGTACGCATCGCGCGTCGCCCGCCGGCGGATCTTGCCGCTCGAGGTCTTCAGCACGCTCCCCGGCGCCGCGAGCGCCACCAGGTCCGGCGTCACACCGAGGGCGCTCACGACGGCGTCGCGCACGCCGGCCTGCAGCCGATCGCGGGCCGCCGGGTCCTGCTCGCGCGTCTCGGCCACGACGACGAGCCGCTCGGTGCCGCGCGCGGCATCGGCGACGCCGAAGGCCGCCACGCAGCCCGCGCGGATGCCCGGCACGGTCGCGACGATCTCCTCGATCTCGGCCGGATACACGTTGCGTCCGGCCTGGATGATGACGTCCTTCTCGCGGCCCGTGATGAACAGCTCGCCGTCGGCTTCGTAGCCGAGGTCCCCCGAGTCGGTCCAGCCGTCATGGCGGATCGCGTCGGTGGCCGCGGCGTTCCGGTAGTACCCGGCCATCACCGACGGTCCCTGGAACTGCACGTGTCCCTCGGTCCGCTCGGCCACCCGGTGGCCCTCGGCATCGACCACCCGCACGGCGTGGCCGGGCAGCGGGCGACCGCACGAGACGATCCGCGCCGGCGCCCGATCGCCGGCCGCCGCCGGCCGTGCGATCCCCTGCTGCAGCCATGGACGGGCGACGAGATCCACCCGCGGGCCGCGCCCCGGCGGCGTCGCCGTGAGGCCGACCGACGATTCCGCCAGGCCGTAGACCGGGCAGAGCGCGTCGGACCGGAAGCCGTAGGGCGCGAACCGGGCGGTGAACCGCTCGAGCGTCTCGGCGCTCACCGCCTCCGATCCGTTCAGCGCCAGGCGCCAGCAGCTCAGATCGAGCCCCTGCAGGTCCTCGTCCGGGATCCGGCGCGCGCAGAGATCGAAGGCGAAGTTCGGCGCTGCCGAGATCGTGGCGCGGTGCGCGTGAATGGCGCGCAGCCATCGGACCGGACGCGTCAGGAACGCGAGCGGCGAGAGGATGGCGATCGGCACGCCGAAGTAGAGCGCGCCGAGCCACGACCCGATCAGCCCCATGTCGTGATAGAGCGGCAGCCAGCTGACGCCGGCGTCGCCGGGCCCGATGGCCAGCGCCTCGCCGATGCTGCGGATGTTGGCGAGCAGGTTCGCGTGCGACAGGGCGACCCCTTTGGGATCCCCGGTGCTGCCCGAGGTGTACTGGATCAGCGCGAGGTCGGCGCCCCCTGGCGTCACGCCGATGCCGGCGGTGCGATGCCGCGCCAGCGTCGCGGCGTCCAGCACCTCCTGCAGCGCGGGCACCTGTCCCTTCAGCAGCGAACCGACCCGCCCGGCTTCGCCGAAGGTGACGAGCAGGCGCGCGTCGGCGTTGCGCAGGATGCCGACCTGCCGGCGGATGTATTCCTCGATGCGGTCGGCGCGAAACGGCGGGTACAGGGGGACCGGCACACCGCCGGCCAGCAGGACGCCGAAGAAGGTCTCGAAGAAGGCGCGCTCGGTCCGCAGCATCAGCGCCACGGTCTCGCCGCGCCCGAGCGACCGACCGCGCAGATCGGCCGCCACGGCCGACGCCCCCTGCCACAAGGCGCCGTACGTGATCGGGGTCTCGTGACCGCTGTCGTCGCGCAGGTGGACGTGGATGCGATCGGGCGCCGTCCCGGCATGCCAGCGCAGCACCTCGACCAGCGTGGCGGCCGACACCGGCACCGCGGCGACCGGGGCCGCCCGATCCGGAGCGGCGGGCGGCGGCTCGTCGATCACCGGTCCCGCCGCGAGGATCGCCTGCACGAGATCGGCCGGCGTCAGCGCGCCGGCCATCGTGTCATCGGAGAGCCGCACGCCGAACGCCCGCTCGATCCGCTGCAGCAGCTCCACCCGTTCGAGGCTGCCGATGCCGAGGTCCTGTTCCAGGCGTTCGTCGAGTGCGACCGGCACGCGGCCGCCCGTCTGCCGCAGTTCGGCGAGCAGATCCCCGGTGAGCGCCAGGACCTGCCGCCCTGCCGTCCCGGCGTCACGCCGTCCGTTGCCTGTCACACCGCGGCTCCGTTCGCCCGGTCCGATTCGCCCGCCGGCACGGGATGACGTGGAAAATATCACGGCCGGGCGCGCGAAACATCCGGCGCCGCCGCTGGACATTCCGGCCCAGCCGCCCGCGGTGCCGGATCTGCCCCACGCAGCGGCTCGCCCCCGGTTCCGGCGGGTCGCCCGGGCCTGCCCCGGTTCTTGCAACGAGGATGCGCGAACGGGAGGTGGGCCGTGGGCGATCTGGAATTCCGCGAACTGCTCGGCCAGTTCCTCTACGACTACTGGGGCGCATTCCACGAAGCCGCCGAGGCGCAGAGCGTGACCGCCGACCGGCTCGCCGGCGTGCTGTTCGAGCGGCTGCGAACGGCCCACGACACGTTCGCCGCCCGGTACACGGGGCAGGCCACCGACGCCGTGTCGGCGCTGGGCTGGCTGTGGGAAGCGGTCGACATGCGCCGCACGTACCGGCCCGACTCGCCCCTGAAGAAGGAAGAGATCGGCAAGGCCCGCCGCCAGTTCATGAAGATCTACCACGACCTGATCCGCCAGAGCTCGGGTCACCTGCGGACGGTCGAGGACCTGGTGTCGCATGCGCCGCACCTGACGCCGCTGGCGCCGTGGCACGTCGACGCCGCCTCCTGACCCGTCCTGCCTCCCCGCGCGGGACCAACCCTCGCGTTCGATCCCGGACTACCGCCCCCCGCCGGCTGGCGTCGAGCCGAGTTTCTCCTCGAGGTACGTCACGCACCCGTCGAGCGCCATCAGCCGCCGGTAGTCGGCCTCGGGGATGTCCACCTGCAGGGCGCGGTGGAGCGCGATGATGAAGTTCAGCAGGTCCATCGAGTCGAGATCGAGCTGGTCGCGCAGCGACACGTCCGGCTTCAGCCGCGCCGGATCCGCCTCCGGCGCCACGCTCAACAGTGCATCGATGACGGCCGATCGGAGATCGTCCCGGGTCATAAGCGCTCCGGCGCCTGCAGCAGGCGATCGAGGGTGGCCAGGAAGAGGCCACCGCGGTGGCCGTCGGTGGCGCGGTGATCGCCCGACAGCGAGGCGGTGAGGCCGGGCCGCACCGCCAGCGAGCCGCCGGCCGCCCACGGGCGGTCGACGATCCGGCCGAATCCCACCAGGGCCACCTGCGGCGGATAGATGATGCCGAACGCCTCGTCGACACCCTGCTCGCCGAGGTTCGACACGGTGATGGTGGCGTCGCTCAGCTCCGAGCTGCGGAGCGTCCCGCTGCGCGCCCGCTGGACGAGGTCGCGCAGTTCGCGCATCAGCACGTCGGGCGTCTTCGCATCGGCGTCGTGCAGCGCCGGTGCCACGAGGCCGCCGCCCCGCAGCGAGATCGCCGTGCCGACGTGGATGCCCCGGCCCGGCACGAACGCCCCGTCCTGCCAGAAGCCGTTCAGCTCCGGGATCTCCCGCAGCGCCAGCGCGACCCCTTTCAGGAGCAGCACCGCCATCAGCAGGCGATCGGGGACGGCGCGCCGCTCGTTCTCGGCCGCCAGCCACCGGCTCGCCGCAGTCATGTCGATGGCCGTCGCCAGGTAGTAGTGCGGGATCTCACGCTTGGAACGAGCCATGGCGGCGGCAATCGCCCGGCGCATCGCTGCCTGCCGATCGGGCGGGGCGGCCGCCGGTGCGCCGGCTCCGGGCCGGGTGGCGGCCGCGCGCGCCACGTCGTCCCTCGTGACTGCCCCGTCGGGTCCCGTGCCGGGGACTGCGGTGAGCTCGATGCCGCGTTCACGGGCCAGCCGGCGCGCCGCCGGCGAGGCCGTCACGCGCGGCGCCGCAGGTCCGG
>JAGWRA010000093.1 GCA_028876655.1 Acidobacteriota bacterium | reverse complement strand
TGGCGGCCGTCGTCTCGCGCGGCGGGCGGCCGGATCTGGCCGGCCCCGCGCTCGGGGGCGTCCGGGCGCCGACGCTGCTCATCGTCGGCGAACGCGATGTCGAGGTGATTGCGCTGAACGAGGCCGCGCTCGAGCAACTCGGCCCGCTCGGGCAGCTGCGCATCGTGCCCGGGGCGACCCACCTGTTCGAGGAACCGGGGGCGCTCGATGTGGTCGCCGGCCTCGCGCGCGACTGGTTCGTCCGCCACCTCATCGAGGCGCACGCGCCGCACCTGGCGCACGGCGGCCGGGCCTGAGATCCGGCTCGACGGGAGCCGCCGGCCGTTGCGGCGGCCGGCCGCTTCCGGCGGGCTACTTCGCCGGCGCCGCAGACGGGGCCGGCGGCAGGATCTGGATGTGCTCGAGCCAGAGCCCCTTCGTATCGTCGACGACCACGACCGCCTTGATCTCGTCGCCCTTCTTCAGCCTCGCCAGCGCCTCGTCGTCCTTGATCGGATAGGCCATCGTCATGGCGCCCATGAAGCCCGGGATGTCCCCGTGCTGGATGGTGGCCTGCTTCCCCTGGACGTCGACCGCCAGCACCTTCCCCTGCATCGCATAGCTCCGGACGGTCAGTTGATCGCGCGCCTTGCAGGCGCCGCCCGCCACGGCCACCAGGGTCACCAGCGCCAGCCCGGTCACCAGGCGGCTCATCCGTCTGCGCATGTCCATCAGCCTCGTGCCTCCTGACGGCCGCCGTCTCGCCCGCACGGGCGCGGCCGCGCTGTCGTCGATTGTGGGTGGCCGCCGCTGGAAAACGCAAGGGCCGGCGCGCCGGAGCCCGGACTCAATGGAAGATCAGGTGGAAGGCGTCGGTGCCGGGCTCGCGGACGACGACCGGATCGACGTGGAACGTCGAGCGGATGTGCGCCGGCGTCAGCACGTCCTCCTTCGAGCCGAAGGCGACGATGCGGCCGTCGTCGATCATCAGCAGCCGGTCGCCGAAGCGGGCGGCGAGGTTCAGGTCGTGCACGACACCGACGGCGACGACGTCGTGGTGCTCGACGAAGGCGCGCACCTTCTTCATGAAGTCGATCTGGTGGCGGATGTCGAGGAACGTCAGCGGCTCGTCCAGGAAGAGGTACCGGCAGGCGCCGGGCAGCGGCCGCCAGACCTGCGCCAGGACCCGCGCGAAGTTCACGCGCTGCTTCTCGCCGCCGCTGAGCGTCACGTAGCTCCGATCGCGCATGTCCTGCACGTCGAAGTACGCCATCACTTCGTCGCAGATCTCCTCGTCGGCCCGTCCGGGGCGGCCGCGGAAGTGCGGATAGCGCCCCATCATCACGAGATCGCGCACGGGGAGCGGAAAGGCCAGCTCGAGTGCCTGTGACAGCACGGCGCGCTGCCGGGCCAGCGTCCGCTCGTCCTGCGTGCCCGCGTCGAGGTCGCCGTAGCGGACCTCGCCCGCCTGCGGCCGCAGCAGCCGCGACAGCACCTTCACGAAGGTCGACTTGCCGGCGCCATTCGGCCCGACGATGAGGTGGAGGCGGCCGGCCTCGAACGACGCCGACACGCCGTGCAGGAGCTCCCGCTGGCCGACCCGGTAGACGATCTCGCGCGCCTGGAGCATGGCCTCGGCCCTAGAAGAGGTACTGCCGGTTGCGGAGCAGCGACAGGAACACCGGCACGCCCACCACCGAGGTGACGATGCCGATCGGCAGTTCGGCCGGCCGCAGCGCCATCCGCGCGACGAGATCGGCCAGGCTCAGCAGGATCGCGCCGAGCAGGGCGCTGCCGATGATGAGATAGCGGTTGTCGGCGCCGCGCAGGATCCGGAGGATGTGCGGCACGATCAGGCCGACGAAGCTGATGACGCCGGTGAAGGCGGTGGCGACGGCCACCATGATCACGTTGATCGTCAGCACGGCCCACTTCAGCCGGTTCACGTTGACGCCGAGATAGATGGCCTCTTCCTCGCCGATCATGAGGGCGTTCAGCGGTTTCGCGTACGCGAGCGCCCAGACGACGCACCCCACGGTGGTCGCGCCGACGATCCCGAGCGACTGCCAGTTCGCGCCGGCCATCGTCCCCAGGTTCCAGAAGACGATGGAGCGCGCCTGCGGGTCGCGGGCGATGTAGGAGAGGAAGCCGATGCCGGACAGGCACAGCGCGTTCACCGCCAGGCCGGTGAGCAGCAGCAGGACGATCGAGCTCCGGCCGTCGGCGTTCGACTGCGCGAGCGCGAAGACGAGGTAGGTGGCGACGACGCCGCCCAGGCAGGCGGCGACCGGCAGTCCCCAGACGCTGCTCGCGACGTGCAGGAGGCCGCCGAGCACGAAGTAGACCGAGGCCCCGAGCGCGGCGCCGCTCGACGTCCCCACGAGACCCGGCTCGACGATCGGGTTGCGGAAGAGCGCCTGCATCAGCGCGCCGCCGACGCCCAGCGCGGCCCCCACCGCCAGGCACAGCAGCGCACGTGGCACGCGCAGCTCGAGGAAGATCCGCTCGTTCAGCGTCAGCGGCCCGTGCGCGCCGGCGAGCGAGGCGATCGCCGCCCACATCTCGCGCGCGGTGAAGTCGATCGCCCCGTACCGGATCGAGGCGAGCGTCACCAGCACCATCAGGACGAACAGCGTCGCCAGCAGGCCGGCCGTGTCGCCCGACTGGCGGGCCTCGGGGGGAGGCTCCGGTTGGAACACCGCGCGGAGGATCGTGAAGAGACGCGACAAGGCGCCTCATCGTAGTGGCTCGTGCACCGCCGTTTCAAGCCGCCCGGCGGCGCGGCGATTTCCACGTGCGGGCCCGGCCCGGAATCCCGCCCGCGGAGGGACCGTGTAGACTGTCACGTATGAGCGCCCGCCGCTGGCCGGCCGACGTGCAGGAACTGGCGATCGCCCTGGCCGCCCTGCTCGCCCTGACCGGCCTGCTCGCCGGCCTGCTCCACGTCTCCAACAGCACGACCGTCGCCCTGGCGTTCCTGCTGGTCGTCCTGGTGACCGCCGCGCGCGGCCGGCTGCGGACGGCCGTCATCGCGTCGTTCGCGGCCATGCTGCTGGTGAACTTCTTCTTCCTCCCGCCCGTCCGGACCTTCACGATTGCCGACCCGCAGAACTGGATCGCGCTCTTCGCCTTCCTCGCCGTGAGCCTCGTCGCCAGCAACCTGTCGTCGGCCGCCCGGGCCCGGGCCTCCGAGGCGCTGGCGCGGCGCGACGAGCTCGCGCGGCTGTTCGACCTGAGCCGCGACGTGCTGCTCGCCGGCGATGCACGCGATGCCATGCGGACGATCGCCGGCTTCGTCGCGCGCCGCTTCTCGCTCGACGAGGTCGCGATCTGCCTGCCATCCGGCCCGGAGTGGATCACCTATGCGACCCCGCCCACGGCCGCCTCGATCGATCCGGCGCTGCTGACCGCCGTCTACCAGGACGCCGAGCGGACACTGGAGTTCGACGCCCGCCAGCGGACCTACGGCGGGCATCGCCGGGTCGACACGCCGCGCGGGCCGCTCGTGCTGGTGCCGCTGCGGCTGGGGACGCGGGCGGTGGGCGTGCTCGCCGCCGGCAGCCGGCCCCTCGAGCCGGGGACGATCGACGCCATCGGGGGGCTGGTGGCGATCGCCCTCGAGCGGACGCAGTTCCTGGAGGAGCGCAAGGCCGCCGAGCTCTCGCGCCGGACCGCGGATTTGAAGTCGGCGCTGCTCGCTTCGTTCGCGCACGACCTGCGGACGCCGCTCACGGCCATCCGCGTCGCCGCCGCGAACCTGCAGGCACCCGGCCTGGGCAGCGCCGAGCGGGACGATCAGGCGGGCATCGTGCTGACCGAGACCCGCCGCCTCGAGCGGCTGTTCCAGAACATCCTCGACATGGCGCGGCTGGACGCCGGCAGCGTGAACCCGGCGCGCGAGTGGGTGGCGCCCGGCCAGATCGTCGAGGCGGCGCAGGCACAGGCCGAGTCGCTGCTCGCCGGCCGCACGGTGCAGGTCACGGTCAGCGACGGGCTGGTCGACGTCGATCCGCGGCTCACGGCGACGGCCCTCAGTCACCTCCTCGAGAACGCCGCCTGCTATTCGCCGGCCGGCACGCCCATCGAGGTCTCGGCCGCGATCGTCGGCGAGGGGCTGCAGATTGACGTGCGGGATCACGGCCCGGGCGTCGCGCCGGCCGACCTGCCGCACCTGTTCGACGGCTTCTACCGCGGCAGCGGCAGCCAGGCGCACGCGACCGGCACGGGGCTCGGCCTGACGATCGCCCGCCGGATCCTCGCGGTGGAGAACGGCCGGATCTGGGCCGCGAACTGCGCCGACGGCGGGGCACGCTTCACCATCGTCGTTCCGGCCGCGGCCCGAGCCTCCCTGCAGGCGATCGAGTCATGAGCACCGAACCGGCCCGGGTGCTGGTCGTGGACGACGAGCCGGCGCTGCAGCGGACGCTCGGCCCGCTGCTGCGTTCGCGCGGCTACGAGGTGACGATCGCGGGCAACGGCGCCGAGGCGCTCGCCGCGCTCGCCACGGAGGGGCCGCACGTCGTCATCCTCGATCTCGGCCTGCCCGACATCGAAGGAACGGAGCTGTGCCGGCGGATCCGGGTCTCGTCGCCGGCGCCCATCATCGTGCTGTCGGCGCGCGGCCAGGAGACCGACAAGGTGCTGGCGCTCGACAACGGCGCCGACGACTACGTCACCAAACCGTTCAGCCCCGAGGAACTGCTGGCGCGCGTCCGCGTGGCGCTGCGCCGGATCAGGCAGGAACCGGTCGGGTCGTCCGGACAGATCCGGCGGGGCGGCCTGACCATCGACTTCGATCGCCACCGCGTGCTGCGGGGCGATCAGGAGATCCGTCTCACGCCGAAGGAATTCGAGCTGCTCGCCTTCTTCGCGACCCACCCCGATCGCGTCCTCACGCGCCACGCCATCCTGAAGGCGATCTGGGGCGCCAACGCCGTCGACCAGCCCGAGCACCTGTGGGTGCTGGTCGGCCAGCTCCGGCGCAAGATCGAGCCCGACCCCGCCCACCCCCGCCACATCATCAGCGAACCCTGGGTCGGCTACCGCTTCGTGGCCGACGAACCCGCCTCTTAAGCGCTTTTTTAGGGAGGCTTTCGTCCACCCTTAGGCGTTGCTGCCTATCCTGAACTCGAGGGGTTCAGGAGAGCGGCATCATGCGTGAGGCACTCGTCCGACTGATCGTGATCGCCCCGCTCGTCGCGGGCGGCGCCGCCGCACCATCCGCCGCGCGCGCGCAGGCACCCGGACAGGCCTCCACCGCGGTCGCACAGGACGCCGCGCCGCAGCCCGCCAGCGACCCGGCCCCCGCGTCAGGCGTCGACGCGTTCCTCGCGGGCACGACGTTCGGCGTCGATCTCGACGGGTACTACGAGTACAACGCCAACGATCCGGTCGGCCGGGTGAACCTGCTGCGGGCCTACGACGTCACGAGCAACAGCTTCAGTCTGAATCAGGTCGGCCTGATCATCGACCACGCGCCCGATCCGGCGCACGGGCATCGCGCCGGCCTGCGCGTCGACCTCATGTACGGCCAGGCGACGGACACGCTGCAGGGGAGCGCCGCCAACGAGCCGCGCCCGCAGGTGTACCGCCCGCTCTTCCAGGCGTATGGGTCGTACGTCTTCCCGCTCGGCCACGGCCTCCAGGTCGACTTCGGCAAGTTCGCGAGCGCGCTCGGCATCGAAGGGAACTACACGAAGGACCAGATGAACTACTCGCGGTCCTTCTTCTTCAACTTCCTGCCCTTCTACCACATGGGGTTCCGGACGACGTACCCCGTGAACGATCGGCTCACGCTCACGTACTGGCTCGTCAACGGCGCGAACCAGACCGAGGACTTCAACGGCTTCAAGTCGCAGGCGGCCATCGTCACCCTCACACCGGTGAAGTCGGTCGGCTGGAGCGTGAACTACTACACGGGCCAGGAAGGCCGCGACCTCGTGCCGCTGCTGAACCCGGGACTGCCGTCGCTGCCGACGCAGCCGGGGCTGTCCACCACGCCGATCGCCACTCCCGATCGGGGACGCACCCACATCTTCGATACCTACGCGACCTGGAGCGCGACGTCGCGGCTGACGCTGGCCGTCGAGGGCGACTACTACACCATCCGCGAGCCGCTGGGCGCGTCGCCGGTGCTCACCGGCGGCGCAGCGTACGTCCAGTACCGGCCGACGGCCGACGTGCAGCTCGCCGCGCGCGCGGAGGACATGAACGATCGGAACGGCCTCTTCAGCGGCCTCGCGCAGCACCTGCGCGAGGTGACCGGCACGTTCAGCTGGCTCCCGGGGCCTGGCTATCTCGTGCGGGTCGAGTGGCGGCGCGACTGGTCGAATCGACCGTTCTTCCCGAGCGGAACGGCCGGTGCGCTCGACCAGGGGCAGAACACCCTCACCCTCGGGATGGTCTGGTGGTTCGGCAACAAGGAAGGGAGCTGGTAGGCCATGGACTTCCTGATGATCCTCATCGGCGTGGTCTTCTTCGTCGTGGCGGGCCTCTACGTCGCGGCCTGCGACCGGCTGTGAGGTGCGCGATGAGTCTCGATTCCGCGATCAGCCTGCTGGCGTCGGCGCTGGTGCTCGTGTATCTCGTGTACGCGCTGCTCAAGCCGGAGAAGTTCTGACATGACCGCGAATGGCTGGCTCCAGATCGCCCTCTACCTCGCGCTGATCGCCGCGATCACCCCGTTGACCGGGCGGTTCATGACGCGGGTCTTCAACCGCGAGCGGACCTGGCTCGACCCGGTCCTGCGTCCGGTCGAGCGGCTGATCTACCGCTCGACCGGCGTGGACGAGGCGCACGAGATGCGCTGGACGGAGTACGCGATGGCCATGCTCCTGTTCAGCGTGGTCTCGATGCTCCTGCTGTACGCGATCGAGCGGCTGCAGTACTGGCTGCCGTGGAACCCGCAGCACCTGCCGGGCGTGCCGCCGGAGCTCGCGTTCAACACGGCCGCGTCGTTCACCACGAACACGAACTGGCAGGCCTACGCCGGCGAGACGACGATGAGCTATCTGACGCAGATGGCCGGTCTGGCCTATCACAACTTCGCCTCCGCGGCGGTTGGCATCGTGCTGGCGATCGCCTTCATCCGCGGCATCGCGCAGAAGGAGAAGGACGCGCTCGGCAACTTCTGGGTCGATCTGGTGCGCTGCCTGCTCTGGGTCCTGCTGCCGCTCTGTCTCGTCTTCTCGCTGGTCCTCGTCTCCCAGGGGGTCGTGCAGAACCTGCGGCCGTACGACACGGCGACGCTGGTCGATCCGCAGACGGTGACCACGACCGGGCAGGCCGGCACGACGCAGACGCAGGTCGTCAGGAGCCAGGTGATCGCGCAGGGCCCGGTGGCGTCGCAGGAAGCGATCAAGGAGCTCGGCACCAACGGCGGCGGCTTCTTCAACGCGAACAGCGCGCACCCGTTCGAGAACCCGACGCCGCTCAGCAACTACCTGGAGATGCTCGCGATCTTCGCGCTGGCCTCCGGCCTCACCTGGACGCTCGGCGACATGACCGGATCGCGCGGCCACGGCTGGGCGGTCTGGGCCGCCATGGCCTTCCTCTTCCTCGCCGGCGTGACGACCGCGTACTGGGCCGAGGCGCAGGGCAACCCGCTGCTGACGGCGGCCGGCGCCGACCAGCACGTGACGGCGCTCTGCCCCGGCGGCAACATGGAGGGCAAGGAGGTCCGGTTCGGCATCGCCGACTCGGCGCTCTTCGCAACGGTGACGACCGACGCCAGTTGCGGCGCCGTCAACAGCCTGCACGACTCCTACACGCCGATCGGCGGACTGGTGCCGCTCGTCAACATCATGCTCGGCGAGGTGATCTTCGGCGGCGTCGGCGCGGGGATGTACGGCATGCTCGTGTTCATCGTCCTCGCGGTGTTCATCGCCGGGCTGATGGTGGGCCGGACGCCCGAGTACCTCGGCAAGAAGATCGAGGCCTACGACGTGAAGATGGCGATGCTCTACGTGCTGATCTTCCCGCTCGTCATCCTGACCCTCGCCGCCGTCTCGGTCCTCTTCCCGTTCGGCACGTCGAGTCTCGGCAACGCGGGTCCGCACGGGCTGTCGGAGATCCTCTACGCCTTCTCCTCCGGCACGGGCAACAACGGCTCGGCCTTCGCCGGGCTGAACGCGAACACCCCCTGGTACGACCTGTCCATCGGCCTGGCGACGCTCGTCGGCCGGTTCCTCATGATCGTCCCGATGCTCGCCATCGCCGGCAGTCTCGGCCGCAAGAAGCGGGTGCCCCCTTCGTCGGGCACCTTCCCCGTCACCACGCCGCTCTTCGCCACGCTCCTCGTCGGCGTCGTCGTCATCGTCGGCGCGCTCACCTTCTTCCCGGCGCTCAGCCTCGGACCGGTGGTCGAGCACCTCCTCATGCTGAAAGGTCAGGTGTTCTGATGGCCCACCACGTGCAGAGCCGCTCGATCTGGGACCCGCACATCCTCGGCGCGGCCGCGCGCGAGGCGTTGCGCAAGCTGCATCCGCGGACGATGGCGCATAACCCGGTGATGTTCGTGGTCGAGATCGGCAGCCTGCTGACCACGCTGGCGCTGGTGCGCGACGCCGCCGTGGGCCGGCCCGGCCTCGGCTTCGAGATCCAGATCACGGGCTGGCTGTGGCTGACCGTGCTGTTCGCGAACTTCGCCGAGGCGATGGCCGAGGGACGGGGCAAGGCCCAGGCCGACACGCTGCGGAAGACGCGGACGGAAACCGTGGCCGCCCTGCTCCTGCCGGACGGCCGCACGGAGACGGTCCCGGCCGCGCAGCTGCGCAAGGACGACCTCGTGCTCGTGAAGGCCGGCGAGTTCATCCCCGCCGACGGCGAAATCGTCGAAGGCGTGGCGTCGGTGGACGAGTCGGCCATCACCGGCGAGTCGGCGCCGGTCATCCGCGAGTCGGGCGGCGATCGGTCGGCCGTGACCGGCGGGACGCGCGTGCTGTCGGACTGGATCAGGGTCCGCGTGACCTCCGATCCGGGCCACACGTTCCTCGATCGGATGATCGCGCTCGTCGAAGGCGCCGAGCGGCAGAAGACGCCGAACGAGATCGCCCTCAACATCCTGCTGGCCGGGTTGACGATCGTCTTCCTGCTGGCCGTCGTCACGCTGGAGCCGTTCGCCATCTACTCCGGCGCGCCACAGCCGATCTTCGTGATGGTGGCGCTGCTCGTCTGCCTGATTCCGACGACGATCGGCGGGCTGCTGTCGGCGATCGGCATCGCCGGCATGGACCGCCTCGTGCAGCGCAACGTGCTGGCGATGTCGGGCCGCGCCGTCGAGGCGGCCGGCGACGTCCAGACGCTGCTGCTCGACAAGACCGGCACGATCACGCTCGGCAACCGGCAGGCCAGCGAGTTCGTGCCCCTGTCGGGCGTGACCGAGCGGCAGCTGGCCGACGCCGCCCAGATCTCGTCGCTGGCCGACGAGACGCCCGAGGGGCGCTCGATCGTCGTGCTGGCCAAGGAGAAGTACGGCATCCGCGGGCGCGAGCTGGCCGACCAGCACGCCGTCTTCGTGCCGTTCACCGCGCAGACGCGCATGTCGGGCGTCGACCTGGCCGGGCGCGAGATCCGCAAGGGGGCGCCCGACGCCATCCGGCGGTACGTCGAGAGCGCCGGCGGCACGGTGCCCGCCGAGCTGCAGACGATCGTCGAGGGGATCGCGCGGTCGGGCGGCACGCCGCTGCTGGTGGCCGAGGGCGGCCGCGCCCTGGGCGTGGTCCACCTGAAGGACATCGTCAAGGGCGGCATCCGCGAGCGCTTCGCGCAGCTGCGCGCGATGGGGATCCGGACGGTGATGATCACCGGCGACAACCCGCTGACCGCGGCGTCGATCGCGCGCGAGGCGGGCGTGGACGACTTCCTGGCCGAGGCGACGCCGGAAGACAAGATGCGCCTCATCAAGCGCGAGCAGAGCGACGGAAAACTCGTCGCGATGACGGGCGACGGCACCAACGACGCCCCGGCGCTCGCGCAGGCCGATGTCGGCGTGGCGATGAACAGCGGCACGCAGGCGGCGAAGGAAGCCGGCAACATGGTCGATCTCGACTCGACGCCGACCAAGCTCATCGACATCGTCGAGATCGGCAAGCAGCTGCTGATGACGCGCGGCGCGCTCACGACCTTCTCGATCGCCAACGACGTGGCCAAGTACTTCGCCATCATCCCCGCCATGTTCGCCGGGGCGTTTCCGGTCCTCATGGCGCTGAACGTGATGGGGCTGAAGACGCCCGAGTCGGCCATCCTGTCGGCCGTGATCTTCAACGCCCTGATCATCGTCGCACTCGTGCCGCTGGCGCTGCGCGGCGTGGAGTATCGCGCCATGAGCGCCGCCGGGCTCCTCCGGCGGAATCTGCTGATCTATGGCGCCGGCGGCATCGTCGCCCCGTTCATCGGCATCAAGCTGATCGACGTCGTGATCACGGCGCTGCACCTGGCGTAAGAGGTCATCCATGCGTGTCCTGCGGAACCTGATCGTCGCCGTGCTGATGACAGTCGTCACGACCGCGTTGTTCGGCTTTGGCTATCCGCTCGTCGTCACGGGGCTGGCGCAGTGGCTGTTCCCGGCGCAGGCGAACGGGTCGTTGATCGTCCGGGACGGCCGCCTGATCGGATCGCGCCTGCTCGGCCAGCCGTTCAGCGCGGACCGCTATTTCCATCCGCGCCCGTCGGCGGCCGGACCGGCCGGCTACGATCCCACGGCCTCGGGCGGGACGAATCTCGGACCGACCAGCAAGGCGCTCATCGACGCCGTGCGGGCCCGGGTGGCGGCCGCGCGGTCGGACAATCCCGGGACGCCGGTGCCCGTCGACCTCGTCACCTCCTCCGGCTCGGGGCTCGATCCCGACCTCTCGCCCGCCGCGGCGCTCTTCCAGGTGCCGCGCGTGGCACGGGCGCGCGGGGCCGGTCCGGCGGCCGTGCGCCAGCTGGTCGAGGCGCACATCGAGGGACGGCAGCTCGGCTTCCTCGGCGAGCCCCGCGTGAACGTCCTCGAATTGAACCTGGCGCTCGACGCGCAGTTCCCGGTGCGACACTAGCCGCGAGAGACGCATGCCCGAGAACGGGAAACCGACGGCGGACCAGATCCTGGCGCGGCTGAAGAGCCGCGAGCAGGCCCGCCTGCGCATCTACATCGGCGCGGCCCCGGGGGTCGGCAAGACCTACACCATGCTGCAGGCCGCCCGCGCCCTCCGCCAGGGCGGCCTCGACGTGGTCGTCGGCTTCGTCGAGACCTACGGCCGCACCGAGACCGAGGCGCAGCTGAAGGATCTGGAAGTGGTCCCGCGCCGCGTCATCGAGTACCGCAACGTGCAGATCGAGGAGATGGACCTCGACGCCATCCTGGCCCGCAAGCCCGAGGTGGTGGTGGTGGACGAACTGGCCCACACCAACGCCCCCGGCAGCCGCCACGCGAAGCGGTACGAGGACGTGATCGAGCTGCTGGACGCCGGCATCCACGTGATGACGGCGGTCAACATCCAGCACCTCGAGACACTGAACGACGCCGTGGCCCGCGTCACCGGCGTCCGCGTGCGCGAGACCGTCCCCGACACCTTCCTGGATCGCGCCGACGAGGTGGTGAACGTGGACGTCACGGTCGAGGAACTGCGCAACCGGCTGCGCGAGGGGAAGGTGTACCGGCCCGAGAAGATCGAGCAGGCGCTGACGAACTTCTTCCGCAAGGGGAACCTGTCGACGCTGCGTGAGCTGGCGCTGCGCGCCGTGGCCGACGAGGTCGGCGAGAAGGCCGCGACGTACCGGGCGCGCGAGGGGCTGGAGCCCGCCTACATCCCCGAGCGGGTGATGGTGGCGATGAGCTCCAACAGCCTGGCGCCGCGCGTGCTGCGGACCGGCGCCCGGATCGCGGGCCGGCTGGGGGCGCGGTGGTACGCGGTGTACGTCGAGACGCCGTCGGAGCGGCCGGGCCGGATTACCGCCGGTGCGCGCGAGGCGATCGCGCAGAACATCACACTCGCCGAGAGCCTCGGCGCCACGGTCGTCCGCGTGCACGCCGACCGGGCCGCCGAGGGACTCATCGCCTTCGCCCAGCGCGAGGGGATCACCCACGTCATCTTCGGCCAGAGCGCCCGCTCGCGGTGGGAACTGCTCCGCCACGGCTCGACCATCGACCGGTTCCTGTCCGAGGTGCGCGACGCCGCCGTGCAGGTCGTGCCGCTCGAAGACCCCGGCGGGGCATGAACATGAAGCGGACCGATCCAGCCATGACCAGTTGCACGCAGATTTCGCGGATCGCGCAGGCGATCCTGGCGCGCGCCGGACTCCCCTACGAGCTGGTCGGCGTTCAGCCGCCCACCGACCGGTGGGGCATCTGGGAACTCACGTTCCTGGACCCGGACGCGCCCCGGTGGGCGCGGACCTTCCACCTGCCGCTGGAGTGGGAGGCCGGCACGACCGGGGAGACCGCTGCGGCTGCCCTCGAGGATCTCTTGCGCGACCACCGCTCGTCCGCCCGGCCGTAGGCGCCGCGCCGGCCTCCCGGAGTGACGCGGGCGTCGCCTACGGCCGCCGGCTGTACCGCAGCCCCACGATGAACTGCCGCGGCTCGTTGAAGTGCGTGCCGCCGAACGTGCTGCTGTTGTCGAGCAGGTACCGGACGTCCCCGAGGTTGAGGGCGCTCACCTGCAGCGACAACCCGGCGCCGAGCGGCCGCGCCAGCTGCACGTCGACGGTGGCGTGCGCTGGCAGGTGCCCCGGACCGTCGCCGTTCAGGAAGCCCGATCCGTACATCACGTTGCTCGACAGCCGGACTCGCGCCGGCAGGTCGGCGTCGAAGCCGGCGTTCAGCGTGTTGCGCTGGTCGTGGTCGAGGTAGAAGTACCCCTCGTCGGGCGGCGAGAAGTCGGTGAGGCCCCCCGTCACCGCCCCGGCGCCCTGGACGGTCTGGTTCGAGAACGCCAGGTGGACGCCGAGCCGGCCGTGCAGGGCCCGCGGCGCGCGCAGCGTCGCCTCCCAGCCGCGGATGCGGGCGCGGGCGATCGTCAGCGGGAAGAAGATGTTCGAGTTGCCGAGCACGTCGTGATCGAAGAAGTTCCGGGCGTTGGTCTGGAAGTGATCGAGGTCCAGCGTCCATCGCCGCAGCGGAATGGCGAGCCCGACCTCCCACTGCTCGTCCCGCTCTCCCTGCAACGGCAGGAAGTCGAAGCCCCGGTCGAGCGCGAAGGCCAGCAGCGGCCCCGACACGGTATTGAGCGGCGGCGCCTGATAGTACCGCCCGTAGAAGGCGCGCAGCACCCAGCCGACACGCGGCAGGACGGCCGCGGCTCCCACGCGGGGGCTCGTGGCGTCCTCGGTGACCCCGCCGCTGTAGTGCGTGTAGCGGAGCCCGCCGTTCAGCGTGAGCCACGACGTCGCCCGGTACCGCTCCTCGGCGAAGACGGCGCTCACCGTCCCCCATTCCTGCACGCGCTGGCTCAGCGCCAACCCGCTGCCGTCGGTCGCCGTGAGCGCGAACAGCGTGTTGTCGCGCTGGCCGAACACCTGGGCGCCGACGCTCGCGTTGTGCCGGCCGCGGACGTACGCCGCCGTCACCTGCCCGCCGATGTACTGCGATCCCCGATCGTCCTCCGGGACGATCGGCGTGTCGTGGGCGCCGCCGATATAGTGGGCCCGGTTGAAGTGGTAGAACGGGGACACGGTCAGCAGCAGCCCCGACGCGGCCGTGTGCACCCAGGACACGTTGACGAACGAGTCCTGCTCCCGCTCCTCGTCGGCAACCCCCGCCGCCTGCTGCATCGGGTCGTTCGGCACCTGGTAGTGATCCGCCCGTGACGAGACGACCACCCGCAGCTGATCGGCCGGCGTCGCGTTGAAGAGGATCGACGAGAAGCCGCCGAAGCCGCTCACCCGATCGTGCAGCACCTGGCTCGTCGGCGTCTCGAGGCCGTAGTCGCTCCGGTTGGCATTCGCACTGAGGAACCAGCCCAGGCGCTCGGTGTGGCTGCCGTACCCGGCGTAGTCGTTGGTCTGGTTGAAGCTGCCGTAGGATGCCGAGAGGTCGACGAAGTTCTTCGCCTCGAATCCCGATCGCGGCACGACGTTGAAGACGCCGTACGTCCGGTCGCCGTACTCGGCCGAGTAGCCGCCGCGCTGCACCTCGAGGTAGTCGACATCCTGCGGGTCGAACTGCGGGCCGACGTTGCTGGCGATGTTGGTGTTCGGCACGGGCACGCCGTCGATCTGCCACGTCACCTGGTGGCCGCCCCGCACGTGCAGCTGGTCGTGCACCATGTAGGCGCCCGGCACGTAGTCGGTGATCATCGCCAGGCTGTTGGCCCGGTCCGCCCCGGGTGCGTCAGCAATCGCCCGGCGGCTGACGAGCGTCTGCGTCGTCGACGACTCGCGGTCGATCGCCGGCGGCGCGGCCGAGACGGTCACGCTCTGCGTCACCGACGCCAGCGCCAGCGTGAACGTCAGGTCGAGCGCCGTCCCCGAGTCGACCTGCGCCGCCCGCGTCAGGGTCTCGAAGCCCTGCTTCACCACCGTGACGACGTACTGGCCGACCGGCACCGCAGGAGCCTCGAAGCGCCCGTGCGGATCGGTCTGCATCTGGCGCGTCCACGCCGATGCCTGCGCCTGCAGCAACACCGTCGCCCCCTCGACGGCGCGGCCCTGCGGGTCGCGCACGTGCCCGCGAACGTTCCCGAAAATCGTGGCCCGGGCGGGCGCCGCCAGCAACAGCAACGCCACGCCCAGGAAGAGTACAGCCCTCGCACTCCGGGCCATGGGTCCCCCTCCCTGAGAAAAGAAAATAGACGCGGAAGCCGGACGGGACGGGTCTAGCTTCGGGGCGGTTCCCAGGGAGCGGCGGGATCGACGGTGGGGAGGAGGCGCGTGGCCACGGCGGCGAGGCGCGTGGCGCGCGCGGGACGCGCCGGCGCGGCGCCGTGCGCCAGGAGCGCCGGCTGACTGAAGAAGACGAACAGGCCGGCCGCGTCGCGGTGATCGCCGCAGTGGCCGTCCATGGCGCAGTGGCCGCCGGTCATGCCGCAGGTCGCGCGGCCGCCGGCCATGTCGCAGTGGCGATGGGCGCAGAGCGGACAGTCGGCCTTCGAGCCGGAGGCCGCCATGCCGCACGAGGCCCCCGCGGCCAGCGGCAGGCCGGCCGAGGCGAGGATCAGCAGCGGCAGCACGAGCAGGACGATCGTCCGGCGCATCTTCCCGACAGTAATATCACAGATGTTCAACGGCGATCAGCGATGCTTCTCCAGCGCGGCATTTCGCGCTCGTCGCCAAGCGAAAATCACACGCTCGCCCAGCGGAATAGTGACGATCACGAGCACGTAAGCCGCATAGGTAGCGTAGACCGAGCCGACCAAGGCGCCCGCTAGCGCCAATATCAGTGCGCTGAAATAAATGAACATCAATATCGCACAACGAACAACCAGGGGGCGTTCAAGGTAGTACTCGAAGAGGACCTCAGCTCGGTCAGCCCCCCCATCCGGCTTGAAGGCTCCGCGCCGCCACATCCTGGCGACATTCATGCTGACGGTGGCCTGTCCCAGAAGATCGAACAACTCGAGAAGCACGATTACGGCGGTGTACCAGAGAATATTCGTACTCGACGCGATCAGGCCGCCGAAGAGAATACCGAGCGCGACTCCGATCGTCAGCGTCATACCTCTTGGCTCGCCGTCCTGTAAGAGCCCTTCGTCAAAGGCACGGTTGAGCATATCGAGTTCTCCAGCAACGGCGCGGTAGTACCAAAAGAACGCCAAGAACGTCAGTAACATCAACAGACCGCTGAACACCGCCTTCAGTGGATCGGCTCGATACAGTTGAATGAGACGTGCGTGCGCAAGCAGTACACCCCCGATCGCGAGAGCAAGGCCAAACACCTTGTCAATGTAGTCCTTCAGTGTGCCGTACACGTTCAGCATGACTCCTCCGCTGCAGCTGACCTCTGGTCTTCCTCCGTGGGCACGGTTCGGACGCACCGACATCGGGGATTCTCCAAGACTCCGACAGTCGGGGTCAACATACATGGCAGGTGAAGCTGCACGGATCTCAGGCTCACAACGCGCCAGCATCCGTGCGCCATCAACGGCAAGCTGGCCTGGCCAGATGGGTCGCATGGCAACCAGCAACGCGGATGCAGTCACTGAGGTTCAATTTGGCGCTATGATGAGGCGTTGCCAAAACCGGCGGCCACGTGCCCGCCGGTGCGGGGGACCCACAGGAAGGCCCGTCCTTCCCGGGGCGTATCGCCGGCCCGGCCTCCTTCGAGCCCGGGCGGCGTAGGGGAGTTCCAACCCCGAGCCCGTCAGCTAACCTCGTCGGCGGTTGGAGCTCGCAGATGTCGGAAGAGCGCCTGCTCTCCCAGTTGAAGCACCTGTTCATCGGGCGCCCGATCCCCACTCATCTCGCCCATCACGAACGGTTCTCGCGCGTCACGGGTCTGGCCGTCCTCTCGTCGGACGCCCTCTCGTCGGTCGCCTACGCGACCGAGGAGATCCTGCGCGTGCTCATCGTCGGCGGTGTCGCCGCGCTGAGCTTCGCGACGCCGATTGCCGTCTGCATCGCGCTGCTGCTGGCCATCGTGGTCTTCTCGTACCGGCAGACGATCCACGCCTATCCGAACGGCGGCGGCGCCTACATCGTCGCGCGCGAGAACCTGGGGCGGACTGCCGGGCTGATCGCCGCCGCCTCGCTGCTCATCGACTACACGATGACCGTGGCGGTCAGCGTGGCGGCCGGCGTGGCGGCCATCACGTCGGCCGTGCCCACCCTGCACGGCGACCGGGTGCTGATCGCCCTGGTGTGCGTGGCGGTGCTCGCCATCGGCAACCTCCGCGGCATCCGCGAGTCGGGCCGCCTGTTCTCCGTGCCGACCTACTTCTTCATCGGCAGCATCCTGGTGCTGCTGGCCGTGGGCGTCGTGCGGTACGCCACCGGCACGCTGACGCCGCCAACCCCGGTGAACCCGGTCGCGATCGGCACCGTCCACACGCTGGGCCTGTTCGCGATCCTCACGGCCTTCTCGAACGGCTGCACGGCGATGACGGGGGTCGAGGCGGTGTCGAACGGCGTGCCGGCCTTCCGCGACCCGACGTCGGAGAACGCGGCGGCGACGCTCGGCGCGATGGCCGTCCTGGCGATCACGATGTTCGTCGGCATCACGCTGCTCGCCCACGCGTACCACATCATCCCGTCGAACCAGGAAACGGTCATCTCGCAGATCGCGCGCGCGCTGGTCGGCGGCCGGAACGCCGCCTACTACGCCGTGCAGGTCGCGACGATGCTGATCCTGGTGCTGGCGGCGAACACCGCCTATGCGGACTTCCCGCGGCTGGCGTCGGTGGTCTCGGCCGACGGCTTCCTGCCCCGGCAGTTCATGAACCAGGGCGACCGCCTCGCCTTCTCGAACGGCATCCTGGTACTGAGCGCCTTCGCCAGCCTGCTGCTCGTGGTCTTCGAGGGCGACACGCACGCCCTGATCCCGCTCTACATGATCGGCGTCTTCGTCTCCTTCACGCTCTCGCAGGCCGGCATGGTGATCCACTGGCGGCGGCTCGGGACGCCGGGCTGGAAGACGAGCGCGGCCATCAACGGCGTCGGCGCCGTGCTCACCGGCGTCGTGCTCATCATCGTGGCGGCCACGAAGGCGGCCGAGGGCGCCTGGATCGTCATCGTGCTGATCCCCTGCCTGGTCGGCCTGTTCCGGATGACACGCACCCACTACGACCACGTGGCCAGCCAGCTCAGTCTGCGGGGCTTCGTGCCCGAGTCGGTGAGGCACAACATCGTCATCGTGCCCGTCGGCGGCATCCACCGCGCGGTCGTGCAGGCGCTGCGGTACGCCCGGTCGCTCTCGCCCGACGTCTACGCCACCTACGTGGACGTGGAGCCGGCCGTGACGCAGCGGATCCGGCAGGACTGGGAGACGTGGGGCGAGGGGGTGAAACTCGTCGTGCTCGACTCGCCGTACCGATCGCTGATGGAACCGCTGCTCGAGTACATCGAGCAGGTCCAGAAGACACATCCCGACAGCTACCTGACCGTGCTGCTGCCCGAGTTCGTCCCGAAGCACTGGTGGCAGGCGATCTTCCACAACCAGCGGGCGCTGCTCATCAAGGGGGCGCTGCTCTTCCAGCCGGACATCGTCGTCACGAGCGTGCCGTTCCACCTGCAGTGACGGTGGCGGCCGCCACCAGCGCCTGCCCGAGGCTGAGGCCCCCGTCACCGCACGGGATCTCGCGGTGCGCGAACACCTCGAAGCGCGCCGCGCGCAGCTCGGCCAGCAGCGACTCGAGCAGCGTGCGGTTCTGGAAGCAGCCGCCGCTCAGGCAGACGCGGCCGAGCCCCGTCTCCTGCCGGATCAGGCCCGCCAGACGCGCGAGCACCAGCGCCAGGCCGTTGTGGAAGCGGCGGCCGATGCCGGCCGCATCCACGCCCGCCGCTCGATCGTCGAGGATGGCGCGGACCAGCGGCCGCGGCTCCACGAGCCATGGGCCGCCGGATCGCCACGCGAGGTCGAGTGGATAGGCCACCGTGTCGCGTGAGTCCCGGGCGGCCATCTCCAGCGCGACGGCCGCCTGCGCCTCGTGCGTGACGCGCGATCGGAGGCCGGCGAGCGCCGCGACCGCGTCGAACAGCCGCCCGGCACTCGATGTGAGGGGCGCGTTCACGCCCCGGTCGATCATCTGCCGTACGAACCGCACCTGCGAGGCCTCCACCGGGCCGCCCGCCCCGAACGACCGAAGCGCCGCCACGCACGCCTCGGCATCCAGCTGGGGCGCGAGATAGCTGACCGCCATCCGCCACGGCTCGCGAACCGCCGCCTCGCCGCCCGGCATCGGCACGTAGGCCAGGTGGCCGGCGCGATCGAACGACGCGTAGCCGCCGACCAGCACTTCCCCGCCCCAGATCCGCCCGTCGGTGCCGTACCCCGTGCCGTCGAGCACGATGCCGATGACGGTCCCGTCCAGGTGGTTCTCCGCCATGCAGGCGGCGAGGTGCGCGTGATGGTGCTGCACGCCGATCAGCCGGACGTCGCCGAGGGCCTGCGCCCAGCGGGTCGGAAAATAGTCCGGGTGCAGGTCGCAGGCGACCGTCCCGGGGCGCACGTCGAGGATCCGCTGGAAGTGCTCGACCACCTCGTCGAAGAAGCGATGGCTCTCGACGTTCTCCATGTCGCCGACGTGCTGGCTGAGGAACGCACGATCGCCGGCGGCCAGGCAGATCGTGTTCTTCAGCTCCGCGCCGGCCGCCAGCACGGGCAGGACCGGCTCGCGCAGCTGGACGGGCACCGGCACGAACCCGCGCGCCCGCCGCAGCACCCGAGGCTCCCCCGCCGCCACGGTCACGACGGAGTCGTCGCACCGCCGCAGGATCTCGCGGTCGTGGACGAGGAAGGCATCGGCGATCCCGGCCAGCCGGCCCACTGCCTCGTCGTTGCCGATGGCGATCGGTTCCTCACTGAGGTTGCCGCTGGTCATCACCAGCGCCTCGAACGCTCCATCGGCGAAAAGCAGGTGATGCAGCGGCGTGTACGGCACGAACACGCCGAGGAACCGGTTCCCGGGCGCCACGACCTCGGGAATGGCGCCTCCATCGCGCCGCGGCAGGATCACGATCGGCCGCTCCCACCCCGTGAGCAGGGCGCGCGCCGCCGCATCCACCTCCACGATCCGCTCGGCGGCGGCGAGCGACGGGACCATCACGGCGAACGGCTTCTCGATCCGGTGCTTGCGATCGCGCAGCCGCTGCACGGCTGCCGGCTGCCGCGCGTCGACGGCGAGGTGGAACCCGCCGAGCCCCCTGATCGCGACGATCTCACCGGCTGCGAGACGCCGAACGGTGTCGCGAATCGGGTCGTCGACGATCAGAGGCCGTCCCTGGCCGTCGAGCAGCGTGAGGCGCGGGCCGCAGGCCGGGCAGGCGTTCGGCTGCGCGTGGAAGCGCCGGTTCATCGGGTCGTCGTACTCGGCCTGGCAGGCCGGGCACATCGGGAAGACGGCCATCGACGTCTGCGGCCGGTCGTACGGGACGTCCCGGACGATGGTGAAGCGCGGCCCGCAGTTGGTGCAGTTGATGAACGGGTAGCGGTAGCGGCGATCCGCCGGATCGAGCAGTTCGCGCAGGCAGTCGTCGCACAGCGCGACGTCGGGCGGGACGACCGTGCGCGCGGCCGGCGCCGCACGGCTCGCGAGGATCCGGAAGTCGTCCTCCGGCACGCAGGGGAGGTCGCGCACCATCACGGACGTGAGGCGGGCGAGCGGCGGCGGCTCGTCCTGCAGCTGCGCGAGGAACGCGTCGGCCGACTCGACCGGCCCCTGCACCTCGATGACGACCCCGCCGCTGGTGTTGGTAATGGTGCCGGTCAGGCCGTGGGCGTGCGCGAGCCGGAAGACGTGCGGCCGGAAGCCGACGCCCTGCACGAGGCCGGCGACGGCGATCTCGCGACGGACATTCATCATCCCGCCAGCGGAGCCGTTGCCGCCTGCGCGTGCCGTTCGCGCTGCGCCCGCAGCCACGCCAGCCAGCCGTCGAACCCTTCCCCGGTGAGCGTCGACACCCGGAGCGCTTCCAGGCCCGGGTGGACGCGCCGCGCGTTGGCTTCCGCCGCGTCGGGATCGAACGGCACGTAGGGCAGCAGGTCGATCTTGTTGAGCACCATCAGCGAGGACCGGTGGAAGATGCCGGGATACTTCAGCGGCTTGTCCTCCCCTTCGGTCACGCTGAGCACCACGACCTTCGCCGCCTCGCCCAGGTCGTAGCTCGTCGGGCAGACGAGGTTGCCGACGTTCTCGATGAACAGCAGGTCGAAGGCGTCGGGCCGCCAGCCGGTGAGCGACCGCTCGATCATCCGGGCGTCGAGATGACAGGTCCCCCCGGTCGTGATCTGGCGCACCGGGAACCCGAACCGCGCCAGGCGGCGGGCGTCGTTGTCGGTCTGGATGTCGCCGGTGAGCACGGCCACGCGCTCCCCGGGGTCGAGCCGCTCGAGCGTCTTCTCGAGCAGCGACGTCTTGCCGGCGCCGGGCGAGCTGATCAGGTTGAGGCACAGCACGCGGCGCTCGGCGAAGCGCGCGCGCAGCGCGGCCGCGAGCCGGTCGTTCTCACTGAGGACCTTCTGTTCCAGGGGTACCCGGTCCATCGTCGTCCACCTCCAGATAGGCGAGCTCGAGTTCGTCGCCGCCGACGCACACCGTGTCGCGGCAGCCGCAGATGGGACACTGCGTCTCGAACCGCGCGACCTCGAACGTCCGGTCGCACGCCGGACAGCGGTGCCGCAGCGGGCAGTGCTCGATGTCCAGCACGAGGCCGTCGAGCTCGGTGTCGCGCGTGATGGCCTCGAAGCAGAACGTCAGGGCATCGCGATCGACACCGCCCACCTCGCCCAGCCGCAGACCGACGCGCCGGACGCGCGCGCCCGGCCGGCGCCGCGCTTCGGTGCGGACCGCATCCAGGACGGCGGTGGCGATGCCGAGCTCGTGCACGACGCCCTCAGCAGATCCGCGGCAGCTGATCGCCGGCCAGCATGTCGACGATGCGCGTCGTCCCGAACGGCGTGCGCATCGTCACGATCGGGCCGCGAGCGGTCGCCTGCACCGTGCCGACCCGCACCGCCTGCCGGCCGAGCGGGTGTGCCCGCATCGTCTCGAGCGCCCGATCCGCCATCGCGGGATCGACCAGCGCCACCAGCTTCCCCTCGTTCGCCACGTAGAGCGGATCGAGGCCGAGGAGCTCGCAGGCGCCGCGCACCTCGTCGCGGATCGGCAACTGCGCCTCGTCGAGCTCGATGGCGACGCCCGACTGCGCGGCGATCTCGTTCAGGGTGCTCGCCAGCCCGCCGCGCGTCGGGTCGCGGAAGCACCGGAAGCCGGTGCCGACCGCCAGCAGGTCGGCGACCAGCGTGTGCAGCGCGGCCGAATCGCTCGCCATCGCACCGTCGAACCGCAGCCCTTCGCGCTGCCCGAGGATCGTGATGCCGTGGTCGCCGAGCGTCCCGCTGAGCAGCACGGCGTCGCCCGGACGGGCGCGATCGGCCGACAGGTCCACGCCGTCCGGCACCAGGCCGATGCCGGAGGTCGTGATGAACAGCCCGTCGCCGCTCCCCTTCTCGACCACCTTCGTGTCGCCGGTGACGATCCCCACCCCCGCCCGCTCGGCCGACTGCTGCAGCGAGGCGACGACGCGGCGCAGGTCGTCCATCGGCAGCCCTTCCTCGATGATCAGCGCCACGCTGAGGAACAGCGGCTGCGCGCCGCCCATCGCCAGGTCGTTGATCGTGCCGTGCACGGCGAGCGTGCCGATGTCGCCGCCGGGGAAGAACAGCGGCTTGACGACGAACGAATCGGTCGTGAAGGCGACACGGCTGCCGTTGACCCGGACGATGGCCTGATCGTTGAGGGCGGCGAGCGCCGGGTGGCGGAAGGCCGGCAGGAAGACGTCGCGCACGAGCTCGGCCGACAGCTTGCCGCCGCTGCCATGGCCGAGCAGCACCGTGCTCCGGTCGGCGAGCGGCACGGGACACGAGAAGCCGTCGGACCGGTCGCTCATCGGCGGGACCCTGCCGGCTCCATGGCGTGGCGCCGGTACTGGAAGTAGGCGGCGCAGGCGCCCTCGCTCGAGACCATCGGCGCGCCGAGCGGCTGCTCGGGCGTGCAGCGCGTGCCGAACGCCGGACAGTCGACCGGCTTCTTCAGCCCCTGCAGCACCTGGGCGGCGATGCACTCCGGCGACTCGTCGGCGCTCACCGTCGACAGGCCGAAGATCCGGTCGGCGTCGTGGGCGGCCAGCGCGGGCCGCAGGCGGAAGCCGCTCTGCGGGATGAGGCCGACGCCGCGCCACTTCATGTCGCCGACCTCGAACACCTGTTCCATCACCCGCTGCGCGGGGAGGTTCCCCTCGGCGGTCACCGAGCGGACGTACTGGTTCTCGACCTCGGCACGGCCCTCCTCGAGCTGGGCCACCAGCATCCGGATCGCCTCGAGCAGATCGACCGGCTCGAACCCGCCGACGACGATCGGCACGCGGTAGTCGCGCACCAGGTCCTCGTACTCGCGGTAGCCCATCACCGTGCAGACGTGCCCCGGCGCGATGAACCCCTGCACGCGGTTGGTGGACTGTTCGAGCAGCAGCCGGATCGCGGGCGGCACGAGCACGTGGGACACGAGCATCGAGAAGTTCGTCAGCCCTTCGCGGTGGGCCTGCCAGACCGCCATGGCGTTGGCCGGCGCCGTCGTCTCGAAGCCGACGGCGAAGAAGACCACCTGGCGATCGGGATTGGCCCGCGCCAGGACCAGCGCCTCCATCGGCGAGTACACGATCCGCACGTCCCCGCCCCGCGCCTTCACACGTAGCAGGTCGGTGTGCGAGCCCGGCACGCGCAGCATGTCGCCGTAGGAGACGAAGGTGACGTCGGGCCGCGAGGCGATCTCCACCGCCTTATCGATCGTCTCGATGGGCGTCACGCAGACCGGGCAGCCGGGTCCGTGGACGAGCTCGAGCCCCGGCGGCAGCAGCTCGTCGATGCCGTAGCGCATGATCGTGTGCGTCTGGCCGCCGCAGATCTCCATCAGCACCCAGTCGCGCGAGGTCCGGCGGGCGATGTCGGCGACGAGCGCGCGGGCCAGCTTCGGATCGCGATATTCGTCGACGTACTTCATGGGCCTCCTCCAGTGACGTCCGACGTCCCACGTCCATTCCCTTACGTCCGACGTCCGGGGCAAGACTTGTCACGTGCAGGGTGCGGGGTGCAACGTGCGACGTGCGACCTTGTCCGTGCGACGTGCGATGCTCATTCGACCGTCGGGTTCCGAGCGCCGGGCGCGGGCAATACCCATTGCCCATTGCCCATTGCCACGTCGACTGGGTGCCCTCAGGCCGCGCCGTCCCCCGGCGCCAGTTCCTCCTCGAGGACGCCCATCGACTCGAGCAGCTGGTAGGTCCGCTCGGCCTCCTCGCGATCGACCCGGCTGATGGCGAACCCGACGTGCACCAGCACGTAGTCGCCCACGCCGGCGTCGGGCACGAAGTCCAGACATGCATCCCGCGTAATGCCGCCGAACTGCACGCGGCCGGACCGGATGCCGTTATCGGTCCGTTCGTCGAGAATCTTCCCGGGAATCGCGAGGCACATGGCCGTCCTCCTCCGCTCGTCGCAATGCGCAACGGGCAACGGGCAATGGGTCGGGGGCCCGCCGGCTTCCCTCAGAACCCGCAGCCGGTCGCGCACGGCCGGCCGCTCGCGGCCAGGCCGTCAGGTACCGGGGCCGCCACCACCCACTGCTGCAGCTGTTCCACCGCCGCGTCGACGAGTCGCCCGACGTGAGGCTCGAGCGCCGCCGACAGCGTCGTCCCCCAGCCGGTTTCGGCCGGCTGCAGGCCGAGCACCCGGATCTCCGGCAGGCGGCCGGTGAGCAGCAGCTGCGCTGTCATCCAGTCGACGACGCCGAGCTGGTGCACGCTCCAGCCGCCGGGGAGGTTCGCCAGTTCCTGTCCGCTGAGCCTCACCAGCATACCCGGCTCGGCCTCCACGTCAATGGCATCGAGGATCAGGACGTGGGTCGCCTCGCCGGTCTCGTTGACCAGTTCGAGGCCGCGCGTGCTCCCGTCGATGAAGTCGATCTCGAAGCCGGCGCCGGCGGCGTCCCCGGCGCGCGGGATGCGCGGATCGGCTGACAGGCGCTGCAGCGCCTGCACGCCGAGCCCGTCATCGGTCCGGATGAGGTTCCCGACGCCCAGCACGACGATGCGGGCCCGCGTGGCGCGGCCTCGGCCGGTCACGGCAGGTTCGTCTCCCGGATCGCCGTCGGGGGCACGGGCCTGGCCGGCGGCGCCTGATGGGATCGTCCCGCCGGCACGGCCGGGATCTGCGCCTCGCCGGACCGGCGCGCCGGGTCGGCGGCCACGAAGGCCGAGGGAAAGAACTTGTAGCCGGAGAAGATCCCGCCCATCAGCCCGCTGCGCTCCTCGATGCCGATCAGCACGGCGCTGTACACGTGATGGACGAGGAACGCGAGGAACGCGAACATGATCAGGAAGTGCGTCTCGCGCAGGTACTGGATGTCGATCAGCCGGGGCAGCCAGCCGATGGACAGTGCCAGCAGCCGGTCCTGGCCGGCGAGCACGTGATTGAACAGCGCCAGGCCGGTCAGCAGTTCGACCAGCATGAGCAGGTAGACGAACAGGTAGGTGATGGCGGCCAGCGGGTTGTGCCCGACCTGGCTGTTCGGCGCCCGCCGCAGGAACAGATAGTACTGCAGCTGTTCCCCCAGCCCCTGCCATTGCCACCGCCGGATCGGCACGAAGCTCCGCCAGTGCGCCCACCGGTTGCCCCGGAAGAACCAGTAGGCACGGACGATCCCCGCCCCGATGAAGGCGAAGGCGGCCACCTCGTGGATGAACCGCATCGTCCCCATCATGAACACGCGGCTGCCGCGCGCGATGATGAACGGATTGTAGAGGTAGTACCCCGTGAAGCTGAGTACGAGGATGGAGAGGACGATCACCCAGTGGGCGATCCGCACGGGCGCCTCCCAGACGTAGACGCGCACGAGCCCCTCCTCGCGCGCGATGGGATGCGGCGCCACGCGGCCGGCCGGTTGTGCAATCGGGTCCATGGCAGCTCCCCTCTCAGGCCTTGACGTGCACGCGGGTCCGCCCGTGCGCGTCGAGCACGTGGACGGCGCAGGCCAGGCACGGATCGAACGAGTGCACCGTCCGCAGGATCTCCAGCGGCCGCTCGGGATCCGCGATGGGCGTCTTCAGCAGGGCCGTTTCGTACGCGCCGCGCTGCCCCTTCGCGTCGCGCGGCCCGGCGTTCCAGGTCGTGGGGACCACGCACTGGTAGTTCTTGATGGCCTGGTCCTCGATCTCGACCCAGTGGGCCAGCGAGCCGCGCGGCGCCTCGAAGAAGCCCCAGCCGCGGGCGGTCTTCGGCCAGGTCGCCGGGTCCCACTTCTCGCCGTTGTGGGTGGCCAGGTTGCCGGAGTGCATGTTCGTCCGCAGCTGCCCGATCCACTCCTCGAGGTGGTTGACGGCCACCTGCGTCTCGAGCGCGCGGGCCGCGACGCGGCCGAGCGTCGAGAAGAGCGCCGTCGCCGGCGCCTTCAGCTTCGCCAGCGTGCCGTCGACGAGCGCCTTCACCTCCTGGTCGCCCGAGGCGTAGGCCACCAGCACGCGCGCCAGCGGACCGACCTCCATCGGCTTGTCGTCATAGCGCGGCGCCTTCAGCCACGAGTACTTCTGGTCGACGTTCAGCTGCTCGTACGGCGGCGTCGGTCCCGTGTACTTCGGATTCGTCTCCCCGTCGTACGGGTGCACGCCGGTCTGGTCGCCGCTCGAGTACTCGTACCACGAGTGCGTGACGTACTCCGTCACCTGGCCCGGGTCGACCGGGTGCACGTGCGCGAGGTCGTTGCCCAGGATGATGCCGCGCGGCAGCATGTACCGCGAGGCGTCGTGCACGCCGCCCAGCGGGAAGGCGCCGTAGCTCAGGAAGTTGCCCGGGCCCTCGCCGAGGCTGAACCACTCGGGGTAGAAGCTGGCGACGGCGAGCACGTCGGGCAGGTACACCTGCTCGACGAAGGTCGTCGCGCTCCTGGCGACCTGCGTGATGAAGTCGAGCCGCTCGGGATTGATCGGCGCGTTCGGCGCGTTGGGATCCATCGCCGTCGTCATGCCGCCGACCAGGTAGGTCTGCAGGTTCGGGTTCTTGCCGCCGAGCGCGGCGTGGATGCGGATGAAGTCGCGCTGCCACTCGAGCGCCTCGAGGTAGTGCGCCACCGCCATCAGGTTGGCTTCCGGCGGCAGGTGGTACGCCGGATGTCCCCAGTAGCCGCCGGTGAAGAGGCTGAGCTGCTGGCTGTCGACGAGGGCCTTCACGCGATCCTGGACGGCCTTGAAGTAGTTCCGGCTCGACTTCGGCCACGCCGAGATCGACTCGGCCAGCTGCGACGTCTTCGCCGGATCGGCCTTCAGCGCCTGCGTCACGTCGACCCAGTCGAGCGCGTGCAGGTGGTAGAAGTGGACGACGTGGTCGTGGATGAGCTGCGTGGCCGAGATGATGTTGCGGATGATCCGGGCGTTGTCGGGCACCTCGATGCCCAGCGCGTCCTCGACCGCCCGTACCGAGGCGAGCGCGTGGACCATGGTACAGACCGCGCAGATCCGCTGCGTCCACAGCCAGGCCTCGCGCGGATCGCGTCCCTTCAGGATCAGCTCGATCCCGCGGAACATCGTCCCGGAGCTCCAGGCGTCGCTGACCTTCCCCCCGTCCACCTGGGCCTCGATGCGCAGGTGGCCTTCGATGCGCGTCACTGGATCGACGACGATGCGTGCCATGAGGCCTCCCTAGGATTTGGATGCGCCGTCGCCGGCGTCCTTCGCTTCCCGGCCGCCACCGACCTTCCCGCGGACGGCCGACCCGACCGCGTGCGCAGCCGTCAGTCCGGCCACCGCCCCCACGGCCACCCAGCCGACCTTCTCCGCCGTCGTGTCGACGCCGAAGCCCGGCACGTCGGGCAGGCGCTTGTAGAAGGGCGACTTGCTGTCCCAGAAGTGGTACGAGGCGCACGCGATGCAGCCGTGCCCGGCCTTCACCGGCCAGCTCGTCCCGCTGTTCCACCGCACCGTCGGGCAGTTGAACGTCGCCTCCGGCCCCTTGCAGCCCATCTTGTAGAGGCACCAGCCGTTGCGGGCCCCTTCGTCGTCCCATTCCTCGACGAAGCGGCCGGCGTCGTAGTGCGCGCGCCGCTCGCACTGGTCGTGGATGATGTGGCCGTAGGCGAACAGCGGGCGGTTGTACTGATCGAGCGCGGGGGCCTGCCCGAACGTCAGGTAGTGGACGAGCACCGCGGCCGTGTTTGCCGGGTTGTGCGGGCAGCCGCCCAGGTTGATCACGTTGAGGCCCGGAATCGCGTCCTGCAGCCCGCGCGCGCCGGTCGGGTTCGGCTTCGCGTAGGGAATGCCGCCGTCCCACGCGCAGGCACCGACGGCGATGTTCAGGGCCGAGTTCGCGCAGACCTCCCGCGCGATGTCGAGCGCGGTCCGCCCGCCGATGGTGCAGTAGACCCCGCCATCCGCCGTCGGGATCGAGCCCTCCACCACGACGATGTACTGCCCCTTCTCCTCCTTGACGACGCGCTCGAGCGCGGCTTCGGCGTGGTGGCCGGCCGCCGCCATGATGGTCTCGTGGTACTCGAGGGAGAGCAGGTCCAGCACGATGTCCGCGATCGGCGGATCGGCCGAGCGCAACATCGATTCGGTGTTGCCCGCGCAGTCCTGGAACTCGAGCCAGACCATCACGGGCTTGCGCTTCTTGTCGAGGGCCTGGACGACCTGGTCGATGTAGTGGGACGGGAGCGCGAGCGTGGCAACCATGGCGCCGCAGAATTCGATGAACCGGCGGCGGGACACCCCGCGGAGCGCCAGGGCCTCGGGCAGCGAGTGGTCGTGCAATGGCATACCCACCTCGACGGAAGGACCGGATTTTTTCGTGCCGCCGCGCGGAAAGTTGCCCCGCCAACGGCAGAGCTGCACGGGAATCGTGTCAGAATCCCGGACGATCGGGCGGGTCTCGACAGGCGGGATGGGGCTCGCGGCTGGTCGCCGGGGATTCGCCGATCGCGCCTCGCAACAGGCGTGCCGGTCCGCGTTGTGCACGGCTCAACGGGCAGGGTGCCCCCGATGGGCCGGAATCCAGCTGCTGGCTCCGGGTCCCGGGCCGCCGCCCGTGCCATCACCGAGGACGCGTCATGATCCGATACTCTCTCCGCCTGCTGCTGACCGGAACCCTGACCCTGCCGTTCGCGCTCCCCGCCACGCCGGCCGCCGCGCAGCCCGGCAGCCTCTGCGCCGGCTGCCACCTGACCACGCCGGGGGCGCCGGATCCCGAGCACGTGAGTTCGTGGCAGCGCTCGGCCCACGGCCGTCATGACGTCGGCTGCGAGCAGTGCCACGGCGGCGACCCGGCCTCGGCCGATGTCTTCGAGGCGCATCGCGGCATCGTCCCGAGCGCGCGGCCGGCGAGCCCGACCGCCCGCGCCAACCTGCCGGCCACCTGCGGCCGGTGCCACGCCGGGCCGTTCGTCGCGTTCCAGAAGAGCCGTCACTTCGCCCTGCTGCAGGCGTCGGCGAGCGCCGACGTGCCGACCTGCTCGACCTGTCACGGCGCGGTGGCCGCGTCGCTGCTGTCGCCCGACGCACTCGCGCGCGAGTGCGCGCACTGTCATGCGGCCGACCAGCCCGCGGGGCACCCCGAGTACGCGCAGAACGCCCGCGCCACACTCGTGGGGATTGCCTCGGCCCGCCGCCTGCTCGACGAGGCGAAGCGCGCCATCGCGCAGGTGAAGGAGAAGGAGGCGCGGGCGAGCCTCCAGCAGGACTACGCGCAGGCCGAGGTGCCGCTCACCGAGGCGATCGAGGAGGCCCACCGCTTCGTGTACTTCCAGGCGTCCGAGCGGCTGAATACGTCGCTCGTCCGCGCGAAGGACCTGCTCGAGCGGCTCGGGAAGCTGCGATGACAGGTGTATTTACGGATGCGTAACCCGGCCGTGACACGGCCGTCGCACGCCGGGGCTATGCTGTCCCTATCAGCAAGTCCGTCAATCCGGCCCTGGCGGGCCGGGTCCTCCAGGCTTGGCGCACGGAACATCCGGCGCCAGGCCTGATATCCGCCTTCCCGGCCTTCAGAGACATCGGCAGATCAGCGCGTCGATCGGGGTCCATTCCGGGGACGATCCGGGCGCCCGACACGCGTGCGCGTCAGCGCGGCGGGGCGACGGGCAGGGAGAAGAAGAAGATCGCGCCGCCCTCGGGCGACGGGCGGTAGCCGATCTCGCCTCCGTGCGCGAGGATGATGCCGTAGCTCACCGACAACCCGAGCCCCGTCCCCTCGCCGACGGGCTTGGTCGTGAAGAACGGCTGGAACAGCTTCGACACGTCTCCGGCCACGACGCCCGGTCCGGAGTCCTCCACTTCGAGTTGCACGCGCCCGTCGACGTCGGCCGTCCGGATGGCCAGACGCCGCGGTCCGCGCCCGTCCCGGCCCATGGCCTGCTCGGCATTGATGACGAGGTTCAGGAGCACCTGCTGCAGTTCGGTGAAGACCGCGAGCACCGCCGAGGTGGCGCGATCGTCGACCGCCAGCGCGATCCCTTCCCCCTCGAGGTCGTGACGCCGCAACTCGATGGTCGACGCGATGACGTCGCCCAGCCGCACGGGCACCGGCTCGCTCGTCTGCGGCTGCCCGAAGCGCTTCAGGTTCCGGACGATCCCGCTGGCCCGCTCGCTCTCGCGGACGATCAGGCCCAGGTCGGTCCGGGCGTCGCCGGGCAGGTCGCCGCGCACCAGGAGCAGCTCGGCGAGGCCCAGCACCGCCTGCAGCGGGTTGTTCAGCTCGTGCGCCAGGCCGGAGACGAGCACGCCGATGGCGGCGAGCCGCTCCTGGCGCACCACCTGCTGCTGCAGCGACTGGAGCTCCGTCCGTATCCGCCGCTCTTCGTCGACCTGTGCGGCGATCGCCGCCTGCGCCTGTCGTTGTCCGTCGACCATGCTGACGAAGGCGTCCTGCAGGCGGGCGAACTCGGTCGTCGGCATCGGCCGGCGCGCGGGCGTGGAGAGCTCCCCGTCCTTCACGCGATCGGCCGCCCTCTCGAGGTGGGCCACGCCGCGCAGCAGGCGCCGGGCGAAGACGAACACGGTAATCAGGATGCCGATCGTGATGCCGACCAGGATCCGGAAATTGCGCTGGTAGATGTGCATCGCCAGCGCCCACGCGACGCTCGTCGGCACGCCGACGCGCACGGTCCACCCACCGCGCGGGATCGTCGCCGTGGCGGCGATCTGCGTGTCGCCGTCGAGCGACGCGCGGACGACGGCCGGCCCGTGGCTCACCAGAGCGCGCCCGATCTCGAGGGGCATCGACTGTCCGACGACTCCCTGCCAGCGGCGGTTGCGCGCGATGACCGTACCGCCACCGTCGACGATCGTGATCACGGCCGGTTCGGGGATCGGCAGCGACACCAGGCCATCCCGCAGCGCCGCCAGCCGGATCGACAGCCCGAGCACGCCGACGGTCCGGCCGAGACGGCGGATCGGGTAGGCGATCAGCACCGCGCGCGGCCGCGCAGGAGCGGCGCCCAGCAGCGGACCGAACGACGGCGTCTCGTGCCGCCCGGCCGCCGCCATCCAGTCGGCTGCCAGCGTCCCTTCCACGGCTGGATCGGGCGGTGCCGCCCAGGCGACCGGGCGGCCGCCCAGATCGGTGATCACGGCGTTGCGGAACAGGGGATTGGCGAGTACCGCGCGAAGCGCGCTCGGAATGGCGCCGGCGTCGAGCGCCTGGATGGACGGCTCGGACACCAGCACCTCGGCCGCGGCGTCGGCCGCGGCGAAGGTCCGGTCCACGGCGACCGCCACGGTGGCCGCCATCGTGTGGGCCCCGGCGTCGATCTGTGCGACTTCCTGGCGGTAGGTGAGGTAGGCCGACGAGGCCATCATCGCCCCGATCACCACGAGAACGGCGGCGGTGATGAGGAGAATCTGTCGGCGCAGGGGCTGTGCCACGAATCGGTCTCCAGCCGCCGGTGCGGCACCGCGCGGCGGCAGGCATTGTAGCAGTTCGGCCGCAAGCGGCTGAGCTGCGGAGGCCCTGCCGGCGGGACGCATTCCGCCGCGCAGCCGTTCGGCACTACAATCGCTCGCATTCTTCGGTGGCGGCGGGGCCCCACCCCCGCCGCGAACTGACGCCGATGCCTCGCTCCGGATCTCCATGTCCGTCGCTCAGGGGCTCGGGCGCTCGCGGGGGAGAGGCGTCGCAATGGGCAACGGGCAACGCGCAACGGGTATCGCGCGCTGCTCAACGCACCCGGCACTCCGCACGGATGGGCCGCACGTTGCACCAGGCACCCAGCACGTCGCATGGGTCAGCGACAGTGACCAGAAAGGACACCACGATGAGTCAGCGTGAGGAGGAACGGGAGGGACGGGGCATGAAGCGGCGGACGTTCCTGCAGGCGGGCGCGGCCGGCGTGATCGGCGCGGCGGCGGCGGCCGGGGCCCTCGGCTCGGCCGGCTGCAGCGCGGCGTCGCAGGCGCCCGCGCCGGCGGCGGCGGCGAAGACCGATGCGGCGGCAGCGCCCTTCGCGCTCGAGGAGGTGACCATCGCCGACCTGCAGAAGCAGATGGCCTCGGGCAAGGAGACGGCCCGGTCGCTCGTCGAGCAGTACGTGGCGCGCATCCACGCGCTCGATCAGGGCGGGCCGATGCTGCGCAGCGTCATCATGATCAACCCCGATGCGGCGGACATCGCGGCGAAGCTCGACGACGAGCGCAAGAGCGGCCAGGTGCGCGGGCCGCTGCACGGCATCCCGGTGATCATCAAGGACAACATCGGCACCCACGACCGGATGCCGACGGCGGCCGGATCGCTGGCCCTCGCCACGTCGATCCCGCCGAAGGACTCGTTCATCGCGGCGAAGCTGCGCGAGGCGGGCGCCATCATCCTCGCGAAGGCCAACCTGTCGGAATGGGCCAACTACCGCGGCGCCCACTCGTCGAGCGGCTGGAGCGGCCGCGGCGGCCAGTGCGCCAACCCGTACGCGATCGACCGCAACCCGTCGGGATCGAGCGCCGGATCGGGCGCGTCGGCGTCGGCGAACTTCTGCGCCATCGCCATCGGCACCGAGACCAACGGATCGATCGTCTCGCCGTCGACTACCAACGGCATCGTCGGCTTCAAGCCGACGGTGGGGCTGTGGAGCCGGTCCGTCGTCATCCCGATCTCGCACACGCAGGACACCGCGGGCCCGATGGGCCGGACAGTGGCCGACGTCGCCACGCTGCTCGGCGCGCTGACGGGCGTCGATCCGGACGACCCGGCGACGGCCGCGAGCGCGGGCCGGTCGCAGACCGACTACACGACGTTCCTGGATCCGAACGGACTGAAGGGGGCCCGGCTCGGCGTCCCCCGGAAGCACCTGTTCGGCTACAGCGTCTCGACGGACCGGATCATCGAGGCGGCGCTCGAGGACCTGAAGCGGCTCGGCGCGGTGCTCGTCGACCCGGCGGATCTCCCGACGCTCGACGATCTCCGCGAACCCGAGAACCTCATCCTGTCCTACGAATTCAAGCACGACCTGAATGCGTACCTGGCGGCGCTCGGGCCGTCGGCCCCGGTCCACACGCTCGCGGAGGTCATCGACTTCAACGAGAAGAACAAGGACCGTGAACTGCAGTACTTCGGGCAGGAGCTGATGATCGCGGCCCAGGCGCGGGGCCCGCTCACCGACAAGGCCTACGTCGACGCCCTCGCGACCAGCATGCGCCTGTCGCGCAAGGAGGGGATCGATGCGGTCATGGACACGTACAAGCTCGACGCGTTCGTCTGCCCCACCGGCTCGCCCGCCTCGCTCACCGATCTCGTGAACGGCGGCTACGGCTTCGGTGGCAGCTCGGGCATCGCGGCGATGGCGGGGTACCCGCACATCACCGTGCCGGCCGGCTACCACTACGGCCTGCCGGTCGGCCTGTCGTTCTTCGGCCGCGCCTGGAGCGAACCGACGCTGCTGAAGCTCGCCTACGCCTACGAGCAGGCCACGAAGCATCGCCGGGCACCGAAGTTCCTCAAGACGGCGGATCTGTCGGTGGCGAACGCGTACGCGTAGATCGAGTCAGGGACAAGGGACAAGGAAGGAGGGACAAGGGACACCCCTTGCCCCTTTACCCTTGCCCCTCGCCCCTTGCCCCTTGCCCCTGTTCTTCGTTCTTCGTTCTTCGTTCTCCGTTATGCGTTCTCCGTTCTACGTTACAGACCTCTCCGCTTCCCCCCTCACCCGGCTGTGCCACCGGCCGTACTGCCAGTAGACGACCAGCCCGATCGCCAGCCAGGCGAAGAGCCGCAGCCAGGTGTCGATCGGCAGGCTCAGCATCAGCAGCAGTGAAATGACGATCCCCGCGATCGGCACGAAGGGGACCCACGGCGTGCGGAACGCCCGGGGCAGGTCGGGGCGCCGCACGCGCAGCACCCAGACGCCGGCGCAGACGATGATGAAGGCGAGCAACGTGCCGATGTTCGTCAACTGGCCGAGCACGCCGATCGGCACGAGCGCGGCGAACAGCCCCACGAACAGGCCGACGACGATCGACGAGATCCACGGCGTCCGGAACCGCGGGTGCACGCGGCCGCACCAGGCCGGCAGCAGGCCGTCCCGCGACATCGTGAACAGCACCCGCGACTGCCCCATCAGCATCACCAGCATCGTCGTCCCGAGGCCGGCGAACGTGCCGATCTTCACCACGAGGCTGCCCCACGCGATCCCCGTGGCATCGATGCCGAGCGCCACCGGCGCCGCGACGTTCAGCTGCGTGTACTTCACGACCCCGGTCAGCAGCGCCCCCATCAGCAGGTACAGCACCGTGCAGATCGCCAGCGACCCGAGGATGCCGACCGGCATGTCGCGCTGCGGGTTCCGCGCCTCCTGCGCGGCCGTCGACACCGCATCGAAGCCGATATAGGCGAAGAAGATCACCGCGGCGCCGCGGCCGATGCCCGACCAGCCGTAGTCGCCGAAGGCGCCGGCATTCGGCGGGATGAACGGATGCCAGTTGCGGATCGCCACCCCCGGGTGCCGCAACAGGAACACGCCGACCACCGCGATGAAGATCAGCACCGTCCCCACCTTCACCGCGACGATGCCGGTGTTCAGGTTCGCCGACTCGCGGATGCCGAGCACGAGAATGGCGGTGACGAAGGCGATCGCCAGGCAGGCCAGCAGGTCGAACGCGCCGGTCGCGTGCGGGAGGACCGCCGGATCGACGCCCGCCGCCAGAATCGCCGGCTGCACCGACCCCAGGATCTCCCAGCGCCCGTGCCACAGCACGAGCGGCGTCCCCGGCGTCGCCATCAGCGCGGGCGGCAGGTGATAGCCGTAGTCCTGCAGCAGGCTCTGGAGGTTGCCGCTCCAGCCGGCCGCCACCCCCGCCGCCCCGAACGCGTACTCGAGGATCAGGTCCCACCCGATGATCCAGGCGACCAGTTCGCCGAGCGTCGCATAGCCGTAGGTGTACGCCGACCCCGCGATGGGGATCAGCGAGGCGAACTCGGCGTAGCAGAGCCCCGCAAAGGCGCAGCCGGCGCCGGCCAGCAGGAACGAGATGACGATCGCCGGGCCGGCGAACTGCGCGGCGGCGGTGCCGGTGAACACGAAGATGCCGGCGCCGATGATGGCGCCGATGCCGAGCGAGATCAGGTTGATCGGGCCCAGGCTCCGCCTCAGGCCATGGCGGCCGTCCTGCCCCGCGTCAGCGAGGAGGCGGTCGATCGGCTTGGTCGCGAACAGGGTGGACATGACGACGCTCCCGCCGCAGGGTACGGGGAGCGTCAGGGAAAGGATTGAACCGCCGTAGCGCGGTGGAACGCCGTTAGCGCGTGGCGCAGGTCCGGCGGTAGCGGCCGGGCGTCATGCCGAGGTGGCGCTTGAAGATCCGGGTGCAGTGGCTCTGGTCGCTGAAGCCGGCCGCCAGCGCGAGCTCGGCGAGCGGCGCCGACGAGGTTGCCAGCTCGCGGCAGACGAACTCGAGCCGCAGGTTGCGGACGTACTCGCCGATGGTGCACGACTGCCACTCGCGGAACGCGCGGGCCAGGTGCACCCGATGGACGCCCGCCGTCGCCGCGATCTCGTCGAGCGTCAGCGGCTCGGCAAAGCGGGCGTGCAGCAGTTCCCGCACCCGGTGCAGCCAGCCGGGCTGGCGGCCCGCCCGCAGCCGGTCCTGCCGGCGGATCGCCTCGGCCACCACGCCGAGCATCAGGCTGTCGATCGCCAGGCGCGAGACCTCGTCGCGCAGGCGGAACTCGCCGTAGAGGCGGCGCGCCAGATGGCCGAGCAGGCCGCCGCGGAACTCGGCGGCCGCCAGGCGCAGGCCGCTGGCGCCGGTCCGTCCCATCCAGCCGGCGTCGATGTCAATCGCCAGGCAGGTCGCCCCGCCCGCGGCCGCGCGCCAGTCGCATGGCGCGCCGGGCGGCAGGTGGATCAGGGTCGAGGCAGGGGCCGGCCGCGCGCCGTCCCGGTCGGGTGCCAGCAGGCCACCGCGCAGGACGAAGACGACCCGCCAATGCCCTCCCGCTCGCGGGACGAGCCGCTGCCCGGCCGCGTACTCGATCTCCGCGAGCGCGAGCCCGCCCACGCGGCGCCAGCGGACGATCCGGCCGTCGGGGAACAGGCGGGTGATCGGCATTGAAGGGATCCTGCGCGGGAGTATAGCGCAGGGTGACGGACCACGGGCTCCGGGCTGCAGGCTACGGGCTTCGGGGCTACGGTCCCGGGTTACCCGAGGGAAGCGTCGAAGCGTTCCAGCCGCCGCCGAGCGCCTGGATCAGCAGGACGCTCGCCGTCATCCGCCGCGTGAGGATGCCGACCGCCGTCCGCTGGTCGGACAACGCGGCGGTCTGCGCCGCCGTCACTTCCAGGTAGCTCGCCACGCCGCCGCGGTAGCGGCTCATCGCCAGCGCCAGCGAGCGCTGTGCGGCTGCCACCGCCGCATCGGTCGTCTTCGCCTCGACGCCGAGCACCCGCAGCGCGACCAGGCTGTCCTCCACTTCCTCGAACGCCTCGAGCACGGTCTGGCGATAGCCGGCCACCGCCTGGTCGTACGCGGCGCGCGCCTGCTCGGACACCGCCCGCCGCCGGCCACCGTCGAAGACGGTCATGGCCGCCGCAGGCCCCAGCGACCAGAACGCGCTCAGGCCCCTGAACCAGTCGCCAATGGAACCAGCCTCGAACCCGCCAGCCCCGTTCAAGAGCACGAGCGGGTAGTACGCCGCCTGCGCCAGGCCGACCTCGGCGTTCGCGGCGGCCACGCGCCGCTCGGCGGCGGCGATGTCCGGCCGGCGCTCGAGCAGCTGCGACGGCACACCCGGCGGGATCGACGGCGGCGGCGTCGTCAGCGGCCGCCGGGCGATCGAAAAGGTGGAGGCCGGCTGCCCGACCAGCACCGCAATCGCATGCTCGACCTGCGCCCGCTGCACGTCGGTGTCGATGTCCTGCGCGCGCGTCGTCTCGAGCTGCGTCTCGGCCTGGGCGACGTCGGCCCCGGAGGCCAGGCCGCCGGCGTGCCGGGCCTGCGTCAGCTCCAGTGTCTTCTCGTACGCCGCCACCGAGTCGTCCAGCAACTGCTTCTGCGCGTCGAGACCGCGCAGCACGAAGTAGTCGACGGCGCATTCGGCGTGCAGCGCGAGCCGGACCGATTCCGCGTCCGCGGCACTCGCCTGCGCCGCGGCGCGGCTTGCCTCGACGGTCCGCCCGATCCGCTGCCAGAGGTCGGGCTCCCACGAGACGTCGCCCGACACGAGGTAGTCGGTGTAGGTCCGCGGGGCGAGCGGGCTGCGCAGCGGCTTGTTGCCCGACTGCGCCCCGGGCGTCACGCCGGCAGCTGCGCCGACCTGTGGCAGGTACGCCGCGCGCGCGGACCGGACGAGCGCCCGCGCCTGGAGGAAACGGGCCTGCGCCGCCTTCAGCGTCTCGTTGCCGGCCTCGATCTGCGCCTCGAGGCCGTTCAGCGCGGGATCGCCGTAGACGGTCCACCAGGCCCCGCGCGCGACGGCATCCGCGGGACGAGCGGCGGCCCAGTCCTTCCCGGCGTCGGCCGGCGGCGTCTCCTTATAGGCCGCAGGCGGGGTCACCGCGGGCGCGACGTACCTCGGCCCGACCGCGCAGCCGGCGGTCCAGGCCGCCGCCAGCAGCAGCCCCCACGCCGGCGCCGTGCGATGGCGGCCCATCACATGAGCCCTCCGGCCGCCGCGGTGGCGCCCGGCGCGGCGACGCGCACCCGCTGCCCGTCCTGGATCGAATCGGGCGGATTGATCACGATCGACTCGTGACCGGTCAGGCCGCTGAGGATTTCCATCGACGTCCCGAAATCGCGCCCCGGCGCAACCGTCTTCAGCGCGACGCGACCGTCCGGCCGGACCACGGCCACCTGCAGCCCCTGGCCGCGGAAGATCAATGTGTTGATCGGCAGCCGGAAGGTGGACTGCGGCGTCGGCAGCTCGAAATGGACCTGCACGTACGAGCCTGGCAGCAGCGTCCCGTCCGGGTTGGCGACGTCGACCTCCGTCTGCATCGTCCGCGACGCCACGTCGATGGCGCCGGCGGTCCGGACGACCGACCCGGTGAAGGTCCGTCCCGGATATTCCTGCAGCGTCAGCGTCGCCGTCACACCCGGCTTCGTCAGCGGCACGTAGAGCTCGGGGACGCCGACGTAGACGCGCAGCTTGCCGGTGGAGGCGATGTGGAACAGCTCCTTCGCGTTCCCCCCGGGGTCGATGAGCGCGCCCACGTCGACGTTGCGCGCGGTGATGATGCCGGCAAACGGCGCGACGATCCGCTTGAAGGCGTGCAGCTGCTCCAGCCGCTTCAGGTTGTCCTGCGCCGACTCGACGATCGCCCGCTTGGCCTCGAGGCTGCCGTTCGCATCGTCGAGATCCTGGCGGGAGACCGCGTCGGTCCCGATCAGGTTGCGGTAGCGATCGGCCGTCGTCCGCGCCAGCCGCTCGTTCGCCTCGGCGGTCGCCAGGTCGGCGCGGGCCTGCTGCAGCTGCTGGTCGACCTCCGGCGTGTCGATCGCGGCGAGCAGCTGGCCGGCCCGCACGCGACTGCCGATGTCCACGTACCGCGCCTTCAGGTAGCCGGTGGTCCGGGCGTAGATCGGGGCGTCGACGAACGCGCGTGTCGTGCCGGGCAGCACGATCTCCTGCTGCGGCGACCCCTTCTCGGGCGTGACGACGGCGACCGTGGTGATCGCCATCTCGTCGGTCTCGCGCGTCAGGGTCTCCATGGCCCGCGCGCGCGAGGCGATGCCCGACCAGGCCGCGCCGCCGGCCGCCAGCAGCACCACCACCACCGCGACAAGCGTGCCCGTGCGGCGGCCGCCTTCCGTGCGCTCCTGCGTGACGCTCATACCCACTCCTGCAGACGAACCCCGTCCCTACTCGACCGGCGCCACCACCGCGGCCTCGCCATCGTCACCGCCGCCGGTTGCTCCGCGACGGCCGTGGAGCAGCGCGAAGACCGACGGCACGAAGAACAGCGTCGCCACGGTGGCGAGCGTGAGGCCGCCGATCACGGCGCGCCCGAGCGGCGCGTTCTGCTCGCCGCCCTCCCCGAGCCCCAGCGCCATCGGCACCATGCCGATGATCATCGCGAGCGCCGTCATCAGCACGGGGCGGAACCGGGTGAAGCCCGCGTCCACGGCGGCGGCGACGGCCGGGCGGCCGCGGTGCAGCTCGTCCTTCGCGAAGCTGACGACGAGGATGCTGTTCGCCGTGGCGACCCCCATGCACATGATCGCGCCCGTCAGGGCCGGCACGCTGAAGGTCGTGTGCGACAGGAACAGCAGCCAGACGATGCCGGCCAGCGCCGCCGGCAGCGCGGAGATGATGATGAACGGGTCGAGCCACGACTGGAAGTTGACGACGATCAGCAGGTAGACCAGCACGATCGCCAGCACGAGGCCGCCGAGCAGCCCGGCGAACGACGACTGCATGGTCTCCATCTGGCCGCGCTCGATGATCTGCGACCCGCGGGGCAGGTGCTGCCGCGCCGCGTCCACGATCGGCGCGATCGCCCGCATCACGCTGCCGAGGTCGCGCCCCTGCACCGCCCCGAAGACGTCCAGCACCGGCTGCGCGTTGTAGTGCGACACGGCCGCCTGCACGTCGCCGCGCGAGATCGTCGCGACGCCCTGCATCACCTCCTGCGGCCCGCCGTCGTTGCCCGCCACCGGGATGTTGCCCAGGTCCTGCAGCGAGGCGATCCGGTACTGCGGCGCCTGCGTGGCCACCGAATAGCTGACGCCGTTGCGCGGATCCAGCCAGAAGGCCGGCGCGGTCTGCACGCTGCCGCTCAGCGAGATCAGCAGGTTGCTCGCGATCTGCCGCTGCGTCAGCCCCTCGATCGCCGCGCGCGTCCGGTCCACGTCGAGGTGGAGCACCGGCTGGTTGAACGGCTGCTGCACCCGCGCCTCGACGACGCCGGGCACGCGCGCCAGGCGGCGCGCCAGGCCGGCCGCCACCCAGCGGTTCGCCTGGACGTCACGGCCGACCACCTGCAGGTCGATCGGCGCCGGCAGGCCGAAGTTCAGGATCTGGCTGACGATGTCGGCCGGCACGAAGCTGAACTGGACCCCCGGGAACTCCTCCGGCAGCCGCAGGCGCAGGTCGTGGACGTAGCCCGCCGTCGGGTGATGGTCCTCGGTGAGGGCGACCATCACGTCGGCGTCCTCCATGCCGACGGGGGCCGAGTTGCTGTACGACAGGTTGATGCCGCTGTAGGGGATCCCGATGTTGTCGATGACGCTCCGGATCTCGCGCGGCGGGATCACCTGCCGCAGCGCCTGCTCCACCCGGTCGCACAGCGCCGCCGTGTCCTCGATGCGCGTGCCGGTCGGCGCCCGCAGGTGCAGCTTGAACTGCCCGCTGTCGACGGTCGGGAAGAAATCCTCCCCGACGAACGGCACCAGCGCGAACGACACGGCGCAGACCAGCAGGAAGGCGCCGGCGAGCAGGCCGCGCCGCCGGACGCAGCGCTCGAGCGTGCCGCGGTACCAGGCGCGCATGGCGAGGAAGCCGTCATCGAGGGCCCGCTGCAGCCGGACGAACGGGTTGCGCGAGGGCGGCGGCGGGCCGTCGTGCTGGACGTGCGCGTGCAGCAGGTACTTCGCCATCGTCGGCACCAGCGTGCGCGAGAAGAAGTACGAGGCGAGCATCGCGAAGACCACCGCCTCGGCCATCGGCACGAACAGGTAGTGCGCCACGCCGCTCAGGAAGAACATCGGCACGAAGACGATGCAGATGCTGAGCGTGGACACGAAGGCGGGGATGGCAATCTGCTGCGCGCCGTCGAGGATGGCCGGCTCGAGCGCCTTCCCCTGCTCGAGGTGCCAGTTGATGTTCTCGATGGCGACCGTGGCGTCGTCGACGAGGATGCCGACCGCCAGCGCCATCCCGCCGAGCGTCATGATGTTGATCGTCTCGCCCAGCGCGCTCAGCAGGACGATCGACGTCAGGATCGACAGGGGGATCGACACCGCGATGATGAGGGTGCTGCGCCAGCTCCCCAGGAACACCAGGATCATCAGCGCCGTCAGGGCGGCCGCAATCAGCGCCTCGCGCAGCACCCCCTCGATCGACGCCCGCACGAACAGCGACTGGTCGAGCAGCGGCGTGATCTGCAGGTTCGCCGGCAGCGCCGCCTTCAGCTGCGGCAGCGCCGCCTTCACGCGCGAGATGATGTCGAGCGTCGACGCGTTCCCGCTCTTCATCACCGTCACGAGCGCCGCCCGGCGCCCGTTCACCCGGACGATGTTGGTCTGCGGCGAGAAGCCGTCGCGCACGTGCGCCACGTCCCGGACGTAGATCGGCGTCTGCCCCACGACCTTGATCGGCAGGTTGTTGAGCTCGGCCACCGTCTGCGGGCTGCCGTTGATGTCGACTTCGTACTGGAACGGGCCGATCTTCGTCACGCCCGCCGGCAGGATCAGGTTCTGCGCCGCAATCGCGTTCTGGACGTCGAGCGGCGACAGCCCGTGGGCCTGCAGCGCTGCCAGGTTCAGGTCGACCTGGATCTGCCGCTGCTTGCCGCCGTAGGGATACGGGATCGACGCCCCCTGCACCGTCGCCAGCTGGTTCCGCAGCAGGTTCGTCCCGATGTCGTTCAGCTGCTGCTCGGACAGCCCCGGCCCCGACAGCCCGAGCTGCAGCACCGGCACGCTCGACGCGCTGTAGACCTCGATGAACGGCGGCACCGTCCCCGGCGGCGCCTGGCGCAGCACCGTCTGCGAGATCGCCGCCACCTGCGCCACCGCCAGGTCGACCGCCGCGCCCGGGTGGAAGAAGACCTTGACGATCGAGACGCTGTTCAGCGTCTGCGACTCGATGTGCTCGATGTCGTTGACCGCCGTCGTCAGCGTCCGCTCGTAATTCGACGTGATCCGGTTGGCGAGATCCTGCGCGGAGAGGCCGTCGTACTTCCAGATGGCCGCGACGACCGGAATGTCGATGTTGGGGAAGATGTCGACCGGCGTGCGCGCGATGACGATCGGGCCGATGATGAGGAGCAGGAGGGCCAGCACCACGAAGGTGTACGGCCGCTTCAGCGCGATACGGACAATCCACATGGACGACGTAGCATAGAACAGCCGGGCCGGACCGGTTGTCACATTTCTTCTCCACGCGCGGCCCGCGCAGGACCGATCCGCGCCCGCGCGGCGGGCGTCCCCATCCGCTCACCGGGGCCGCCCGACTTCCGCTATAGTGAGGGAGCACGGTCCGTCGAGAGAGAGCATGCACGACGTCGCTCCGGACACACCGCAGGCCGCGCCCGGTTCAGCACGACGCAGGAACCGGGTGTTCGCCGCCTTCTGCAGTCTGATCGTCCCCGGCAGCGGGCAGGTCTACCTGGGGCAGGTCGTCATCGGCCTGGTGTGGTTCGCCGCCGCCGTCACGCTGTACGTCGTCTCGATCGCGCTCTTCCTGCAGGCCGCGCCCATCGGCCTCGTCAGCCTGCTGCTCCCCCTCGGCGTCCACCTGGTCTGCTTCATCGACGCCCTCGACCCGCAGTCGCTCGGTCCGCCGCGCGACGTGCCGATCGTGCGCCACGGCCCGGCGCAGCCCGGATCGCCGTGGCCGCTGCGCTTCCTGATCGTCGGCCTCGTCGGCATCTTCCTGGTGGCGATCGTCGCCGGCTTCCGTCCGAGCCGCGGCGCCGACCGCCCGCTGTCGCTCCCCGACTTCCGCGTCGCCGCCCACGAGGGCCAGGTGTACCTGGTCGTCCTCAACGAGTCCCCCGGCTTCGGCGACGTCCTCTGGCAGATCGTCGATCGGCTGCAGGGCCGCGCGCCGGCCATCGAGGTCCACTTCTGGACGCGCGAGAACGCCGGCGCCGTCCCGTCGCATCTGCCAATCCCCCGGGTCGCACTCTGCAACGAGCTGGGCGAGATCACCGTCAATCGGACGACCGGCGTCCGCCGCTTCACCCTGCCGCCGACCGAGGGCTGCCGCTAGCCCGTCCGTACGCCGCACGCTGGCACCCGTCTTGATGCACGACCGGTGACCGTGACGGCCCGGGCACGGCCGGCCGGCGGCCTGCGCGGGTTCCGCCGCGCAATCGCGCGCATCCGCCGCGAGCGGCCCGCCACGGCGGTCCGTCAGATTCGATCCGGCACGCACGATTCCGTCAGGGTGGTCCACACATATGCCAGAGCCGTACACGACGACCGAGGCCGGCACGCGCGCGGCCGCGCGCGGCACGCACTGGATCCGGACGATCTTCGACAAGGCCCGGCGATCGGGCGCCGACGCCCTGCTGTGCCCGGCCGACCGGGCCTGCGACGGGTGCCAGGCGCTCATCCGGACGCTGGAGCGGACGATTCCGGAGATCCAGGCGGCGGCCGTGGCCGGCGAGCGGGTCCGGCTGATCGGCCGGATCGAGGCGCTCGTGCGGAAGGTGGAACAGGGGATCGAAGCGGCCGACCGGCAGCGCGAGTGGCGCGCGCGCGCCGACGGGCTCGCCGCGCGCGCGGCGCTCGTGC
>JAGWRA010000092.1 GCA_028876655.1 Acidobacteriota bacterium | reverse complement strand
GCCGGCTGGCGGGTCGGCTCCGCGTCCCAATGTACCCGACGGCCGGCAGCCGGACTCCGGCTGGCCGGTCGGGCGACGCCGCGACGCCGGCGGACGTGATCCCGAACCCGCGCGCGGCCGCCGTCGCGCGCCAGGCTGGCGTGGCGACGCGCCCCCGCCCGGTGTCTCCGGACGCCGGGGGCAGAGCGACCGGTGAACGTGTCCATCAACATCCCCAACCTCCTCGATCGGCTGTGCTATCGCTACCCCTCCCTGCTCGTCGACGCCATCGCTGAGCACGAGCAGGGGCGGCGGCTGGTGGCGGTCAAGAACGTCACGGTCAACGAGGAATTCTTCCAGGGCCATTTCCCCGGCGTCCCCCTGATGCCGGCGGTCCTCATGCTCGAGACCTTCACGCAGGTGGCGACCATCCTGCTGCTGCAGCGCGACGACGCGCCGCCGACGGGACGCGTCTACCTGCGCGGGGTCAACAACGCGAAGTTCCGGCGGCAGGTGGTGCCGGGCGACCGCCTGCACCTCGAGGTCACGCTGGGCCGCCGGCGCGCCTCGCTCGCCTTCGCCCGTGCGGTGGCGTCGGTGGGGGAACACGTCGTGGCGGAGGCCGAGCTGCTGCTCGGCGTGGCCGCCGAGCGGACGCAGATCGACCCGACGGCGATCGTGCACGCGCGGGCGCGGATCGGCGAGGGGACCGTCATCGGGCCGCATGCGGTCATCGGCGAGCACGTCGTGCTCGGCCGGCACTGCCGGATCGGGGCCTCGGCGGTCATCGACGGCCGGACGACGATCGGCGACGGCAACGAGGTGTTCCCGTTCGCGTCGATCGGGCTGCCGCCGCAGGACCTCAAGTACCGCGGCGAGCCGACGACGCTCGACATCGGCGAGCGGAACATCTTCCGCGAGTTCGTCACCATCCACCGCGGCACGCAGGGCGGCGGGGGCAAGACGACGATCGGCGACCGGAACCTGTTCATGGCGTACGTGCACGTCGCGCACGACTGCCACATCGGCGACGAGACGATCTTCGGCAACGCCGCCACGCTCGGCGGGCACGTCACCGTGGAGGACTACGCGACGATCAGCGCGTACTCCGGCGTCCACCAGTTCTGCCGCGTGGGCCGGCACGCCTTCATCGGCGGCTACTCGGTGGTCACCAAGGACGCGCTGCCGTTCGCCAAGACCGTGGGCAACCGGGCGCGGATCTACGGGCTGAACACGATCGGCCTGCTCCGGCGCGGGTTCTCGAACGACGTCATCAGCAAGCTGAAGCGGAGCTACCGGTACCTGCTGCAGTCGAAGCTGAACACGACGAGCGCCCTGCGCACGATCCGGCAGGATCGCGCGCTCGCCTCGTGCCCGGACGTGCAGTACCTCGTGGACTTCATCCAGACCTCGCACCGCGGCGTCATCCTGCGGCGTCCGACCCGGCGGACGGAGGAGATGGTGGCGGACGAGTAGCCGCCGCCGCTCCCGCGGGGTCCGACGCGGGCCGCCTCCCTCATGAAGCTCGGTCTCATCGCCGGCAACGGCCGGTTCCCGTTCCTCGTGCTCGACGCCGCCCGCGCGCAGGGGCACGAGGTGACGATCATCGCCGCCCGGGAGGAGACCTTCCCGGAACTGACCGACGCGGCGGCCCGCACGGGCAGCGCGATCCACTGGATGTCGCTCGGCCAGCTCGGCAAGTGCATCCAGGTCCTGGAGAAGGCCGGCGTGACGCACGCCGTCATGGCCGGGCAGGTCAAGCACACCCGGATCTTCGCCGGCGGCATCGTCCCCGATCTGACGTTCCTCTCGCTGCTGACGAAGCTGACGGCCCGGAACACGGACGGCCTGATCGGGGCCGTGGCCCGCGTGCTGCACGACCACGGCATCCAGTTGCTCGATTCCACGGCCCTGCTGACGCCGCTGCTGGCGAAGCCGGGCGTGCTGACCGACCGGGCGCCGAACGAGGAGGAGGGGAAGGACTTCGCGTTCGGCTACCCGATGGCCGATGCCATCGCGGGACTCGACATCGGCCAGACGATTGCGGTGAAGCACCAGGCGGTCGTGGCCGTCGAGGCGATGGAGGGGACCGACGAGGTGATCGGCCGGGCCGGCTATCTGGCGGGCCCCGGCGTGCGCGTGATCAAGGTGGCGAAGCCGAAGCAGGACATGCGGTTCGACGTGCCGGTGATCGGCCTGGCCACCATTCAGGCGATGCGGGTGGCCGGCGCGTCGGCCCTGTCGATCGACGCGGGCAAGACCCTGGTGCTCGACGGCGACGCGGTGTTCGCCTCGGCCAACGAGGCCGGCATCGCGATCGTCGGGCGGACGACTGACGCGGGCCAGGGGCCCGCAGGGACGGAATCATGACCAGGCCGCTGCGGATTGCGGCAATCGGCGTGGGATACCTGGGCCGGCACCACGCGCGCCTGCTCGGCACGCTGGAAGGCGTGACGCTGGCCGGCGTGGTGGACACCAACGCGGCGCGCGCCGCCGAGATCGCCGCCGCCGCCGGCGCCCGGGCGTTCACCGACTACCGGCAGGTGCTGGACGAGGTGGACGCCGTCACGGTGGCCGTGCCGACCGAGACGCACGCGGCGATCGCCATCGACTGCCTCGAGCGCGGCATCCCGGTGCTCGTGGAGAAGCCGATGGCGCGGTCGCTGGCGGAAGCCGACGCGATGATCGCCGCGGCCGCCCGGAGCGGGGCGGTGCTGGCGGTCGGCCATACCGAGCGGTACAATCCGGCGGTCGAGGTGGCGCGGGGCCTGCTGCACCATCCGCGGTTCATCGAGGTGCACCGGCTCGGCACGTTCCCTGAGCGCAGTCTCGACATCGACGTCGTCTTCGACCTGATGATTCACGACCTCGACGTGACGCTCTCGCTCGTCGAAGGCGACGTGACGTCGATCGAGGCGGTCGGCGTGCCGGTGCTGACCGGGCGCGTCGACATCGCGAACGCACGGCTCCGCTTCGCCGGCGGCTGCATCGCGAACCTCACGGCCAGCCGCATCAGCCGCGACCGGGTGCGGAAGATCCGCTTCTTCCAGCCGGAGTCGTACATCTCGATCGACTACGCGGCGCAGAAGGTCGAGGGCTGGCGCCTGCGCCGGCGCGACGGCGAGCGGCCGGCCATCGAGGGCGGCGAGATCCCGGTCGCGCAGGAAGAGCCGCTCAAGCGGGAACTGGCGGACTTCACCCGCGCCGTCCGTACGGGCGGCCGTCCCGGCGTGCCCGGCGAGGAAGGGCGCCGCGCGCTCGCCCTGGCGCAGGCGATCACGGACGCGATGGAGCACGAGGCGGCGTTGGGCCGGAGACCGGAGACCGGAGACCGGAGGCTGTAGCGGCATGCATTCGGACCTCACCGACTTCCTCCGCGATCTCGACAAGAAGGGCACCCTGGCGCGCGTCCGCGACGAGGTGTCGCCCGACCTCGAGATGGCGGCCCTGACCGACCGCGCGTGCAAGTCGCCCGGCGGCGGCCCCGCGCTGCTGTTCGAGCGGCCGGCGGGCTTCGACATCCCGGTGGCGACCAACGTGTTCGGGTCGGTCGAGCGGACCTGCCTTGCACTCGGGGTCGAGCGGCTCGACGACATCGCGCGCGAGATCGACGAGCTGATGACGCCGAAGATGCCCGAGGGGCTGTTCGGCGCCATGAAGATGCTGCCGCAGGTCGCCCGGCTGGCCGACGTCATGCCGAAGACCGTCAAGGACGGGCCGTGCCAGGAAGTCGTGCGGCAGGACGGCACGCTCGACGAGTTCCCGATCCTGAAGTGCTGGCCCGAGGACGGCGGGAAGTACATCACCTTCCCGCTCGTCTTCACGAAGGATCCGGAGACGCGCACGCGGAACATCGGGACCTACCGGATGCAGGTGTTCGACGGCCGGACGACGGGGATGCACTGGCAGCGCCACAAGGGCGGCGCCCAGCACCACCGGGTCGCCGAGCGCCGCGGGGAGCGGCTCGAGGTCGCCGTGGCGCTGAGCCCGGAGCCGGTGCTGAGCTACTGCGCGACGGCGCCGATGCCCGAGGGGCTGGACGAGCTGATGCTGGCGGGCTTCCTGGCGCGGCGCCGGATCGAGCTGGTGAAGTGCGTCACGGTCGATCTCGAGGTGCCGGCCAGCGCGCACATCGTGCTGGAAGGCTACGTCGAACCGGGCGAGCGGCGGCGGGAGGGACCGTTCGGCGACCACACGGGGTTCTACTCGCTGGCCGACGACTATCCGGTGTTCCACATCCAGTGCATCACCCACCGCCGGAAGCCGACCTACCTGACCACCGTGGTCGGGATCCCGCCGATGGAGGACTACTACCTGGGGCTGGCGACCGAGCGGATCTTCCTGCCGATCATCCGGAAGACGCTGCCCGAAATCGTCGACATGCACTTCCCGGCCGAGGGGATCTTCCACAACCTGGTGATCATCGCGATCGACAAGCGGTATCCCGGCCACGCGCGGAAGGTGATGAACGCCTGCTGGGGGCTGGGACAGCTCATGTTCTCGAAGACAATTGTCATCGTCGACAAGGACGTGAACGTGCAGGACGAGCGGGAGGTGGCCTGGATCGTCGGGACGCACATGGATCCCGAGCGCGACATCCAGTTCACCCGCGGGCCGGTCGACGACCTCGACGATGCGTCGGATCTGCCGGCTTACGGCAGCAAGATGGGGATCGACGCGACCCGGAAGTGGGCGTCCGAGGGGTTCACGCGGCAATGGCCGGCCCGGCTCGCGACCACCGAGGACGCAGGCCGGCGGGCGGCGGCGATCTGGGAACGCCTCGGCGGTCGCCGGCGGTGACGGCGGCCGCCGGGCCGGTTCAGCGTTTGCGCGGCCGGCGCGCGGCCGGCGCCGCCGCCTTCCCGTCGTCCTGCATCGGCACCGTGACCGTCAGCAGGCCGTTCTTCATCGACGCCCTGGCCCTGGCCGGCTGGATCGGCGAGGGAAACCGGATCGCGCGGAACAGCCGGCCGCGGTGGAACTCGCAGACGTGCACCGAACCGTCGCCCGCCGCGTGATGGTGCTCGAGGTCGGCGCGCAGCAGCAGGTCGGTCGGCGTGAGCGTGAGGTCGACCTGCTCGGGCGCGACGCCGGCGATGGCCGCGGTGAGGACGAACGCGCGGCCCTCCTGCTTCAGCTCGACCGCCGGGCGCCACATGACGTCCCGTTCGGCCTCCAGCCAGTCGGCGGCCGGGCCGTCGGACCGGCGGTTCGCGCGGCGGGACAGCTCCCAGGCGCGCTCGCGGATCTGGCGGTCCAGCGCCTCGATGTCCTCCGTGATGCTCGCAGCCTCGTGCAGCCTGATGGTTCCTGGCATGAGTGCAACCCTCCTGTTCGTCGCCCGTGGACCCTGGCGCCGCCGGACGGGGTCGGGTGGATGTGTCGCAGCGGCCGCCGGGCCGTGGTGTCCGGCGGGCGTCGCGCGTCGAAGCCGGTGGGGACGGATCGGACGCCGCTTCCGCGTGAACCCGATCGCCGTCGATCATAGCACCGCCCTGTAACATCCCGGTGCACGCAGGCGCCCCTGCGGTTGCCGGGCTTGCACGGATTCTGTAGCATCGGCCCTGGAAGACGGTCCATGACCTCTGATGCCTCCCGGCCGCGATTGACGGTGCTGCTGCTCGCGGCGGGTCTCGCCGCAGCCATCTTCGCGGTCGATCTCGGCCTGACGCATGTCGTCGGCCTCGGCTCGCTCTACGCGTTGCCGCTCCTGCTGGGGCTGTGGCTGCCGTGGCGTCGCTACCCCTGGATCTTCGCCTCGGTGGCGTCGGTGCTGCTGGTGCTGGGCTTCCTGCACAAGGCGCCCGACGTGCCGCGCCACCTGGCGATAGTCAGCCGCAGCATCAGCGTGGCGGTCATCTGGCTGATGGCAGCCGCCGTCTTCTCCTACCGGCGGATCGAGCGGCGGTACGAGGCCGAGGCCGACCGGGCGCAGAAGTACCTCGACATCGTCGGCGTCTGTGTCGTGGCGATCGACGCCGGAGAGCGGGTGACCCTGCTGAACGCCACCGGCTGCGAACTGCTGGGATGCAGCCCGGCGGAGGCCGTCGGGCTGAACTGGTTCGACACCTTCATTCCGCCAGAGGACCGCGAAGGGACGCGGCGGGTCCATCGCGAGCTGATGGCGGGGCGGGGCACGATCGAGGAGCACTACGAGAACGACCTGATGACGCGCGACGGCGCCCGCCGCCGCATCGCGTGGCACAACGTGGCGCTGCGTGACGAGACCGGCCGGATCACGGGCACCTTGAGTTCCGGTCTCGACGTGACCGACCGCCGGGCGGCCGAACAGGCGCTGCACCGGTCGCTGAAGGACCTGTCGGACATGAAGTGGGCGATCGATCAGTCGGCGATCGTCGCCCGCACCGACGTCCGCGGACGCATCACCTACGTGAACGATCAGTTCTGCCAGATCTCGAAGTACATGCGCGAGGAGCTGATCGGGCGGGACCACCGGATGATCAACTCCGGTTACCACCCCAAGGAGTACATCCGGAACCTCTGGCACACGATCGCCAATGGCGACATCTGGCGCGGCGAGCTGCGCAACCGGGCCAAGGACGGGACGATCTACTGGGTGGACACGACGATCGTGCCGTTCCTGGACGAAGCCGGGAAGCCGTATCAGTACATGGCGGTGCGGTACGACATCACCGAGCGGAAGCTGCAGGAGCAGGCCCTGCGCGAGAGCGAGGAGCGGTTCCGGCTGATGGCCGAGTCGGCGCCGATGATGATCTGGGTGACGGCTCCCGACCGGAGTGCCGAATACTTCAACCGGCGCTGGCTCGCTTTCTCGGGCCGGACGCTCGGGGAGGAGGCCGGATTCGGATGGACGACCGGGCTGCACCCGGACGATCGGGAGCGATGCCTGGCCGTCTACGAGTCGGCGTTCACGGCCCGGCGGTCCTTCGAGCTCCAGTGCCGCATGCGCCGCGCAGACGGTGAATACCGGGTCGTCGAGTCGCACGGCGTGCCGCGGTTCACCCCTGCGGGGGAGTTCCTCGGCTACCTCGGCTCCTCGGTCGACATCACCGACCGGCTGCGCGAGGAGGAGCGGTCGCGCGAACAGGCGGCGCTCGTGCGGCTCGGTGAGATGGCCGCCGTGGTCGCCCACGAGGTGAAGAACCCGCTGGCGGGCATCCGCGGGGCCCTGCAGATCATCGGCGGCCGGCTCGACCCGCGGGCGGCGGAAACGCGCATCATCGGGGACATGACCGCCCGGATCGACTCGCTGAACCGGATGGTGGAAGACCTCCTGCTGTTCGCCCGGCCGCGGCAGCTGAAGCTCGCGGCCGTGCACGTGCTCGCGCTCCTCGGCGACGTGGGAGGGCTGCTGAAGCAGGACCCGTCGTACGCCGGCATCGCGTTCGAGATCGCCGGCGAGGACGTGGCGCTGCAGGCCGACGTCGACTTCCTCCGTGCGGTCTTCCTGAATCTCGTCCTGAACGCCTCGCAGGCCATGCAGGGGCAGGGGGTGCTGCGCGTCGGCGTCGAGGCGGCCGCCGCGCGCTGCCGGATCACGGTCGCCGACACCGGCCCGGGCATTCCGCCGGACGTGCGCACGCGCATCTTTCAGCCGTTCTTCACCACCAAGAGCCGGGGGACCGGCCTGGGCCTGCCGATCGCCCGCCGCGCCGTGGAACTGCACCGCGGCACCATCACCATCGACTGCCCGCCTGGCGGGGGGACCGTGGTGACGGTCGACCTCCCGCTCGGGCCCGACAGCGGCGCCGCGCCACCCGACGCCTAGCGCCGCAGGAGCCGGCGGAAGGCGTCGACGGTGCGGGTGTTGGCGATGTCCCCGCGCGCACACCAGCCCCGGCGCGCCTGATCGACCCCGTACCGCATGAACGCGAGCTCGTCGATCCGGTGGGCGTCGGTGCTAATGACGAGCTTCACGCCGGCGTCGCGTGCCATCCGGACATAGGTGTCGTTCAGGTCGAGCCGCTCCGGCTGCGCGTTGATCTCCAGGAGCACGCCACGGTCCCGCGCGGCCGCGACGATGGCCTCTATGTCGACGGCGTAGGGCTCGCGGCGGCCGATGAGCCGGCCGGTGGGATGGCCGAGGATGTGGACGCGCGGGTGCGCCAGCGCCTTCAGGATCCGGCGCGTCATCGCCGCACGCGACAGGTTGAACTTCGAGTGGACCGAGACGAGCACGACATCGAGCTCGGCGAGCGTGGCCTCGTCGAGGTCGAGCGAGCCGTCCTCCAGGATGTCGACCTCGGCGCTCTTGAAGATCGTGATGTCGGGGACCGCCTTCTGTGCCCGCTCGATGTCCCGGAACAGCGCCCGGAAGCCCGCGGGCGAGAGGCCGCCGGCGACGCGGACCGCCTTCGTGTGATCGGTGATGGCGAGGTAGCGGTAGCCGCGCGCGCGGCAGGCCCGCGCCATCGCCTCGACCGTCTCGTGACCGTCGGTATGGACGGTGTGCATCTGGAGATCGCCGCGGATGTCCTCCAGTTCGACCAGGCGCGGCAGCCGCCCGTCGCGCGCCGCGTCGATCTCGCCGCGATCCTCGCGCAGCTCCGGCGGGATCCAAGGGAGTCCGACGGTCCGGAACACCTCGGCCTCCGTCTTCCCGGCGATCTGGCGCGAACCCCGGAAGACGCCGTACTCGTTGATCTTCAGGTGCCGCTTCACGGCGAGGCGGCGCACGGCGATGTTGTGAGCCTTGGATCCGGTGAAGTAGTACAGGGCCGCGCCATACGACCTCGGCGGCACGATGCGGAGGTCGACCTGCAGGCCCGAGGTCAGGACCACGGCGCAGCGCGTGTCGCCGCGGGCGGTCACCTGACGGACGCCCGGGGACGAAACGAACCGCTCGGCGATTGGCGCGGGGCGGGTCGAGCAGACCAGCAGGTCGATGTCGCCGACCGTCTCGCGGCGGCGGCGGTAACTGCCGGCCACCTCCAGCGACCGGATGCCCGGCGCGCCGTGCAGGTGCTCGAGCAGAGGACGGACGTAGGCCTCGGCCTGGTCGATCCGGACGCGGGCGGCGTGGGCCTTCTCCTGTCCCAGGCCGCGCAGGATGGTCTGTTCCAGCGCCGGCCCCAGCCCCTTGACCTCGCGCAGCCGGCCGGCCCGGGCCGCCTTCTCGAGCTGCGGCAGCGTCTTCACTCCGAGCGTGTCGAAGATGAGGCGCGCCCGCTTCGGCCCCAGACCGGGTATCCGCATCAGGGCCGTCAGCGTCGCGGGGGTCTTTCGCGAGAGCTCGCGCAGCAGGGGCAGGCGGCCGGTCTTCACGATCGTGACGATCTTGGACGCGAGGTCGGCGCCGATGCCCGGCAGCTCCTCGAGCGCCTCCGGCTGTGCGGCCACCAGGGCGGCCACGGGCGTGGGGAGTGTCTCGAGGGTCCGCGCGGCCGCGCGGTACGCACGGATGCGGAAGGTGTTGGCCCCCTGGATCTCCAGCAGGTCGGCCACCTCGTTGAAGATGCGCGCGACGTCGAGATTTTCCATGTTATGCGGGGCTTCGCCCCACACCCCGGCTCGCCTTCACTCGCTCGCCTCGCGAGGCTCGCGGCGGCCCAGTCGCTTCAGGAACGTCCGTTCATCGACGACCGGCACGCCAAGCGCGCGCGCGCGCGCGAGCTTCGAACCCGGGTCCGCTCCGGCGACCACGAGGTCGGTCTGGCGGCTGACGGAACCTGATACCTGGCCGCCTTCCGCGAGCACACGCGCCTCCGCCTCGTCGCGGGTCATCGCGGACAGCGAGCCGGTGAAGACCACCGTCTGGCCGGCGAACCGCCCGCGTGTGGCGCGTGCCGGCGCACGCGGCGTGACGCCCCGGGCCAGGCACTGTTCGATGATCCGGCGATTCTGCCGGCGGCCGAAGAAGGTGGCCACCGAGGCCGACAGCGCCGGCCCGATGCCCGGGACCACGCGCAGAGCGGCCTCGTCGGCGTCCATCAGCGCGTCCAGGCGTCCGAAGTGCGCCGCCAGATCGCGCGCGGTCGCAGCACCGACGCCGGGAATCCCGAGCGCGTAGAGGAAGCGTCCCAGGTCCGGGTGCCGGGCGCCATCGATGGCGTCGAGCAGGTTGCGCGAGGAGACGTCGGCGAAGCGCTCCAGGCGTCGCAGGTCGGCCGCCTTCAGGGTGAAGAGGTCGGCGACGCTCCGGACCAGCCCGGTCGACACCAGCGCCTCGACGGTCTCCGTGCCCAGGCCGCGGATGTCGAGCGCCGCGCGCGACCCGACGTGGGCGATCGCCCCCTTCAGCTGCGCGGGGCAGGCGAGCCCGTTCGGGCACCGGTCGAGCGGCCCCTCGCGGACGATCGGGGTCCGGCACGACGGGCAGCGGTGGGGCATCGTGAAGGCGCGGCCGCGGCGGCGCCGGCGGCCGATCCGTGCGACCACCTCCGGGATGACGTCGCCCGCCCGGACGACGCGCACGGTGTCGCCGATGCGCAGGTCCTTGCGGGCGACCTCCTCGCGGTTGTGCAGCGTGGCCCGTGAGACGGTGACGCCGCCGATCTCGATGGGATCCAGCACGGCAACCGGCGTCAACAGGCCGGTGCGGCCGACCTGGACGCGGATGTCGCGGATGACGGTCTGCTCGGCCCGCGGCGCGAACTTGTAGGCCAGGGCCCAGCGCGGGTGGCGCGAAGTGGCACGGAGACGATCGCGGGCCGCCAGGTCGTCCAGCTTGATGACGACGCCGTCGATCTCGAAGGCGAGCGTGTGACGGCGCCGCCCCAGCCGATCGTGGTACGCGAGGACGTCCTCGACCGTCGTGCCGGTCCGGTTCTCCCCGCTCGTCCGGAGCCCCCAGGCACGCAGGGCATCGAGCATCTCCACGCTGCGGCGGAAGCGCGGCCCGCCGGTCATCGCCAGCACGTCGTAGAAGAACACCTCCAGGCGCCGGCCGGCGGTCACGCGCGGATCGAGCTGGCGGATGGATCCGGCCGCGGCGTTGCGGGGGTTCGCGAAGGTCGGTTCGCCGCGCTTCGCCAGGCGCGCGTTCAGTTGCTCGAAGTCCTTGATCCGGATGAGCGCCTCGCCGCGAACCGCGAGCCGTCGCGGCACGCGCGGACCGTCCTCGCGCAACCGGAGCGGCACCGCCCCGATGGTCTTCACGTTCTCGGTGACCCCCTCGCCCCGCTCGCCGTCGCCGCGCGTCGAGGCACGCACCAGACGGCCGTCCTCGTACACGAGCTCGAGCGACAGGCCGTCGAACTTCGGCTCGAGTTCCCAGACGAGATCGTGGCCCGCCACCTGGCGCACGCGTGCGTCGAACCGCCGGACGTCTTCGGGGTCGACGACCGAATCGAGACTGAGCAGCGGCGCCAGGTGCCGGACGCCGGGAAAGGACGCGAGCGGCGCGCCGCCGACCCGCTGCGTCGGCGAATCGGGCGTGACGAGCGAGGGATGCGCCGCTTCGATCTGCTGCAGTGCGCGGAACAGCCGATCGTACTTCGCATCCGGAATCTTCGGCCGATCGAGGACGTAATAGAGATAGTCGTGATGCCGGATCTCGCGCCGGAGTGCCTCGACCCTGGCGCGCACGCCCCTGGACGTCGCCATGCCGTCGCCCTCACCCCTTCACGCAGATGACCGGCTCGAGCCGGGCCACCAGCCGCGACAGGCCCGCCTCGTGCGCGGCCTCGACGACGGCCGTCACGTCCTTGTACGCCCCCGGGGCTTCCTCGGCGACGCCGCGCGTCGACGCGCTCCGGATGAGGATGCCACGGGCGGCGAGCCCGGTGATGACCGAGCGCCCTTGGAACTGCCGCAGCGCCTCGTGGCGGCTCATCTGCCGGCCCGCGCCGTGGCAGGACGAGGAGAAGGAGCGCGCTTCGCCGGCCGCCGTGCCGGCGAGCACGTACGAGGCGGTCCCCATGCTGCCGCCGATGAGCACCGGCTGCCCGCCGTCCCGGATCGCGGCGGGAACGGACGGATGGCCGGGGCCGAAGGCCCGCGTCGCCCCCTTCCGGTGCACGAAGAGACGCGTGCGGCGGCCGTCGACCTCGTGCTCTTCGAGCTTGCAGGTGTTGTGCGAGACGTCGTACAGGAGCGCGAGATCGGCCCGCGGCAGCACGTCCGCGAAGACCTCGCGCACCAGGTGCGTCAGGATCTGGCGGTTCGCCAGGGCGCAGTTGATGCCGGCACGCATGGCGCCGAGATACGCGGCCCCGGTGGCGGAATGGATCGGCGCACAGGCCAGCTCGCGGTCGGGCAGCGCGAGGCCGTGCCGGGGGGCTTCGACGAGCATCCGCCGGAGGAACTCGGTGCCGATCTGGTGGCCCAGCCCGCGCGACCCGCAGTGGATCGACACGACCACCTCGTCCGGGCGCAGCCCGTACAGCGAGGCCACGGCCTCGTCGAACACCGTGGTGACGCGCTGCACCTCGAGGTAGTGGTTGCCCGAGCCGAGCGTTCCCATCTCGTCGGCCTGGCGGGTGCGTGCCCGCTCGGACACCTCGGTGGGCTGCGCGCCGGCCATGCAGCCGCCTTCCTCGATGCGGGTCAGGTCCTCGGCGCGTCCCCAGCCGCGCTCGACGGCCCATCGGGCGCCACCGGCGAGCATGGCGTCCATCTGATCGCCGTGCAGGTGGATCCGGCCGGAACTCCCCACGCCGGCCGGGATATGGCGGAACAGCCGGTCCGCCAGTGAGGTCTTCACCGGCTCGAGGTCCGTCGCCTGGAGTCCGGTGAGCAGCGTCCGGACGCCGCACGAGATGTCGAAGCCGACGCCGCCGGCCGAGATGACGCCGCCGCGGTCGGGATCGAACGCCGCCACGCCCCCGATGGGGAAGCCGTAGCCCCAGTGGGCGTCCGGCATGGCGTAGCTCGCCCGCACGATGCCTGGCAGCATGGCGACGTTGCAGACCTGCTCCCCGACCTTCTCGTCCATGTCGCGGACGAGGGCCTCGCTGCCGTAGAGCACGCCCGGCACACGCATCGCCCCGGTGGGCGGAATCTCCCATTCGACGGCGGACCGGCGGACGAGACTGCGCGTATCCATGTCCGTCCTCCTTCACACGTCGACGATGCACTCGGCGACCCAGCGGCCGTCGGCCTCGCGCGCGACGCGGAGGCCGGTGGGGGTGGCGCCCTTGACCTCCACGGCCGGCTCGTGCCGGGCCAGGTCGATCGGTTCGCCGAACGCGCGGGCCCGCAGGCGCCCGCCCGTGATGCCGACCTCGAAGGCGCCGAACACCCAGTGCCGGGTGGCGGCTTCGTAGATCAAGGCGTTCAGCCAGTCGAGCAGCAGCAGGTCGTCGTCGGGGGCCTCGCAGGTGATCTCGATGGAGCCGTGCGGGCGGACGCGGGCCGGATCGGTGGTGACGGCCGCCAGCGCGAGCGCCGCCTGTGCGAAGGCCGCGGCCCGTGTGGCGCCGCGGCCGCGCACGCCGACGTCGGCGCCGTGCGGGAAGTGTTCCCAGGAGCTCCCGCCCGGCCCGGCGGGTGGGCGAACGTCGGAAGGAGGGCGAGTCATGCAGCACCCGTGCGCGGCGGTGCGCGGCGGACGACAGACGCGATATGTACTACTATAGTCCTCATCACGTGAGGCGGCCGGTGCCGAGCCCGGGCCCGGGGTGCAGGCCCGATGCCGGACGCCAACCCCTGGGGGAATACATGATTACGCTCGAACGGATCCTGGTGCCGGTGGACTTCAGCGAGACCTCCGGCGTGGCGCTGAAGTACGGGAAGGCGCTCGCCGAGAACTTCGGCGCCTCGCTCCGCCTGCTGCACGTGCTGGAGAACCCGCTGCTGCAGAACGTGGCCAGCGAGGTCTACGTGCCGCCGCCGAACTTCTACGAGGACTGGGAGAAGGCGGTGCGCGAGAAGCTCGACGGCCTGCTGCCGGTGGCCGAGCGCACGGCGCTCCGTGCCACCTGCGAGATCCGGCAGGGAAGTCCCTTCACCGAGATCCTCCGCTACGCCGCCGACGAGAACATCGATCTCGTCGTGATGGGGACCCACGGCCGCGGCGCCGTGGGGCACCTGCTGCTCGGCAGCGTCGCCGAGCGCGTCGTGCGCAAGGCGCCCTGCCCGGTGCTGACGGTGCGGCATCCCGAGCACGAGTTCGTCAAGCCCTGACGATTGGCGCCGGTCCCGCGCTCAGCGCGCCTCGCCGCCGGCACGCGCCAGGCAGATGGTGACCTCCTCGTCGGTCGTCTGCGAGAAGTCGTCGTACCACTCGCCGACGGCGCTGAAGGTGGCCGGCGCGGCCACCGCGACGACCTCGTCGGCTTCCTGCTGCAGGCGGACGACCGTGTCGGGGGCGGCGACCGGCACGGCCACCACGACGCGCCCGGCTCCCTCGTGCCGGGCCCAGGCCACCGCCGCGCGCATCGTGGCGCCGGTCGCCAGGCCGTCGTCGATCAGGACGACGGTCGAGCCGCGCAACGGGGGGCGCGGCCGCGCACCCCGCCACAGCCGCTCCTGGCGCGTCAGTTCCTCCAGCTCGCGCGCGGCGATCCGGTCGATCAACGGGGGCGAGAGGCCCATCGCGCGCACGAGGTCGTCGTTGAGCACCCGCACGCCGCCCGGGGCGATGGCGCCCAGGGCGAGCTCGCGTTGCCCCGGCGTCCCCAGCTTGCGGACCGCGAGGACGTCGAGGGGGGCCCCCAGCGACCGGGCCACCTCGAAGGCGACCGGGACGCCTCCGCGCGCGAGGCCGATGACCACGACACCGGGCCGTCCGGCGTGCGCGGCCAGGCGGCCGGCGAGCTGGCGTCCGGCATCGGCGCGATTGCGGAAGCGGTCGACTTGCATCGGGTCCTCAGCAGCAGAATACTCAAATGACGGCGGCGCGGCGCGGTTGCGCGCAATCGCGCGAACAGAAGGTGAAGGAGCGGCATGGCGCGACGGTCGTTCGTGGACTACCTGCTGGCGGTGTCGGAGCGGACGTCGGTCCGCGACGGGTTGCCGTACCCGTTCGGGGCGCACCAGCACGGCACGGGTGTGAACTTCGCCGTGTTCAGCCGTCACGCCACGCGCGTGCAGCTGGAGTTCTTCGACCGCGCCGACGACCGGACGCCGTCGCGCGTGTTCGTGCTCGACCCCGTGCGTCACCGGACGGGCGACGTGTGGCACGTCTGGATCGAGGGGGTGCGCGTCGGCCAGCTCTACGGCTACCGGGTGGAGGGGCCGTACTGTCCGTCGGAGGGGCACCGCTTCAACGCGCACAAGCTGCTGGTCGATCCGTTCGCGACGGCGCTGGCGCCGGTGTCCAACTGGGAGTTCGCGGAGGCGTGCGGCTACGATCCGGGCGCGCCCGAATCGGATGTGTCGTTCTCGACGGTCGACAACGCGGCGGTGACGCCGAAGTGCGTCTTCACCGACGAGTACTTCGACTGGGAGGGCGACCGGCTGCCGCGCCGGCCGTGGGGGGAGACGGTCATCTACGAGGTGCACGTCCGCGGGTGCACGATCCATCCGAGCGCGGGCGTCACGGCGCCCGGGACGTTCCGGGGCCTCACCGAGAAGATCCCCTACTTCACGGATCTCGGCGTCACGGCGATCGAGCTGATGCCGGTGGCCGAGTTCAACGAGCGCGACCAGATCCGCACCGACCCCGCGACCGGCGCGCGGCTGACGAACTTCTGGGGCTACAACTCGGTGGCCTTCATGGCGCCGAAGGCCTCCTACAGCAGCTCTGGGGGCGACGGGCAGCAGACGCTCGAGTTCAAGGAGATGGTGAAGGCGTTCCACCGGGCCGGCATCGAGATCATCCTGGACGTCGTCCTCAATCACACCGCCGAGGGGAACGAGCTGGGGCCGACCTTTTCCTTCCGGGGCTTCGACAACAGCGTCTTCTACCTGCTGCAGGAGGACAACCCGCGCTACTACCGGGACTACACCGGCACCGGCAACACCGTGAACGCGAACCACCCGGTGATCCGCGACATCATCCTCGAGACGCTGCGGCACTGGGTGGTCGAGATGCACGTCGACGGGTTCCGCTTCGACCTCGCCTCGGTGCTCGGGCGCGGCCGGACGGGACGGATGCTGGCCGACCCGCCGCTGCTCGAGCGGATCGCGGAGGATCCGATCCTGCGGGGCGTCAAGCTGATCGCAGAGGCCTGGGATGCCGCGGGCGCCTACCAGGTCGGCACCTTCTCCGAGCGCGCGTGGGCCGAGTGGAACGGGCGCTACCGCGACGAGGTCCGGCAGTTCTGGAAGGGCGATCGCGGCCTGGTGGGGCAGTTCGCGAACCGCCTCGCGGGCAGCGCCGACCTCTACGAACACAGCGGCAAGAGCCCGCAGAGCAGCATCAACTACGTGACGGCGCACGACGGCTTCACGCTGAACGACCTGGTGAGCTACGTGCAGAAGCACAACCTGGCCAACGGCGAGGAGAACCGCGACGGCAGCGATGCGAACTACAGCGAGAACTTCGGCGTAGAGGGACCGACCGACGACCTGGCGGTCGAGCGGGCGCGGATCCGCCAGATCAAGAACTTCCTCCTGACACTGTTCGTCTCGCGCGGCGTCCCGATGATGCTCGGCGGCGACGAGTTCCGGCGGACGCAGGGGGGGAACAACAACGCCTACTGCCAGGACAACGAGACGAGCTGGTTCGACTGGCGCCTGCTGCAGGCGCACCAGGAGATCTGCCGGTTCGCCCGCGGCATGATCCGCTTCCGGCAGGCGCACGCCGTCCTGCGCAGCGGGTCGTTCTACACCGACGACGAGATCAAGTGGTTCGGGCCGGACCTGCGCCCGCCGGCGTGGGACGAGGCCGGCGAGCAGCGTCTGGCGTGTCTCATCGCCGGCCAGAACGGGCCGGACCTGTACCTGCTGTTCAACGCGTCGACCGAGGCCGTCCGCTTCACCCTGCCCCCGTCGGCCCGCGGCATCTGGCACCTGGTCACCGACACCGCGCGAGAGGCCCCCGAGGACCTGCGCGACGTCGGCGCCGAACTCGCGCTGGGCGACGCGCGGGCCTACACCGTCGAGGCGCGCGCGTCGGCCATCCTCGTGGCACACACGCAGCACCGCGTCCGGGGCCGGCGCTGACCGGCCGGCCGCGGCAGCCCGTCACGGTCGTCGCATGGTCGTCGAGGATCAGCAGGACGTCATCGCCTTCCTCTCGACGCCGGCCGCGTACGGCACGGCCGGGGCGGACGTGCGCCGCATCGACACCCACAGTGCCGTGGTCTTCCTGTGCGGCGAGCGGGCCTTCAAGCTGAAGCGGGCCGTCCGGTACGACTACCTCGACTTCTCCTCGCTCGAACGCCGCCGGGCGGCCTGCGCCGCGGAAGTGGCCCTCAACCGCCGGACCGCACCCGCGATCTACCGGGGGATCGTCGCCGTGACCCGCGAGGCGGACGGGCGCCTGGCGCTCGGCGGGGCCGGTGCCGCCGTCGACTGGCTGGTCGAGATGGCGCGGTTCGACGAGGACACGCTGTTCGATCGGCTGGCGGCGCGCGGCACGCTGCCGCTCGATCTGATGCCGGCCCTCGCCGACGCGATCGCGCGCTTCCATCAGGATGCCGAGCCGGTCCGATCGCAGGGCGGGCGGGCCGGGATGGCCTGGGTGATCGACGGGAACGAGAGCGGCTTCGCAGAGCAGGGGCCGGACATCCTCGATCCGGACGCCTGCGCCCGGCTCGTCGCCGCCACGCGCACCGCGCTCGAGGCCCAGGCCTCGTGCCTGGACGCCCGGCGCGATCGCGGCTTCGTCCGCCGCTGTCACGGCGACCTCCATCTCCGGAACATCTGTCTCGTCGAGGGGCGGCCCACGCTGTTCGATGCCGTCGAGTTCAACGAGGCGATCGCCTGCATCGACGTCTTCTACGACCTGGCGTTCCTGCTGATGGACTGCTGGCGGCGGCAGCTGCAGGAGCACGCCAACCTGCTGTTCAACGGCTGGCTCGATCGCACCGGCGACTACGGCGCGCTCCCGCTGCTGCCGCTGTTCCTGTCGTGCCGCGCAGCCGTCCGGGCGAAGACGAGCGCGACCGCCGCGCGCCTGCAGCCCGATGCCGGGCTGGCGGCGCCGCTGCGCGAAGTGGCCCGCGAGTACCTGGACCGGGCGGAGGCGTTCCTCCGGCCGGTCAGCCCGCGGCTGGTGGCCCTCGGCGGCTGGTCGGGCACGGGCAAGTCCAGCGTGGCGCGGCTGCTGGCGCCGCGGATCGGCGCGCCCCCGGGGGCGCTGGTCGTCAGGAGCGATCTCGTCCGCAAGGCCCTCATGGGCGCAGCGCCGCTCGATCGGCTGGGCGAGGACGGCTACACGCCGGAGGTTACCCGGCGGGTCTATGACACCCTCGCATCAAGGGCCGGCGCCGCGCTGGCCGCCGGTCAGACCGTCGTCGTCGACGCCGTGTACGGGGACGTCATCGAGCGCAGCACGATCGAGGCGGTCGCACGGGCTGCCGGCGTGCCGTTCGTCGGGGTCTGGCTGGATGCGCCGCGTGACGTGCTGGCGGCGCGCATCGGGGGGCGGACGGGCGACGCGTCCGACGCGACGGTCGCCGTGCTGGATCGCCAGCGGGCGCGCGCGCTCGGACCGCTCACCTGGGAGCGGGTCGACGCCCGCAGGAGCCTGACCGACGTGCGCGACGCCGTGGAAGCGCGCCTGCTCCCGTGAGTCCGATGATCTTCCAGGCGCTGGCCGACCTCGTCGTCCTGGTCCACCTGGCGTTTGCCGCGTTCGCCGTCGCCGGCGGGCTGTTCGTCCTGCGCTGGCGCCGCGCGGCCTGGGTGCACGTGCCGGCGGCGATCTGGGGGGCGGCCGTCGAATTCGGCGGCTGGATCTGTCCGCTCACGCACCTGGAGAACTGGCTGCGGCTGAGGGCCGGCGCGGCCGCGTACGCCGGCGATTTCGTGACCCACTACCTCGTTCCGGTGCTCTATCCCGCCAACCTCACGCGGACGGTGCAGATCGTGCTGGGCAGCGTGGTCGTCCTCGTGAACGTGGGGATGTATTTGTACGCATGGCGCAGGGATGTGGGATTCGGGATTCGGGATTAGCTGGGAGGACGAACCCACCCGACCCGAGTCCCCGATCCCCAATCCCTAACCCCCAATCCCCAATCCCCAATCCCCAATCCCGAGAGGCAGTGTCACCCCCGGTACCAGTCCGCCCGCGTGAGCGGCAGGCCGCTCGTCCCGTGCCGGGGCTTGGCCAGCAGCGTCT
>JAGWRA010000091.1 GCA_028876655.1 Acidobacteriota bacterium | reverse complement strand
GGGCTCACGCTGACGAACACGACCACGGCGCCCGGCCGGACGACGCCGCGCTGCTCGAGGCCGCGGCCCACCATCACGCCGGCCGAATCGACATCGTCGCCGATCGTGGTGACGACCGGCACGACGCCCCAGTAGAGCATCAGCCGGCGCGCCGTCTCTTCGTGCTCGGTCGCCGCGAAAATCCTGGCGCGCGGGCGCAGCGACGACAGCATGCGCGCGGTCGCCCCGCCGCGCGTGACGGCGACGATCGCGTCGGCATCGCCGCTGTTGGCCAGCGTGACGGCCGCCTCGCAGAGCGCGCGGGCGTGGCCTTCGCCGGTGCCCGTCAGGCGGTGCCGCGACTCCGGCGTCGACGTCGCCTCCGCCTCGCGGATGATCGCGTCGAGCGCCTGCACGGCCCGCACGGGATACTTGCCGGCCGCCGTCTCACCCGCCAGCATGATCGCGTCCACGCCCTCGTCCACGGCCGTGGCCGCGTCGCTCACCTCGGCGCGCGTCGGCCGCGACTCGGTCCGCATCGAGTCGAGCACCTGCGTGGCGACGATCACCGGGATGCCGACCGCCCGCGCCCACCGCGTCACTTCCTTCTGCACGCGCGGCACCCGCTCGAGCGGCAGTTCCAGCCCGAGGTCGCCCCGCGCCACCATCACCGCGTCGCACGCACCGAAGATCTCCTCGAGGTGCTCGATCGCCTGCGGCCGCTCCAGCTTGGCGACCAGCGGCACGTCGGGCCGGCCGCTCTCCACCATCACCCGCCGCGTCTGCCGGAGGTCCTCGGCCGTCTGCACGAAGCTGAGCGCCACGATGTCCACGCCCAGCCCGAGGCCGAACCGCAGATCGTCCTCGTCCTTCGGCGTGAGCGCCGACGCCGGCAGCGGCACGCCGGGGGCGTTGATCCCCTTGTGCTCCCCGAGCGGCCCGCCCTCGACCACCCTCGTCACGATCTCCGTCCCGTCGGTCGACTCCACCCGCAGCTCGATCCGCCCGTCGTCGAGCAGCAGCCGATCGCCCGGGCTGACACTGCGGGCCAGCCCCTCGAACGTGGTGGAGACCCGCCCCGGACCGCCCGCGAAGTCGCCCGTCGCAATCCGGAGCTCCTGCCCCTCGGCCAGCGTGAGCGGCTGGCCGTTCTGCAGGGTCCCCGTGCGGATCTTCGGCCCGCTCAGATCCTGCAGGATGGCCACTTCCGGGCGCCCGGCCCGCGCGGCGGCCGCCCGGATCCGCCGGAACGCGTCGGCGTGGCTCTGGTGGGTGCCGTGGGAGAAATTCAGGCGGAAGATGTCGACGCCGGCGTCGATGAGGCCCATCACGGCGTCGTCGGTGGAGGTGGCGGGGCCCACGGTGGCCATGATCTTGGTGTGCCGCATGGCGTTCAGCTTACAATGCTTCCCACTTATGGGGGACATCGTTCCCGATTCCATCGAACACTACCTGGCCCACCTCAACCGGATGACCGACCCGCTGCTGGTCGACATCGCCCGGGAGGGCCGGGATCAGGACCTGCCGATCGTCGACCCGGAGGTCGGGGCGCTCCTGCGCGTCCTCGCAACCGCCATCGGCGCCCGGCGCATCCTGGAAATCGGCACGGCGATCGGCTACTCGGGCATCTGGCTGGCCGGTGCGCTGCCGGCCGACGGGATGCTGATGACGATGGAGCTGAACCCGGATCGCGCGGCCACGGCGCGGAAGAACTTCGAGCGGGCCGGGCTGGGCGATCGGGCGAACGTGATGGTCGGCGACGCCGGGCTGTTGGTGGCGAAGGTCGCCGGGCCGTTCGACCTCGTCTTCCAGGACGGCGCGAAGATGCTGTACGGACGGATGCTGGATCGCCTGGTGACCCTGCTGCGGCCGGGCGGGCTGCTCGTCACCGACAACGTCCTCTGGGGCGGCGAGGTCGTCCCCGGGCACGTGGCGGCGCGGTCGCGCAACGCGGACGACACGCGCGCGATCGCCGACTACAACGAGCGGCTGGTCTCGGACGAGCGGCTGCGGACGACGGTGCTGCCCCTGCGCGACGGCGTGGCCGTCTCGGTGAAGGTGAAGTGAGCGGATCATGAGCGAACGGCTGAAGGACTTCCGCGAGTTCCGCGAGCGGATGAACGCGCGCATCCTGGGCGCGGGCAACCTGGAGATCAAGCGCTTCTTCGCCCTCGACACGCGGGCGTACGAGGACGGCGCCCTGCCCGTCAAGACGAAGGAACTGATGGGGCTCGTCGCCTCGCTCGTGCTGCGCTGCGACGACTGCGTCACCTACCACATCGTCCGCTGCCGCGAGGAGGGGACGACGTTCGACGAGTTCCTCGAGGCGTTCAACGTGGCGCTGGTCGTCGGCGGGTCCATCACGATTCCGCACCTGCGGCGCGCCGTCGCCACGCTCGACGAACTCGAAGGGATGGCCTGACCGGGGCCCGGGGAGGCGTGATGGACATCGATGCCTGGCTGGCGGCGGCCGTCGCCGACGCGGAGCGGCGCGGCCTGCCCGACCTGAAGCCGCTGCTCGAGGGGATCGCCCGCTCGACACGCGCGCTGCGCGACGCGGACTGGAACGACCGGGCGGACCGGCCGGAACCGCCGCCGTCCGCCGCCCGGCCCTGAACCGGGCGGCCCGGACGCCGCCCTTCCCTGCTGACCGACCATGCCGACACCACCCGCGAATCCCGAACGCCTGTCGATCACCGAGCTCGCGCCGCTGCTCCGGGCGGGCCACCTGTCGTCACGGGCCCTCACCGACGCGTGCCTGGCGCGGATTGACGCCGACAACAGCGCGCTGAACGCCTTCATCCTCGTGCTGGCCGGCGAGGCCCGCGCGCAGGCCGAGGAGGCCGACCGGGAGATCGCCAGCGGCCTCTACCGCGGGCCGCTGCATGGCATCCCGATCTCCCTGAAGGACCTGATGGATCTGCGCGGCACGCCGACGACCGCGGCGTCGCGCGTGCGCGAGGGGCATCGCGCCGACCGCGATGCGACGGTGGTCGGCCGCCTGCGCGAGGCCGGCGCGGTGTTCGTCGGCAAGACCAACCTGCACGAGTTCGCCTTCGGCACGACGAGCGAGGACTCGGCGTTCGGGCCCGTGCGCAATCCCGTGGACCGGTCGCGGTCGGCCGGCGGATCGAGCGGCGGATCGGCGGCGGCGGTGGCCGCGGGGCTGTCGGTCGCCTCGATCGGCACCGACACGGGCGGGTCGATCCGCATCCCCTCGGCGGCGTGCGGCGTCGTGGGCCTGAAGCCGGCGCTCGGCGACCTGCCGCTCGACGACATCGTCCCGTTGAATCGGTCCTTCGATCATGTGGGCCCGATCGCCCGCAGCGTCACCGACGCCTGGATCGTCTACTGCGCCATGACCGGCGACCGGTCGGCGGAGAGCGCCGCCACGGGAACGCTGCCGCCGGCGCGGGCTCTGCGGGTCGGTGTTCTGCGGCCGTACTTCATGGATCTCGTGGACGATGAGGTGCGCGCGCGGTTCGAGGACGCGATCGCCCGGCTGCAGCAGGCCGGGGCCACGGTGCACGACGTCGCGCTGCCGCATGCAGCCGACCTGGCGGCCATCTACCTGCACATCGGCCTGCCCGAGGCCTCGGCGTACCACGCCGACACGCTGGCGCGGATGCCGGAGCGGTACACGCCGAACGTCCGGATCCGCCTAGAAATGGGGCGCTACATGCTGGCGGAGGATTACGTGCGGGCGCAGCAGGGGCGCCAGGTGATCCGCGCAGAGGTCGACGCAGCGCTGGACGGCTGCGACCTGCTCGCCCTCCCGGCGCTCGCGATTCCGGCGCCGCCGATCGGCGCCGCCACGGTGAAGGTCGGCAGCCAGGACATCCCGGTGCGCAACATCATGCTGCGTCTCACCCAGGTCTTCAACGTCAGCGGGCATCCCGCGCTGACGCTGCCGTGCGGGACGACGAAGGCCGGCCTCCCCTGCGGCCTGCAGCTCGCCGGCCCGGCGAATCAGACCGAAGCCCTGCTGCGCGCCGCGCTGGTCGTGGAGCGGGAGCTGGCGCAGACGTAGTCGCAGGCAGGAGAACTTCGCCGAAGGCCATGCCGAGCCGTCCCTACCTCGCCAGCAGTTCCCGCGCGATCGTCACGTAGTGATCCACCGCCTCGTTCAGTTCGGCGATGGCGACGTGCTCGTGGTCGGTATGAGCCACGTGAATGGACCCGGGCCCGAAGAGCAGCGGCCGTCCCCAGTTCGTCAGGTAGGGAATGTCGGTGGTGTAGGGAAAGACGGCCGTGTCGAAGCCGGGCACCTGCTCCATCCGTACCGGCGGCACTTCCACGACCGGCTCGATCGCGACGACGGATTCGAGCGGCCGCAGCCGCTCGCGCACGTCGGCGCCGCTCGTCGTCGTGCGGAACATCACTTCCGCCTCGGCCGATGCCGGGACGACGTTGGGCGCCACGCCGCCCGCGATCAGGCCGATGCTGTAGTGCGTCCGCCCGAGCAGCGGGTCCTCCGGCAGATCCACGCCACGCAGCGACACGAGCACGTCGATCAGCTTCTCGATCGCCGAATCCCCGAGTTCCGGATACGACGAATGCGCGGCACGGCCGGACGCCTTGACGCGGAGCCGCAGCGTGCCGCGCGTGGCGAGGCCGAGCCGGTTGTCGGTCGGCTCGCCGTTCACGAGGTACGCGCAGCCGGGCGACTGCGTGTTGGCCACGCGGGCGCCGTCGCTCCCACGTTCCTCGCCCACCACGAAGAGCAGCCCCACGCGGGTCTCGCCCGAGGCCCGGAGCCGCTCGGCGGCGGTGAGCTGGGCGGCGAGAATCCCTTTGGCGTCGCACGAGCCGCGGCCGTACACCAGCCCCCCGTCCTCGCGGCTGGCGAAGAACGGCGGCACGCAGTCGAAGTGGGTGGAGAGGACGACGGCTGGCGTGTCGACGGTGGCGAACACGTTGAAGCGGTCGCCGTCGACCGCCTGTTCGACCACGGTGAAGCCGCGCGCGCGCAGGTACGCCGCCAGCCAGCGGGCGGCGTCGCCCTCGCGGCCGGTCGTGGAGTCGATGTCGACGAGGGTGCGGGTGAGCGGGACGAGCCCTAGCGGATCCACGCTTCGAGCTCCGTCCGCGTGTCCGTGCGCGAGTCACGGTACTTGACGATGACGGGCGTGGCCAGCGAGAGGCCCCATTCCGGGCCGCGCCCGGCCGTGACGGCCCGCGCGCCCGGCACGACGACCGCCCCCTCCGGGATGACCAGCGGCACGTCGCCCGACGGCCTGATCACCCGGCCGTGCACGAGGTCGTAGACCGGTGTCGACCCCGTCAGCACCGTGCCGGCTGCGACGACGGCACGCGCCTTGATGACGGCCCCTTCGTACACGCCGGTGTTGCCGCCGATGAGGGCCTCGTCCTCCACGATCACCGGCAGCGCGCCGACCGGCTCGATGACGCCGCCGATCTGCGCGCCGGCACTCACGTGGACGCGCGATCCGACCTGGGCGCACGAGCCGACGAGCGCGTGCGAGTCGATGAGCGAGTCGGCGCCGACGTACGCGCCGATGTTGACGAACATCGGCGGCATGCAGATGACGCCGGCGGCGAGGTACGCCCCTTCGCGGACCGAGGACCCGCCAGGGACGATCCGGACGCCGGCCTTCGGGCCCGGCCGCTTCACCGGCAGCGTGTCCTTGTCGTAGAACGGCAGGGCGCCGCCCTCCGAGAGATCGACCGTCTCGCCGAACCTGAACCCGAGCAGGATCCCCTGCTTCACCCACGTGTTCACGCGCCAGCCGGCCGGCGCCGCCGCGTCGGGCTCGGCCGCCCGCACCTCGCCCGCCGACAGCGCCGCGCGCAGCCGGGCGAACGTCTCCCGCACTTTCGCGCGGTCCGCCTGCGCTCCCTGCGCCACGAACCCGCTAATCTCGGCCTCGAGCGAGGCTCGGTCCATGTCAGTCATTATTCACTCCGCACGGGGCCCCCCGCCTCCGCTCGCGGCGAAGTCTCGCGAGCTACGGCGAGGCTCGCCGTAGCGCCTGCGGCGCGAAGGCGGCACCCCCATGCGTTGCCGTCGCTCACGCTCCGGATCCTGGCACTCACCGCGTTGCCGCTTGCACTGGCGACGCCGCCCCCACCAGCTTCAGCTCGCGCAGCACCTTCAGGATCTTCTCCTGCGACTCGGCCCGCGGCGGCACCATCGGCAGCCGGTAGACCAGCTCCAGCAGCCCCATGGCCGCCATCGCCGCCTTCACCGGGCCGGGATTCGACTCGACGAAGTTGATCTGCATCAGCGGCAGCAGCCGGCTGTGCATCGCGCGCGCGGCGGCGAAGTCGCCCCGCTCGGCCGCTTCGACCATCTGCGACATCTCGGCCGGAATCTCGTTCGAGGCCACGGAGATGATGCCGCGGCCGCCCACCGCCATCAGCGGCAGCGTCAGGGCATCGTCGCCCGACAGCACGAGGAAGTCGGACGGCACGTTGCGGCAGACCTCGCACATCTGCGTCATGTTGCCCGAGGCCTCCTTCACGCCGACGATGTGCGGGATCGACGCCAGCCGGACCTGCGTCGCCACTTCGACGTTGCAGCCGGTGCGGCCGGGCACGTTGTAGACGATGATCGGCAGGCCGACCGCGTCGGCAATCGCCTTGAAGTGCTGGTAGAGCCCTTCCTGCGTCGGCTTGTTGTAGTACGGCGTGACCGACAGGAGGCCGTTCGCGCCGGCCTTCTTCATCTCGCCGGCTGCATGGATGACTTCCTTCGTGTCGTAGCCGCCCGCGCCGGCGAGCACCGGCACCTTGCCGGCGGCTTCCTCGACCACGATCTCCACCACGCGCCGCCGCTCGGCCAGCGACAGCGTCGGGCTCTCGCCCGTCGTGCCGCACGGCACGAGGAAGTGGATCCCCTTGTCGATCTGGCGGCGCGCGAGGCGGCGCACGCCCGCTTCGTCGAGCGCGCCGTCCCTGGTGAACGGAGTGACCAGTGCCGTGCCGCAACCTGTAAAGGGCGTCCGCATGATGAGATCTCCTGTCAGTTCTCAGTTTGCGGCGGGGCCCCACCCCCGCCGCCTGTACCTCGCCGCTTCCGCGGCTCGGCGCTCGTTCCACAGCGATCCGGGTTCAGCAGCCACTCGGTGGGGGCCTCAGCCCCTCCGGCCGTCCTCGCCGGCCGTCATGGCGCCGTCAGCCCAAGCACGTCCCGCATCGTGAACCAGCCGCGCCGGCCGGGCAGCCACCGGGCCGCGTGCAGCGCGCCGCGGGCGAAGGTCGCGCGGTCGCGCGCCGTGTGCGTCAGCGTGAGCGTCTCCGATGGCGCGTCGAACCCGATCGTGTGCGTGCCGGGGATGTACCCGGCCCGCGTCGACGACATGTCGATCGGCCGCGCCCAGCCGCCCCGTTCCACCGCCGCCTTCAGCATCAGCGCGGTGCCCGACGGCGCGTCGACCTTCTTCACGTGGTGCAGCTCGTGCACCCAGGCCCCGAACTCCTCCTGCGCCCCCAGCAGCCGCCCGGCGTACTCGGCGAGCGCCTCGAAGAGCACGACACCCGTCGAGAAGTTCGGCGCCGCCACGACGCCGATGCCCGCCTCCTGCGCCACGCGCCGCAGCTCCGCCTGGTGCGCCTGCCACCCGGTGGTGCCGATGACGGCCGGGATCCCGAGCCGCGCCAGGGCCGGCAGGTTCGCGACCACCGCGTCGGCGGTCGAGAAGTCGATCGCGACGTCCACCCCCGTCCAGCGCCCGGCGGTCAGCCCGGACGCCTGCGGGTTGTTCGTCTCGTCGAGCCAGCCGGCCAGCTCGAAGCCGTACTGCGGCGCCAGCCCCTCGACGAGCTGGCCCATCCGTCCGTGTCCCAGCAGCAGGAGTTGCAAGGGAGCCTCCGCCCGTCTCAGCCGCGCGACGCCGCGGTCGCCGCCCGGCCGAAGAACGTCTCGTGGAGCCGGTTCATCGCGTCGGCCACGTCGGCCTGCCGCAGCACGAAGGTCACGTTCCGCCGGTGCGCCGCCTGCGACACCATGCGCAGCGGCACGCCGTCGAGCGCCTCGAGCATCCGCCCGAATGCGCCGGCATCGGCCCCGAGGCTCTCGCCCACGAGGCAGACGATCGCCATGTCGCGCTCGCAGGTGACCTCGGCGAACTCGGACAGCGCCGCGAGGATCGCCTCGAGCCGGCGCTGGTCGTCGATCGTCACCGACACGCTGACCTCGGACGTGGTGACCACGTCGACCGCGGTCCGGAACCGCTCGAACACCTCGAACAGCCGGCGCAGGAAGCCGTAGGCCATCAGCATGCGGCTCGACGTGACGTTGACCACCGCCACGTGCCGCTTGCAGGCAATGGCGACGATGCCCGAGCTCAGCGGCCCCTCGGCGCGCGCGATCAGCGTGCCCGTCGACTCGGGCCGCCGCGAGTTCAGGATCCGCACCGGGATGTCGTGCGCGACGGCCGGCTGGATCGTGGCGGGATGCAGCACCTTCGCGCCGAAGTACGCCAGCTCCGACGCCTCCTCGAAGGTGAGGCGCGGCACCAGCTTCGGGTTCGCGACGACGCGCGGATCGGCGGTCAACATGCCGTCGACGTCGGTCCAGATCTGGATCTCCGCCGCGTCGAGCCCCGCGCCGACGATCGCCGCGGAATAGTCGGAGCCGCCCCGGCCGAGCGTCGTCGTCACCCCCTCGGCCGTCGCCGCGATGAAGCCGCCGAGCACCGGGATGTCCCCCTGCGCCACCAGCGGCCCGACCCGCTCGCGCAGCCGCGCGTTGGTCTCGTCCATCTTCGGGACGGCATTCGTGTGATCGTCGTCGGTGACGATGACCGTGCGGGCGTCCACCCACACGCCGGGCAGCCCGGCCTCCGCCAGCGCCGCCGCCACCAGCCGGCTGCTCATCACCTCGCCCGCCGCCGCCAGCGCGTCCATCGAGCGCGGGGAGACGTCGCGCAGGACGGCCAGCGCCCGGACGAGGCCGATCAGTCCCGAGATCTCGGCGCGGATGGCATCGAGCAGCGCCTCCCGCCGCGCGCCTCCGGTCAGGGCGTTCGCCATCTCGACGTGCCGGTCGAGCAGCTTGTAGAGCCCGCTGACCGCGCCGTCCACGTCGCCGGCCTGTGCCGCCTGCCCGACCTCGAGGAGGCGGTCGGTGGCGCCGCCCAGCGCCGACACCACCACCACCGGTCCCGGCGCGGCCGCCGCCGGCCCGCCGGACGCGGCGTCGCGCTCCCGCTGGCGGCGGACGAGCGCCATCAGCCGGGTGACCGCCGGCACGTCGGCCACCGACGTCCCGCCGAACTTCATCACCATCATGCGAGTCGTCCCTCCGCGCGCATCAGCTCGGCATTCAGCACGGCGGCCCCGGCCGCGCCGCGCACCGTGTTGTGCCCGAGCGCCACCAGCTTGTAGTCGAAGATCGGGCAGGGCCGCAGGCGGCCGACGCTGATGGTCATGCCGGCGCCACGCTGCACGTCCAGGCCGGGCTGCGGCCGGTTGCGCTCGGGAAGATACACGATGGGCTGCGCCGGCGCCGAGGGGAGCCCCAGCTGCTGCGGCACGCCGGTGAACGACGCCAGCGCCTCGCGCAGGTCGGCCTCGGACGGGCGCGTCTCGAACCCGATCGACACCATCTCGGTGTGCCCGTTGGCCACCGGCACGCGCGTCGTCTGCGCGCTGACCACCATCTCGTGCGGCGCAATCGCCCCCTGGCGCGCCGCGCCGAGGATCTTCTGCGTCTCGCGCTCGATCTTCTCTTCCTCGCCGTCGATGAACGGGATGACGTTCCCCAGGATGTCGAGCGAGGCGACGCCCGGATACCCCGCCCCCGACACCGCCTGCATCGTCGACACCATCACCCGCCGGATGCCGAAGCGGCGCAGCGGCGCCAGCACCATCGCCAGGACGACCGTGGAACAGTTGGGGTTGGTCACGATCCGCCCGCTCCAGCCGCGGGCGGCCGGCTGCGCGTCGAGCAGCGAGAGGTGGTCGGGGTTGATTTCGGGGATGAGCAGCGGCACGACCGGGTCCATCCGGTAGTTCCGCGCGTTGCTGACGACGATGTGCCCGGCTGCCGCGAACGCCGCTTCGATCTCTCCGGCCACGCCGGCGTCGAGCGCCGAGAATACCAGGCGCGGCGCCCGGCCCGGCTCGGCGGCCTCGACGACGAGGTCGCGCACCATGTCGGGCATCGGCGAGGCGAGCCGCCACGGGGCGGCCTCCGCATACCGGCGCCCCTCGGACCGCTGGCTGGCGCCGAGCCAGGTGACATCGAACCACGGGTGCCGGTCGAGCTGCAGCATGAACTGCTGCCCGACCATGCCGGTCGCGCCGAGAATCCCGACTTCCATCTTCCGTTCCATCTGCCGCTCCAATGGTGACGTCAATCCGTCCGCGGCGCAACCGCCGCCCGGGCAAAAAAAAACCCGCGGGCCCAGTTCACCGGGCCGGCGGGTCCACAACTCGTCTGAGGGCGACAGGCTTCAGGGGACGACGAGCACAAGACCACCGACACGGCGGCACCGCTTTCGAGCAGCCCGCTTTCGCGCACCGGTCATCTTCGCCTGCCGCGCACTCATGGTGACGGCAGTATACGGTGCGGCGGCGCACGCCGTCAATGCATCGGGCGCCGGGTCACGCCGCCTCGGGGTCCAACCGGGCGGCCGGCCTGCTATTCTTGAGGGATGCTCGAACGGATCTTCCACCACTGGGAACGCCGTCTCGCCGCCGTCAGCGACGACGACCGGGTGGTCCGTCCGTTCGACTGGGGGCTCGACTGGATCCCGCTGAACGGCCATGGACCGGACGTCCCGCCCGGCCGGATCCTCGCCGACTGGGTGCGCGAGATCCGCCGCGATACCGACCGCTTCTTCTCGGCGCCGCCGACCGACGCCTACACGTTCACGGCCGACGCCGGCGCGACGGGCGACGACCCGCCGGGCCTGCTCACCTTCCCGAGCGCGTTCACGACACCTCACCCGGCCAACAACATCGTGTACGGCCGGTACTTCCCGGGGCGGCCGGCCCGCCGGCCCGCCGGCGGCCACCGGCGGGCGGTGCTGGTGCTGCCGCAGTGGAACGCGGATGAAGGCGGGCACATGGGACTGTCGCGGCTGCTCGCGCATCACGGCCTGACCGCGCTCCGGCTCAGCCTCCCGTATCACGACCGGCGGATGCCGCCCGAACTGACCCGGGCCGACTTCATCGTGAGCGCGAACGTGGCGCGCACGGTGCAGGTCTGCCGCCAGGCGGTACTCGACGCGCGGCGCGCCATCGCGTGGCTCGCCGGACGCGGCTTCGACCGGATCGGCGTGCTCGGCACCAGCCTCGGCTCGTGCCTCGCGCTGCTGACCGCGGCGCACGAACCGCTCGTCCGCGTGCAGGCACTGAACCACATCTCGCCCTTCTTCTCGGACGTCGTCTGGCGCGGCATCTCGACACGCCACGTGCGGCAGGGGCTCGAGGGGCACATCAGCCTGCCCGAACTGCGGCGGCTCTGGCAGCCGATCAATCCGCACAACTACATCCGCCGGATCCGCGACCGGAAGACGCTGCTGGTATACGCCCGCTACGACCTCACCTTCCCCGTCGATCTCTCGCGCGCGCTCGTCCGCAAGTTCGCGCGCCGCCAAATGCCGCACGACGTCACCGTCCTCCCGTGCGGCCACTACACGACCGGCAGGATCCCGTTCAGCCTGATGGACGGCTGGGCGCTCACCAGGTTCTTCGAGCGGAATCTGTAAGTCTCCGGTCTCCGGTCTGCAGTCCTGATGGACGTGGGTTACGCGCTGGCTCGGAGGTGGAATCCGTCTCTGGGGCAGCCGTTCTGAGCAGCCGTGCCACCGATCGGACGATCCGGAGCGTCAGCGACGGCAGCGCATGGGGGTGCCGTCTTCGCGCCGCAGGCGCTACGGCGAGCCTCGCCGTAGCTCGCGAGACTTCCCCGCGAGCGGAGGCGGGTGGCCCCAGGCGAACTGAGAAATGCTGACAGGGATCTCAGAGATAACTCAACAGCCCGCGGATGGCGTGGAAGAGGACACCGGCCAGTTCGCTGACGAAGGGGGTGACCTTCCCCTCGTTCACGGCGTCGGCGACGGTCACCGGGTCGGTGAGAATCAGCCAGATGCTCGCGGCAGCCAGCACCGCACAGAGCACCGCCGTCAGCCCGAACAGGCTGATGCCGACCCGGTCGATGCGGAGGGGGGACATGATCCAGCCATCAGTTTACTCCGCTCCGCCCCGGAACGGCGCGTCTCAGTAAACCCCTTCACCAGAGGCCGAGACGCGGCTGCGGAACGACCAGTACACGTAGGTGAAGTACCCGGCAGCCAGCAGGACGCCGACGACCCACCACATGATCCCCACCCGCAGGCCGTAGGCCCCGGCGGCGCTGTTGGCCAGCGTCAGGCTGAACGACGGATCGATGTTCGACGCCAGCAGCGTGGGATACATCGCGAAGGCGACGCCCCCGAGCATGCCGGCGATGTACAGCGACGACGCCAGGAACGCCGCGAGGTCGCGGCCGCGGGCGCGATAGAAGGCCATCCCCGCCAGGGCGGCGACCACGAGGGCCGGGATCAGCCAGCCCGCCCCCGGCCGGCTGTAGTGGTCGAGCACGGCCGGCCGCACCCAGACGGTGGCCACGAGTCCGACCACCGTGAGCAGGGCCACCGCCCACCAGAGCACGGCCGCGATCTGCCGCGCCCGGCCCCGGAGGGGCTCCTCGGTCTTCAGCGCCAGCCAGTACGCGCCATGGCTGGCGAGCGTCACGAACGACATCACGCCGACGAGGACGGTGTACCAGTCGAGGATCCCGACCGATCCCGTCACGCGGAAGGTCGTCCAGAGCGGCAGGAAGAAGTACCCGTCGCCGTTGAGCGGCACGCCGCGGATGACGTTGCCCAGCGCCGCGCCCAGGAAGATCGACAGCAGCGCGCCCGACAGCGCGAACAGGAAGTCGTAGAACGCGTACCAGATCGGCTCGTCGACGTGGGCGCGGATCTCGATGCTGATCCCCCGGAGCATCAGCAGCCACAGCACCATGATGAGCGGCAGGTAGAAGCCGCTGAAGCTGGCGGCATAGAGCGGCGGGAACGCGAAGTACAGCGTGCCGCCGGCCGCGAGCAGCCAGACCTCGTTGCCGTCCCACACCGGCCCGATCGACCGGAGGACCAGACGCCGTTCTTCGGGGGTCCGGCCGACCAGCCAGTGGACCGTGCCGGCTCCCAGGTCGAAGCCGTCCAGGACGGTGTAGATCACGAGCATGAGCGCCACGATCGCGAACCAGAGGGTCGCCATCTGCTGCCTCCGTGACATTCTTCAGTGGCGGCGGGGTCCCACCCCCGCCGCGAACTGCCGCCGACGCTCACCCTCGGATCTCCCTGTCCTCGGGCTCGCGTGGCCGCAGGCGCTCACTTCTCACTTGGCGGCGGGGCCCCCCCAACCGCGCACATTCGCCGACGCTCGCGCCTCGGGTTTCGATGTCCTCGGCTCGGGCATGGCCGCAGGCGCTCACTTCTCAGTTGGCGGCGGGGCCCCCCAACCGCGCACATTCGCCGACGCTCACCCTCGGATCTCCTTGTCCTCGGGCTCGCGTGGCCGCAGGCGCTCACTTCTCACTTGGCGGCGGCCCCCCCCAACCGCGCACATTCGCCGACGCTCGCGCCTCGGGTTTCGATGTCCTCGGCTCGGCATGGCCGCAGGCGCTCAGTGGGCCGCGGCGGTCGAGGCGGCGGCCGGGCCGTGCTCGATCTCGCGGCGGACGAGGAACAGGAACACCACGGTGAGGACGGTGTACATCCCCATGAATCCCAGCAGCGTGAACAGTCCGTTGCCCGCCGACACCTCCGGAGAGAAGCCCTGCGCCGTCCGCATCAGGCCGTACACCACCCAGGGCTGGCGGCCGATTTCGGCGGTCATCCACCCGGCCGTGTTCGCGATGTAGGGGAACGGGATGAGCAGCATCAGCAGCCACAGCATCCACCGGGTCCGCGCCAGCGCGCCGCGCCACAGCAGGAACACCGCCACGAGGAGGACGGCGAGCATGATTGTCCCGAGGCCGACCATGATGTGGTACGCGTAGTACAGCAGCGGGATGTTGTCGGGCCACGACGACGGCGGGAACGCATCGAGCCCCTGCACCGTCGCGCCCCAGCGCCGGTAGGTCAGGAAGCTCAGGACGCCGGGCACCAGGATGGGGTTGTCCAGCTGCCGCTCGGCCATGTTCGGCTGCCCGATCAGCACCAGCGGCGCCCCCGGCGCCGTGTTGAACAGCGCCTCCATCGCCGCCAGCGTCGTCGGCTGGTGCTCGGCAATCAGCCGGCCCTGTCCGTCTCCCGTCGGGAAGAGCTGCAGCAGCGAGAAGAGGCAGCCGGCGATGACGCCGACCTTCAGGAACAGCCGGCCGTGCTCGACGGCCCGGCCGGTCAGCAGGTAGAAGGCGCCGACACCCGCCATGACGACGGCGCCCGTGATGGCGGCGCCGCTCATCGTGTGGGCGTACTGCCACAGCGCCCACGGGTTGGTGAGGAGCGCCCGGAAGCTCGACAGCTGCACGCTGCCGTCGGGCAGCGTCGTGTAGGCGACCGGGTGCTGCATCCAGGCATCGGTGGCGACGATGAAGTAGCCGGAGAGCCAGGAGCCGAGGAACACCAGCAGCGACGAGACCCAGTGGCCGACGCGCCCGAGCCGCCGCTCGCCGTACAGGAACAGGCCGAGGAACGACGACTCGAGGAAGAAGGCGAACATCCCCTCCATCGCCAGCGTCTGCCCGATGACCCCGCCCGCGAACTTCGAGAAGGCCGCCCAGTTGGTCCCGAACTGGAACTCCATCGGGATGCCGGTGACGACCCCGAAGGCGAAGTTGATGCCGAAGATCCGTCCCCAGAACCGCGCGGCCTCGTCGTAGCGCCGGTCGCCGGTGCGGAGCGCGATCCCCTTCATCACGACGAGCAGGAGCGCCAGCCCCATCGTGAGCTGCGGAAACAGGTAGTGATAAGTAAGCGTGAAGCCGAACTGGAACCGGCTCCAAAACGCGGCATCGAAGAGATTCATGCTTGCCCTCTCACTGTC
>JAGWRA010000090.1 GCA_028876655.1 Acidobacteriota bacterium | reverse complement strand
CCGGCCGCTCAGCAGCCGGCCGCCGGCCAGGCCGTGCCGGCCACGCCGGCGGCCCAGGCGGACCTGGCCGCGACGCTGGGGCTGCCGATCTATCCCACCGCACAGTTCCTCGCGTCGTACGACGCCGGCCGCGGACAGCGTTACTACCTGTTCGGATCGACGGCGCCCTTCAACGACCTGGTGAGCTACTACAAGTCGGTCCTGAAGCAGCGCGGGACGATGGTCTTCGACTCGCCGGCGACCTACGAGTTCGACGTCGGCAAGTTCGACGACGGCACCATGGCGTTCCCGCCGGGGGTGACGATCAAGGACTTCCAGTCGCAGCTGTCGGGCGGGTATCCCAATCCCAAACCGGGCGGCCAGCCGGCGTTCTTCCCCTCGGTGATCCAGATCGTGCCGGCGCCGACGCCCGGCCGCTGATCCCGCCACTGCTGTTCATGTCCCGCCTTCGAAGACCAGAGTGAACCGCCGCTCGCCGGCCGGCGCCTCCGGCCCGGGCCCGGCCTCTCGCGAGGGACACCGGATCGCTCCGACGATGCCATCCCGGGAGATCGGCTAAGATGCCGGCCATGCGCTCACGACTTCTTCCCGTAGCGGCCATGTTCGTGGCGATTCTGGGCATTGCAGGTCTGCGAGCCCAGCAGCCGCCGGCACCTCACGCGGTCGATCCCACCATCCAGACGCTGGTGGGGCGGCTCTCACTGGATCACTTCAAGGCGACGCTGAAGGGGCTGACGCAGTTCGGCGATCGCCGCCAGGGCACGAAGCGCAATCAGGACGCCGTCGATTGGATTGCCCGGCAGCTCCAGAGCTACGGCTACGACAACGTCCAGCGCGTCACCTATACGTTTCCGCCGGCGACGCGTCCGTGCGGTCCGAGCGTGCCGGTTACGGCACCGGCGAGCCCGCGCGGCCGCGGCATGGGCCGGCCGCGCGTCGGCGACGTCGGCCGGCCGACGCCGACCGGCGGCGCGGTGGGACGCGCGGGCAGCAATGCCGGCGGCAGCATGATGTTCGGCTACACGGCCCCCACGGGGGTCAACTGCGATCCCGGCAAGCAGCCCGACCCCGCGATTCGCGCGCTCGATTCGCAGCCGATCATCACGAACACGGCGCAGGACGTCTACGTCACGAAGATCGGCACCGTGCATCCCGACGAGATGTACATCGTCGGGGGCCACATGGACGGCCACGGCTACAATCAGGCGGCCAACGACGACGGATCCGGCACGACGCTGGTGATGGAGCTGGCGCGGGTGTTCGCCTCGCCCGATGTGACGACGGACGTGTCGATCCGCTTCGTGTTGTGGAACGGCGAGGAAGAGGGTCTGTACGGGAGCCGCGCGTACGTGGCGCAGCGCGCGTCTCTCCAGGGCCGGGCGGTGCCGGCCGGATCGCACACCTATCCGGAGCCGAAATGGCTCGGCATGATCCAGCACGACATGATGATGTGGGACCACGGCATGCCGCGTGCCGACGGCACGGTCAGCCGGGAGCAGCGGCCCGAGGCGGACGTCAACATCGAGTTCCAGTCCGCGTCGAAGATGGCGGGGGCGTCGGAGCGGCTCGCCTGGGCGTTCAAGGCGGCGAACGAAACCTATGCGACGGACTATCCGGCCGCGGTCGGGCCGCACATGACCAACACCGACTCGGCGCCGTTCCAGGACCTGGTGCCGACGATTTCGCTGCGCGAGAACGAGCGCGGCGCCCAGATCGGCGCCGGGTGGGATCCCAACTGGCACCAGGCCAGCGACGTCTACACGACGTACTCGGACAAGGACTTCAGGCTCGGCCTCAACGCCGCGCAGACGACGCTCGCGGCGCTCGCGGAACTGACCGGCGCGAAGATGTCGACGCGCAAGTAGCGCACCGCACTTTCGAAAGGAGATCAGGAGCGCCCTTGGGTACGGAACAGCCCATGGCTCCTGACCTCCCGTTTCTCCTGCAGTCTCTTTTTGATCTCCTGATCTCCTGCCTGCCTCAGGACTTCGGCTCGGCGGGGACGTAGATTTCCTTCGCCTTCCGGAACTCGGCCGACTTCTCCTGCATGCCGGCGTCGATCGCCTCGCGGGTCTGCAGCCCGTGCGTCGCCGCGTAGTCGCGGACCTGCTGCGTCAGCTCCATGCTGCAGAACTTCGGGCCGCACATCGAGCAGAAGTGCGCCACCTTGGCGCCTTCGGCCGGCAGCGTCGCGTCGTGGTACGCGCGCGCCGTCACCGGATCGAGCGACAGGTTGAACTGATCCTCCCACCGGAACTCGAACCGGGCCTTCGACAGGGCATCGTCCCAGGCGCGGGCGCGCGGGTGGCCCTTGGCGAGATCGGCGGCGTGGGCGGCGATCTTGTAGGCGATGACGCCGGCCTTCACGTCGTTGCGGTCGGGCAGGCCGAGGTGTTCCTTCGGCGTGACGTAGCAGAGCATCGCCGTGCCGTACCAGCCGATCATGGCGGCGCCGATGGCCGAGGTGATGTGGTCGTAGCCGGGGGCGATGTCGGTCGTGAGCGGCCCGAGCGTGTAGAACGGGGCCTCGTCGCACCAGTCGAGCTGGTGCTCCATGTTCTCCTTGATGAGGTGCATGGGGACGTGGCCGGGCCCCTCGTTCATCACCTGCACGTCGTGCTGCCAGGCGATGCGCGTCAGTTCGCCCTGCGTCTTCAGCTCGGCGAACTGCGCCTCGTCGTTCGCGTCGGCGATCGATCCGGGCCGCAGGCCGTCCCCGAGCGAGAACGACACGTCGTAGGCCTTCATGATCTCGCAGATCTCCTCGAAGTGCGTGTAGGTG
>JAGWRA010000089.1 GCA_028876655.1 Acidobacteriota bacterium | reverse complement strand
GGGCGGCGCGGCAGCGGGCGCGGCGGCGCGGTGATCCGCGGCGTCAGCGGCCGGCTCGGACGCGGGCCGCCCTCTTCCACCCGCAGCCGGAGCTGCGGCGGGACGACGCGCCCCTGGCGGGGGGCGGCGGGGGCGGGCGCCGACTCGGGCTCTTCTTCGACCGTCTCGGCCGGTCCGGCCTCCACCACCGGTGCTTCGACCGTGGCCTCGGCCGCTTCGACCGGCGGCGCCAGCTCCTCGGGGGCCTCGGCCTCGACCGGCGCGGCCGGCGCTTCGGCCATCTCGACCGCCGGGGCCTCGGCGACGACGGGTTCGCCTTCCTCGACGAAGGTCTCGGCGGGCGCCTCTTCGACCGGCGTCGGCGCGGCCTTGGCCGTCTTCACGAGCCGGGGCGGCGGCAGTGCATGCTGAATGGCCGGCTTGGCGACCTCCGCGGGCTTCTTGGCGCCGCGCTTGGTCCTGGCGGTCGCGGTGTCGGCGAAGATGTCGCCGGTCGGCAGCGTGATGCCCCGCTGCCTGGCCTGCCGCTCGACGAACTGGCGTGCGACGACCTCTTCGATCGTGCTCGAGGCGCTCTTCACCTCGATGCCGTGGTTCTGCTTGAGCAGGGTCACCACTTCCTGGCTGGACGTGCCGAGAAGTTCCGCGACTTTGTAGATCCGGACTGTGGCCAACGGTTGCTACCCCCGACTTCGGTGCTCGTGATGCAGGCGCGCGGCGAGGGCCGCGCGGCCGCCCCTCAGTGCTCGACTCCGGCTGCGTCGTCCGGGGCCACGGCGTCGGCCGCCGGTTCGCTCCCGGAGGCATCCGCGGACTCCCCGGCAGCCGCCATCTCGACGGGCGCCTCGCCGGCGTCCGTGGCGTCGCCCTCCGCGTGCTCGGCCGGCGCCTCGAAGCCTTCGAACTGGGCCTCGACCTCGCGCCGCTTCTCTTCTTCGCTCTTGATGTCGATCCGCCAGCCGGTGAGCTTGGCGGCCAGCCGCACGTTCTGGCCCTTCTTGCCGATGGCCAGCGACAGCTGCTTGTCCTCGACGACCACTTCCATGATCCGCTCGCGGTCGTCGAAGATCGACACGCGCTGCACCTTGGCGGGGCTGAGCGCGTTGGTGACGAACGTCACCGGGTCCTCCGACCACTCGACGATGTCGATCTTCTCGCCGCGCAGTTCGCGGATGATCGCCTGCACGCGCGTCCCCTTCATGCCGACGCAGGCGCCGACCGGGTCGACGTCGCGCTCGCGCGAGAAGACGGCGACCTTTGCGCGGTCGCCCGCCTCGCGGACGGCCCCCCGGATCATCACCGTGCCGTCGTAGATCTCGGGCACCTCCTGCTCGAACAGCTTGATGAGCAGGGCCGGATCCGTCCGGGACACGACGATCTGCGGGCCCTTCGCGCTGCGGCTGACGCCCTTGATGACCGCGCGGACGCGGTCGCTCTGCGTGTAGCTCTCGGCGCGCGACTGTTCCTTGCGCGGCAGCAGCGCCTCGATCCGCCCGACCTCCAGGACGATGTCGCCGTTCTCGAAGCGCTTGACGACGCCGTTGATGACCTCGCCGATGCGCTGGTTGTACTCGGTGAAGATGTTCTCGCGCTCGGCCTCGCGCACCTTCTGCGAGATCACCTGCTTGGCCGTCTGCGCGGCGATGCGCCCGAGCACCTCGGTCGGCTTGGGGAACTCGATCTCCATGTCGACTTCCGCCTCGTCGCCGTACAGCGCCTGTGCCTCGGTCAGCGAGATCTCGGTGGCCGGATCGGTGACCTCGTTCACGATCTGCTTGACCGCGAAGAGGTCGACCTGGCCGGTGTCCTGGTTGAACCGCGTCCGCAGGTTCTCGTTCGTCTTGTAGTACTTCCGCGACGCCGTCAGCACGGCGTCCTCGATTGCGGCGATGATGACCTCGGGCTCGATCCCCTTCTCCTTGGCCAGCGCCTCAATCGTCTGTTGCAGTGCGTTGTTCATGGCAAGCGTTCCGCAGTCTCCCCGTCCCCGTCAGAATTCCACCTCGAGCCGCGCCCGCGAGATCTGCGCGAGCGGGATCCGGTGCGCCCGCGACCCTTCCGTCAGCACCAGCGTGTCGCCGTCGACCGCCGTGATGCGGCCCCGGAACGCCGTCTGGCCCGCCACCGGCCCGGTCGTCACCAGCTTCGCCATCCGGCCCGCGAAGCGGCGGAAGTCCGCGGCATCCCGCAGCGGCCGATCCAGCCCGGGCGACGAGACCTCGAGCACGTAGGCCCCCGGCAGCAGGTCCTCGACGTCGAGCAGCGCGCTCAGCTCGTGGCTGACGCGCGCGCAGTCCTCGACGCTGACACTCTCCTCGGCCGTGGCCGCCGGGCCCGGCCGATCGATGGTCACGCGCACGACGAGGCCGGCCGCCTCGCGGCGCAGCTGCACGTCGAAGATGTCCAGACCCAGGGAGCCGGCCACGCGCGCCGCGGCGTCGCGAATCCTGGCCTTCGTCTCCTCGCTCGACATCCGTCCTTCGGACCGGTGCTGGAGGCGGCACCCGGCCGGCGCCGCCCGAAAAAGAAAAAGTGGGCACAGGCCCACTTCGGTTGCCTCACCTCAGCTCCGAATCTATAAATATAGCACAAGCTTCCGGTTACGGCAACGGACGGGCCAGCAGGTCGTAGTCCCGCGCCCCCACGATGTCCGCCTCGACCAGCGTCCCGGGCGCGGTGCCGGACGGGTCCCAGTCCGTCAAGTATACGCAAGGATCGATGTCGGGCGCCTGCCCCTCGAGGCGGCCCCGGACCACCAGCGCATGCTCCGGCGACGGGCCGTCCACCATCACCGTGACCCGCCGGCCGATCCGGTCCTGCTGCGCGGCCCGGACGATCCGCCGCTGGGCCGCCATCACCCCGGCCCGCCGGCGCCGCTTCACCGCGGCCGGGACGTCGTCGGGCAGCCCGAACGCGCTCGTCCCCTCTTCGTGCGAATAGGTGAAGACCCCGACATGATCGAACCTGACGTCGCGGACGAAACCCTGCAGTTCGGCCAGGTCGTCGTCCGTCTCCCCGGGGAAGCCGACGATGAAGGTCGTGCGGAGGGCGACCCCGGGGACGCGTGCGCGGATGCGGGCGAGCAGCGCGTCGTAGGTCCGGCGGGTGCCGGGGCGCCGCATCCGGCGCAGGACCTGGTCGGAGGCGTGCTGGAGTGGCAGGTCGACATAGCGGCACACCTTGTCGCACTCGGCCATCGCCTCGAGGGTCGCGTCGTCGATGGTGGTGGGGTAGAGGTAGAGCAGCCGGATCCACGCGAGGCCGTCGATCGTGTTCAGCTCGCGCAGGAGGCGGGCGAGCGCGCCGCGCTCCTGCCGGTCGATCCCGTAGAAGGTCGTGTCCTGCGAGACGAGCAGCAGCTCCCGCACGCCGCGATCGGCCAGCCGCCGCGCTTCGTCCACGATTGACGCGGCCGTGCGGCTGCGGTAGTGGCCGCGAAGCGTCGGGATGATGCAGAAGGCGCACTTGTAGTCGCACCCCTCCGCGATCTTCACGTACGCATAGTGACCCGGCGTCGCCAGGGCGCGCGGGGTCTGGGCGTCGTAGAGGTAGGTGGGGAGTCCTCGGGCTTCGGGCTTCGGGCCACGGGCTACGGGGGCATTATTCAGTTCGCGTGGGGCCCCACCCCCACGCGTTGCCGTCGCTGCCGCTCCGGATCCTGTGACACGGCCGTTGCTGCTTGGACTGGCAGCCCGCGGGCTCTCGACATCACCCCGGCGGTGGAACGTGAGGGGGACGGCGGGTGCATCCCGCCCTTCCAGCGCCTCGACGATCTGCGGGACCTCGCCGGTGCCCAGCACGGCGTCGATCTCCGGCATCTCCTCCCGGAGCCTGTCGCGGTAGCGCTCGGCGAGGCAGCCGGTGACGACGAGGCGGCGGCAGTGCCCCGTCTTCTTCAGTTCGGCCATTTCGAGGATGGCGTCGACCGACTCCTGCTTGGCCTTGTCGATGAAGGCGCAGGTGTTGACGACGAGCACCTCGGCCTCGCGGGCGTCGGCGGTCAGTTCGTAGCCCGCCTCGCGGGCGAGCCCCAGCATGACCTCCGAGTCGACGAGGTTCTTCGGGCAGCCGAGGGAGAGGAAACCGATTTTCATGAATTCTTGTCGGCGCTGGGCGAGCGCCTCGCTCGGCCCTACCGCCCACAGCCTATCGCCTTCAGGGATACAGTCTGTACAGCATTCTCGGATACGGAATCGTCTCGCGGACGTGTTCGAGGCCGCAGAGCCAGGCGACGACCCGTTCGATGCCCATGCCGAAGCCGCTGTGCGGCACCGATCCGTAGCGGCGCAGGTCGAGATACCACTCGAAGGCTTCCTGCGGCAGGCCGTGCTCCTTGATCCGCTGCAGCAGCAGATCGTAGTCGTCGAGCCGCTGGCCGCCGCCGATGATCTCGCCGTAGCCTTCCGGGGCCAGCACGTCGACGCAGAGGGCGACCTCCGGGCGCACCGGATCGGGCTTCATGTAGAACGCCTTGATGGCGCTCGGATACCGGTGCACCGCCACCGGGCGGTCGAACTGCTCCGACAGCGCGGTCTCGTCCGGCCCGCCGAAGTCGCCGCCCCACTCGAACGGCAGCCCCTTGTCCTTCAG
>JAGWRA010000088.1 GCA_028876655.1 Acidobacteriota bacterium | reverse complement strand
TCGAGTTCCAGGACGCGATGGCGGTTGGCGCCTTCCTCGGCGCCCGGCGCCGCCTGAACGTCGAGATCGGGATCAAGCACTACTCCAACGGCAACATCTTCCCGCAGAATGCCGCCATCGCCATTCCGGTGACGCTGACCGTGGGCCTCGCGTTCTGACGCGGGGCGGTCAGGCGTCGAGCCGGCGCGCCCAGAGCGCGTCGGAGACGTCGAGCGCCGCACCGACGCAGTCGGGGCACAGCCCCGGGCCCGACTCCTCGCGCAGGATCGCGCCGACGCGCTCGGGCGGCATCCCCTTCCGGTACGGACGGTCCGCGGCCAGCGCGTCGAAGACGTCGGCGACCGCCAGGATCCGGGCGCGGCGTGACAGGCCGTCGGCGGTCAGGTTGCGATAGTAGCCCCGGCCGTCCATCCGCTCGTGATGCGCGCTGGCATCGAAGGCCAGCGCGCCGAACACCGGCACCCGCTCGAGAATCCGGTACGTGTAGTACGGGTGCAGGCGGATGACCTCCCACTCGTCGGCGGTCAACGTCCCGGCCTTGTCGAGGATCCGGTTCGGCACGCTCAGCTTGCCGATGTCGTGCAGGAGGGCCGCCCAGCGCAGCTCGCGGACCGCTGCTCCGTCGAGGCCGAGCGCGCTGCCGATGGCGACGGCGGCTTCCGCCACCCGCTCGGAGTGCTGGTAGGTATAGGGGGACTTGGCGTCGATCACCCAGGCGAAGGCCGCCGCGATCGCGTCCAGCCGGGCGTCGTCGCCCGCGATCACCCGATCCTGCGGCTCGACCCCGCCCACCGCCTCGTCGAGGTCGGCCCGGTCGGCCGCCTCGGGGCCGAACCAGGCCCAGAGCGCCGTGTCGCGCTGCACCTCGGCAAAGGCCGACACCAGTTCGGGTGCGAACCACGTGCCGCGGCGCTCGCGGACGACGCGGCTGGCGGCGTCGGGCCCGCCCTGGCTACCGAAGATCTCGGCCACCTGCGCGATGCCGACGATACGGGCGAGCAGCGGAATCGCCTCGCCCCGCAGACCTGCCGGCAGCCCGCCGCCGTCCCAGTGTTCGTCCATCGATCGAATCGCGGCCGCGGTGGCAGGCGTGAAGCCCATTGCATGGGCGATGTCGGCGCCCCGATCGCAACGCACCTCGAACACCTGGCGCCGGTTCGCGGACCCGGCGAGCGCCAGCCCGGCCAGCTTCTTCAGGCGATCGATGACGCGGCCCTGCGGCTCGACGCATTCCAGCACGTACGCCGCCTGTTCGCGCACCTTCCGCCAGTCGCGGAGCCAGAGGGCGTGCTTCGCGATCCGGTCGTCGCCGCCGAAGAGCTGATAGACGCGGGCCGCGTTGCTCGAGCAGCCGGCGTCCTTCATCAGGAGGGCGTAGAAGAGGTCCGAGCGTTCGGCCGGCGGCAGCCCCAGCACTTCGGCCAGGCGCATGCCGATGAGGCAGGAACGGGCCGAATGGCCGCGCGGGTGGCCTTCGGTCAGGTCGAGCGCGTAGGACAGCGCGGAGAGGATCGTCGACAGCCGGAGGAGCGGGGGACGCACAGCGGACGGTTCAGGCATCGGGCGGATCGGCGCGGCCGGTGTTGCTCCGCAGCTCGACGAGCTGCTGCTGCAGGTCCCGGATCAACTCCGTGCTCGTCTGCTGGAGCACCGCCTGTTGTCCGTGGATCTGGCTGACGGTGTGCCGCCGCTCGGCTGCCAGCGTCACGCGGGCGTGCAGTTCGTCCAGCCGGAACGGCTTCATCAGCAGGTCCGAGGCGCCTGCAGCGACGACGTCGGCACTAGTGTACTCCTCCGAGTGACCCGTGATGGCAATCGCCTCGAGGCCGGGATGGACCGCGCGCGCCTGCCTGATGAGCGAGAGGCCATCGAACGGCGGGACCACCATGTCCGCGATCAGCAGGTCGGCCCCGTGCGCCTTGAGGTGGTCCAGAGCCTCGCTGGACGAGTGGAACGCCAGGATCTCGTGCCCCGCGCTCCGGCAGCTCGCCGTCAGCAGCCGCAGCATCCCAGGATCGTCGTCGACGATGACAATGTTCACCAGCGACTAATCGGCAGGGCCGCCGGCTGGCCTGAATCGGGCCGGCGCACGGGCGGTTCCCCCCAGCCCCCCGTTGCCCGTCGGCCGCAGAAATGGCTGAGCCGGCCTTGCTTGTGCGATTCACGGACAACCGCACGATTCAGGTATAGTGCGTCGTTTGTTGTTGTCCGACTGGACCCGGGAGGGGCGGCGTGCGGTCACGGCTGAGGTTGCGCGTAAGAGACAGAAAGGAAAACCGCGCCATGTTCAAGATGAAGTGGGTGTTGCCGGCCTTGGGTCTGTGCCTGATGCTGCCGGCCTCAGGGTCGGCGCAGGCGCCGGCGGGCGGGCCGACGGCGGCGCTCCGGTGGCGCAGCGTGGGCCCCTACACCGGCGGACGGGTCACCACCGTGGCTGGCGTCCCGTCCAGGCCGAATGAATTCTTCATGGGGACGGCGGGAGGCGGCGTCTGGGAGACCACGAACTACGGCAACTCGTGGAAGAACATCTCCGACAAGTACTTCAAGGATGGCGCCATCGGCGCCATGGCGGTGGCCCCGTCCAATCCTCGAATCATCTACGTCGGCACGGGTGACAACGCGCCCCGCAACACGGAAGTGACCGGCGAGGGGATGTACAAGTCCACCGACGGCGGCCGGACGTGGCGCAACATCGGGCTGAACGCGACCCACATCATCAGCTGGATCGTCGTGGATCCCAGGAACCCGGATGTGGTCTACGTCGCGGCGTTCGGTCACCTGTGGGGGCCGAATCCTGAGCGTGGCGTCTACAAGACGACCGACGGCGGCCAGACCTGGAAGAAGGTGCTGTTCGTGAACGACGGCACCGGCGCGATCACGATGGCGATGGATCCGTCCAACCCGCAGGTGGTGTACGCCGCGATGTGGCAGATGTCGCGCCAGCACTGGGACTTCTCGAGCGGCGGGCCCGGCAGCGGCATCTTCAAGACGACCGACGGCGGCGCGCACTGGACCAACATCACCCATCACCCGGGGCTGCCCACCGGCATCTTCGGCAAGGTGGGCCTGGCGGTGGCGCCGAGCGCCCCCAACGTGGTGTACGCGCTGGTTCAGGCCACCTACCAGGGCCAGGCGGGCGGGCTCTTCCGCTCCGACAACGGCGGCGCGACCTGGCGGCTGATGAGCCTCAGCCAGAACATCACGCAGCGGGCGTTCTACTACGGCTACGTCTACGTGGACCCGAAGGACGCCAACACGATCTACCTGCCCAACGTCGGCGTGTACGTCTCGCACGATGCGGGCAAGACGCTGATCGCCCTGCATCCGCCCCACGGCGACAACCACGTGTTCTGGATCAACCCGGATCACCCGAAGATCCTCATCGAGGGGAACGATGGCGGGGCGACGGTCTCGCTCGACGGCGGCCAGAGCTGGAGTTCCGAGGACAACCAGCCTACCGGGCAGTTCTATCACGCCAATCTCGACGATCAGTTCCCGTTTCACATCTACGGCGCGCAGCAGGACCGCAGCTCCTACGAGGGGTCGAGCGGGGCGCCGAAGGGGGTCTGGACGACCGTGCGCGGCGGCGAGATGAGCTGGGTGGTGCCGGAACCCGGCAAGCCCTGGATCACCTTTGCCAGCGGCTACTACAGCGACGAGTACCGCGGTAACCGCCGGACGGGCGACTCGACGCTCGTCAGCGCGTGGCCCAGCTACAAGTTCGGCGCGGGCGGCAAGGACCTCAAGTACCGCTTCGGCTGGAACCATCACGTGGCGCTGTTCGACCCGCACGACCCGGCCGCCTTCCTGATGGGCGCCAACGTCGTGCTGGAGACGCGCGACGAGGGCGTCCACTGGAAGGCGATCAGTCCCGACCTCACGCGCAACGACCGGACGAAGCAGCTGCGGCCGGGCGGGCCGATCAGCAAGGACGTCACGGGCGAGGAGATGTTCGACACGCTGTCCTCAATCGCCTTCTCCCCGCTCGACGCCAACGTCATCTGGACCGGGTCCGACGACGGGCTCGTGTACGTGACGACGAATCGCGGCGAGCACTGGACGCCGGTGCGGCCGCCGGCGCTGCCGACCTGGTCCACGATCACCTGCATCGAGCCGTCGCACACCGACGCGGGCACCGCGTACGTGTCGGCCAGCCGGTTCGACTGGGATGACTTCCATCCCTACGTGTACAAGACCACCGACTACGGCAAGACCTGGACCGCCCTCACCACCGGGCTGCCGCAGGACGAGTACGTCGAGAGCGTGCGGCAGGATCCGGACGACGCGAACCTGATGTTCGTGGGGACCAGCCGGTCGGTGTACGACAGCCTGGACGGCGGCCAGCACTGGAAGGCGTTGAAGCTCAATCTGCCGGCCGTGCGCGTCAACGACATCGAGATCGATCCCGCGCAGCACGCCGTCGTCCTGGCCACCTTCGGGCGGGCGTTCTGGGTGCTCGACGACCTGCAGTTCCTCGAGCAGGTGGGGTCGGCGCACGTGGCGGACGCCGCGGCCTACCTGTACAAGCCGCAGCAGGCCTGGCTGACCGCGGGCGGCGGCCGGTTCTTCGGCGGCGGCGGCGCGCAGGGCCAGCCGCTGGCACAGGGCGTCACGGTGTTCTTCCACCTGCCGGCGAACTACGACGGCCATACGCCGGTCAAGCTGACCTTCACGACGACGAGCGGCGAACCGATCAACAGCTACACGCTGCCGCTGGCGCCGCAACGACTGCGGGACGGACGGATGGGCAAGGTCGTCGCGCTCCATCCGGGCGTAAACCGCTTCCAGTGGGACATGCGCTATCCGACGGCGGTGGACGTGAAGGGCATGTTCCGCTACGCGCAGCAGGAAGGACCGCTCGTCGGGCCGGAGGTCGTGCCCGGCACCTACGACGTGAAGCTGACCTACGGGAGCGTCTCCCAGGAGCAGCCGTTCGTGGTGAAGCTCGACCCGAACCTGCACGCCACGCAGGCGCAGCTGCAGGAACGCTTCGACCTGCTGAAGCGGATCCAGGCGGCCGGGAACGATCTGGACGTCAACCTGAACCGGGCGATCGACGCCCGCAGTGCGCTCGAGAAATCGTCCGCCGCGGGTGCGAAGGCGGAGGTCGCCCGCCTGAGCCACGACATCGACGGGCTGGTGGACCTGAAGATCCAGTCGTACGAAGGCAGCCTGGTGTATCCGGACATGCTGCGGTCCTGGCTGTTCAGGATTCTGCTGCGGGTCGGCATGCAGCTGGCGGCGCCAACGTCCGGCATGGTCGGGGTGGCGAACGACTACATCCAGCAGGCCCACGAGGGCGTGACGCGCCTGCAGGCCGACGTGACCGCCGCCAACAAGCTGCTGAAGAACTGAGGCAGCGCCGGGGTCGTTCGCCCCGTGGAGTACTCTGCGCGTCGCCGATCCGGCTGGATCGGCGGCGCGCAATCGTTTTGTCCGGCTGTCCCATCCGATTCAGGAGTCGCTCATGCAGAGTCGCATCGTCGGCACGACCATGCCCGTGCTCGAATTCACGCTGGACGCCAACGAGTCCATCATCTCCGAGGCCGGGGAACTCTCCTGGATGAGCAGCGCCATCCAGCTCACGACCCACACGCAGATGGGCGGTGGCGGCGGACTGCTGGGCGCCCTGAAACGGGTGGCCGGCGGGAGCACGCTGTTCATGACGGAATACCGCTCCACCGCCGCGGCCGGCGAAGTGGCGTTCGCCGCGAAACTGCCGGGGCACATCGTCCCGGTCGAGGTCGGCGCGGGACGCGAATTCATGATTCACCGGCACGGGTTCCTGTGCGGCACGCCGAACATCCGGATCAGTGTCGGCTTCCAGCAATCCCTGGGCGCCGGTGTCTTCGGCGGCGACGGCTTTCTGCTGCAGCACCTGAGCGGTGAGGGGACGGCGTGGCTCGAACTGTCCGGTGAGCTGGTGACGCGAGAGCTGCAGGCCGGCGAGACCCTGCGCGTCCATCCCGGCCATGTCGGGGCGTTCGAATCCAGCGTGTCGTTTCAGATCACGACCGTGCCGGGCATCAAGAACAAGCTCTTCGGCGGCGACGGCCTCTTCCTCGCCGCGCTCACGGGACCGGGGAAGATCTGGCTGCAGACGCTGACCATCTCGAGGCTCGCCCACGAGCTCGCGGAGTACATGCCGCAGCCGGCAGAGAGCATGGAAGGTGGCGCTGCCGGCGGCGTCGTCGGCGGCATCGTCGGCTCGCTGCTGCGCGGACAGTAGCGCGAACGCGGCGAGGGCGGTGCCCGCCCTGGCCTTGCAGGAGCCGCGTCCCTGGTACGTCGGGTGAGCAGGCATCGACAATGCCGTTCGTCCGGCGCAATTGATGTCTACACGGTATCCGTGTATATCTGGACGGAGAGGGGCCGCGCAGGAGGTCGTGTGTGAAGACCACGATTAAGGGACCGGAGTCGGTGCTCGAACTGAAACGTCCGCCGACGTCGCCCGGAGAGATGCTCCTGGAAGAGTTCCTGCGACCGGCCGGCTTCACTCAGGCGGAGGCGGCGCGGCGCATGGCCATTCCCCTCAACCGGCTGAACGAGATCGTCAAGGGCAAGCGCGGTGTCACGGCCGACACGGCGCTGCGCCTGGCGAAGCTGTTCAAGATGTCGCCGGAATTCTGGATGAATCTGCAGGCCGACTGGGATCTCTGGCACGCGGCGAAGCAGATGCGCAAGGCGGGGTAGCGGGGAAGCATCGCGCCGCGTCGGCAGCCGCCCGCCGCACCTCTGGTAAACTGCCCTCTCAGCCCCACACGCGCCCGTAGCTCAGGCGGATAGAGCATCGGCCTTCTAAGCCGAGGGTCCCAGGTTCGAATCCTGGCGGGCGCGCCAGCCTTCGCTCGATGCGGCTCGTGGGATGCGAGTGAGCGCGGCGAGCTACGGCTGGCCAAGCCATCAGCCCCGCCGAAGCTCGAAGAGCGAAGGCAGGGCGGGCGCGCCATCGCTTGGATGGCGACACTGACATGCCGACTGCCGCGTTCTCGAGAGCAGTGTCGTCCTTCAGCGGAGGAGGATGCCCGTGAAGAAGATGACAAGCCGGGCGGCAAGGATCCTGGGCATGGTGGCGGCCGCGATTCTGGCAGGCGGCGCCCCGGCGCGCGGGCAGAGCGTGTCTCACGGCTCGGCTGACGCCGGCGTCCTGTACTCTTTCCAGCCGGAGGCGACGCCACCGACAACCGACCCGGGCTTCCCGCAGCCTGGCGTCAGCGGAAGCGCCCTCGGCT
>JAGWRA010000087.1 GCA_028876655.1 Acidobacteriota bacterium | reverse complement strand
GGGCGCGCGCGGCGGCCCGGCACAGACCTCGTTTGGTGGCGCGCGTGCGGCGACCCCGGGACCGCAGCCCCCGGCCGCTGCCGGGCCGACGGCCGGTGCAGCGACCGTGCCTCGCTGGGTGGTCAACGCCCTCATCGGCGCCGCGGACGATCCCGAGGCGATGGTGCGCAGCGCCGCCGTCGAGGCCCTGGGGCTCACCGGCGAGCAACGTGTGACCGTTCCCCTGGTCTCGCACCTCGACGATCACTCGCGCATCGTCCGGGTCGACGCGGCCCAGGCGCTGCTGCAACTCGGCGTGGTGCGGCTGGACGGAGCACCCGGCGTCGCCCTCGAACGGGCGCAGAACGAGTACGCCGTCAGCCTGTCGACCTTCCGCGACGGGGCGCAGGACCACGTGTCGCTCGGCTGGCTCGAAGCGCAGCGCGGCGACCCGGCAGCCGCCGCGCGCCAGTTGAACACCGCCCTCGATCTCAACCCCGCCGATTCGCGGGCCCACGTCTATCTCGGTGTCATCGCTGCCCGGGCCGGCCGCTACGACGAGGCCATCAAGCAGTGGGAGCAGGCCAAGGCCCTGGATAAACAAAATCCGAACATCGACCGATTGATCTCCATGGCCCGGAAACGGCTGTCGGGCAAGCCGTAACGACGCGCAGACTCAGCCGCGGAAAATTCCGTGCAATTTCGTGCGTGAATCCATGCATTTGAATATCGTCGATTCCGAATATTGAATTAGACGAGGTTCCGGATCGATACAGAAGATTTAAATGCTTTGTATCGTAGTTGTTACGTTCGTGCTCGACATGCTACGCAGTTTGCATAGTGCAGAGGAACTTGGCGCTCTGTCCATCGTCTGGCCGATGTCCGGGCAGTGGGTGGGGTTCGGAAGCGGAACGTGGGGAGGATGAGGAAAACACTTATGACTTTGCGAACAGGTCGGTTCTCGATCCTGGCCGCGGCACTGTTGTTTGCCGTGGGTCTGGCGATTCCGGCGCACGCGCAGACGTACCAGGGCCGGATCGACATCACCGTGACCGACAGTACGGGCGCGGTGCTGCCGGGCGTGACCGTGGACATCACCGGGCCGGAGCAACACGAGGCCGTGACCGACGCACAGGGGCAAGTGCACTTCCTGAACCTGTCGGTCGGCACGTATACCGTCAAGGCGGCCCTGCAGGGCTTCGAGACCTACACGAACACCGCGGTCGTCGTAACCGCGGCGAGCCCGGTCGTGCTGCCCGTCCAGATGGGCGTGGCGGGCGTGAAGACGGCCGTGGAGGTGACGGCGGAAGCGCCGGTCATCTCGCCGAAGAAGGAAACGGTCGGGTCGACGATCAGCCAGCAGGAACTCGCCGACATCCCGACGGCCCGCGACCCGTGGGTCATCCTCGAGACCGTGCCGACGATCATCACCGACCGCGTGAACGTCGGTGGGTCGGAGTCGGGCCAGCAGTCGAACTACCTGGCCAAGGGCGCATCGGGGACCGACAACACGTGGAACATCGACGGCATCCCGGTCACCGACATGGGCGCCACGGGTTCCAGCCCCACGTACTTCGACTTCGATGCGTTCAAGGAAATGCAGGTGACGACCGGCGGCTCGGATCCGTCGATTTCGACGCCGGGCGCCCAGCTGAACCTGGTGCTGAAGTCGGGCAGCAACACGCCGCACGGTGACGCCCGGTACTACTTCGAGAACCAGAGCCTCCAGGGGTCGAACCTGCCGGCGGACCTCGCGGCCAGCCTCGGCGGCGCGACCGGCAAGGGGAACCGGACGAACTCGTACAAGGACGGCGGCTTCAACGTCGGCGGCCCGCTGATGAAGGACAAGCTGTGGGCCTGGGGTTCGTACGGCCGGACCGACATCGACAACATCATCCTGACCGGTGCCCACGACAAGACGACCCTCGAGAACTACGCGTTCAAGGTCACCGATCAGCTCACCTCGAACATCCGTCCCGAGTTCATGTACTTCCGGGGCAACAAGGTGAAGAAGGGCCGCAGCGCCGGCGTGACGCGGCCGCCCGAGACGACGTGGGACCAGACCGGTCCGACGACGATCTACAAAGGACAGATCAGTTTCGTCATCGGCAACAATATGTTCCTGACGGCGCGCGGCGCGCAGATGCCGAGCGGTTTCTCGCTGACGCCGGAAGGCGGCCTGAGTGCCTCGGTCTACCGTGACGTGAACCGCGTGTGGCACGGGTCGTACATCTACTACGCGACCGACCGGCCGCAGTCGTCGACCATCGTCGACGGCAACTACTTCAAGGGGAAGCACGAAGTGAAGTTCGGCTTCGCCTGGCGCCGGGCGACGGTCACCTCGTCGACGGTGTGGCCCGGCGGCGGATACACGATCGACCTGAGCGGCAACCAGAAGCTGATCATCCCGGTCCGGTCGCACTTCCCGGGTGCGCAGGCCGATTACTACAGCGCCTACGCGGGGGACACGATCTCGTTCAACCGGGCGACGGTGAACCTGGCGGTCCGCTACGACCGCGAGAAGGGGAGCGCGCTGCAGGTGTCGGACCCGGTGAACCCGCTCGCTCCGACGGTCCTGCCGGCCGTTGTGGCGCCGGCCGCGGCCGGTCCGGAGTGGTCGCTGGTGTCGCCGCGCGTGGGGATCACCTATGCGCTCGACGAGAGCCGCAAGACGATCGCGCGCGCGAGCTACTCGATGTTCTCGTCGCAGATGGGCGCGGGTGGCAACGAAGCGGGCTACGCTTCCGCGGCCGCCTACTCCTACGCCTACTACATCGCACCTGGCACCGGAGCGGGCACGGCGGCGGACGTCGCCAACGGCACCTTCCTGGGTGGCGTCGGCTTGACGCCGGGCGCCAACCAGGTCTCCAGCAGCCTCGTGTCGCCGAAGACCCATGAAATCCTGGCGGGGCTGGATCGTGAGCTGATGCCGAACTTCGGGCTCAGCGCCACGTTCACCTACCGGCGCTACACCGACATGACGTGGACGCCGCTCATCGGTGTGACCAGCGCCGACTACAACGTGGACGGCACGGTCACCGGCACGGCTGCACCCATCGGCTCGTACAGCCAGACCTACTACGCGCTCGCCGCGAGCGCAGCGGGCAACGGCGGCCACGTGCTCTCCAACCATCCCGGCTACTACCAGCGGTACATGGGCTTCGAGGTCGAGGCGACCAAGCGGATGTCGAATCACTGGATGGGCCGGTTCGGCTTCTCGACCGCCAGCGACAACGAGTACTTCTCGAACCCGGGTGTCGCCATCCAGGATCCGACCAAGACCCCGACCAACCCGCAGATCAACGGCGGGCCGGTTGTGACCTCCTCGACGGGGAGCGGCAAGAGCGGCATCTACCTCGTCGCGCCGAAGTGGCAGTTCACTGCCGACGGCCTCTATGAGGGGCCCTGGGGGCTGAACTTCGGCGGCAACCTGGTGGCTCGCCAGGGCTACGCCGAGCCGTACTATGCCGGCAACGTCACGACGAGCGACCCGTTGAACCCGAGCAAGAACGTGCTGCTGGCCTCTTCGGTCGATCAGTACCGTCTGCCGGGCGTCATCCTGCTGAGCGCCCGCGTCGAGAAGGGGATCAAGCTGGGGACCGCGACCCTGGACCTCGACTTCGACGTGTTCAACCTGTTCAACAACGCCACCGTGCTCGGCCGGCAGTACGACCTCAACTCCGGCAGCTCGGCCAACAACATCCTGGAGATCATGAATCCGCGCATCGCCCGTCTGGGCGTCCGGTTCACCTTCTAGGACGGCTTGCACGGCTCCCCGGCAGGCCGCGCCTGCTGAGGTAGCCCGGCATGGCCGGTATTCGCTAAACTGTCCCCGGGGCCCTCTCATGAGGGTCCCGGGGCTTTTTTTTGACGGCCGCCTGCCGCCTCTGCGCGGCGGCCGGCCCGGTTCCGACTCGAAGGGGGTTGTGATGTTGAGGTTGCGGCTGAAGGCCTTCGTGCTGGCGGCCCTGGCTGTCGTGCTGGTGGCGGCAGCGGCCCAGGCGCAGGACTGGCGGGGTGCGGGGCGGATCGGCGGGACGGTGACCGACGAGGCCGGCCATCCGCTGGAGGGCGTGACGGTGAAGCTCTTCCTGCCTGCCGTCAAGGAAGGGACCACCGTCAAGACCAACAAGAAGGGAGAGTGGGCGGCCAACGGCATCGCCTCTGGCAACTGGCAGGTTGACTTCTCGATGCCTGGCTACGACGCGCGGAAGCTGTCGGCCAGCGTCAGCGAACTCGTCCGCACGCCGCCGATGGACATCGTCATGAAGAAGGCGAAGCCGACGCCGAACGAGGAGATCCGTGACGAGCTCCTGAAGGCGGCGGCCCTGCTGCGGCAGGACAAGTTCGCCGATGCCCGCGCCATCTACGAGGGGATCATGGACAAGTATCCCCAGGTCCACCAGATGCTGCCGCTCATCGCGCGGACGTACGAGGGGGAGAAGAACTACCCGAAGGCGATCGAGACGCTGCAGCTGGCGCTGAAGGCCGAGCCGGACAACGTCCAGCTGAAGCTGCTGCTGGCGAGCGTCTACGGCCAGAACGGCCAGTTCGACCTCAGCAAGCAGGAAATCGACGCGATCGACCCGGCGAAACTCACCGACCCGACCGTCGTCCTGAACATCGGGATCAGCATGCTGAACCAGAAGCAGCCGGAAGGGGCGATGGAGTACTTCAACAAGACCATCGCCCGGTTCCCCGATTTCCCGGACGCCTATTACTACCGGGGGATCACGAACCTGCAGCTCGAGCACAACGACGCGGCGAAGGCCGACCTGGAGAAGTACATCCAGATCGCGCCGTCCAATGCGCCGGAAATCGCGACGGCGAAGAAGATGCTCGACATGCTGAAGGGATGAAGACACGAAGGGCCGGGCGGGACGCCCGGCCCTTCGCGCTCGTCGTCCGGCTCCGGCAAACCTACCGTCCCGGCCCGTCCTTCTGATCCCGGATCGCCGCGTACTGCAGCCGCAGCAGCTCCGATCGCGCCGATTCCAGAAAGGGCCCGCCGATCTTCACGTACCGCTGGAACGCCGCCACCGCCCGCTTGCGGTAGTCCTCGTTGATCGTCCACTGCCCGGTGGACGACACGTAGTGGCGCGACTTGATGTAGCGCAGCTCGTAGGCCTTGCCCAGATTGAACCAGCCCAGCCCGTCGGCCGGCGCCACCTTCGTCGCCTCCTCGAACGACTTCACCGCGTCGTCCAGCACGCCCAGCTTCACCTGGATGACACCGATGGCGTTGTGCACCTCCGGGTCTTTCGGCCAGCGGTCGGCCGCCGTCCGGAGCAGCTTCAGCGCGTGCTGTGGATCGCCGCTCTGCGCATACCCGTCGGCGAGGTCGAAGTACACCGGCTCGAACTCGGGGACCGCCTTCCGGACCTCCTCCCACTCCTTCACGGCCTCCGGGTACTTCCGCAGGCCGTACTGCGTGAGGCCGTACGCGTAGTGAACCCAGGGATGCGCCGAGCGGTCCTTGACGGCCTGCTCGAAGTCGGAGGCGGCGCCTTCGAGGTCGCCCTGCTCGTAGTGGGCCCACGCCTGCTTCGCTTCGCTCGAGGCGTTCTCATCCGGCGGTGAGCTGCGGACGGCGCCGGACTCAGGTGCCGCGGGCTCGGTCTTTTCGAGCTCCTGCACGTGGGACGGCCCCGCTGGTCTGAGGCGCGGCGCGGCCGGAACAGGTGCAGGTGGGGTGCCGGCGGCTGGTGCGCCAGGGGCGGCCGGGGCCGCTGGCGTCTCGGGCTGTCCTGGCGCCGCCGGCGCGGACGGTGCTGCCGGCACGTGCGGTGCCGCGGCTGATGGTGGAGCAGCCGGCGCCGGGGGCGCGCTCGTGGAGGTGGAGATGGACGGCGTGGCCGACGGCGGCAGCGCCAGGTAGCCCTTGCGCGCCCGCACGGTCACGTCCGGCCGGTCGACCTTCACCTCGAGCTTGCGGAACTTGCCGTTGAAGTCGGTATTGGTCGGCCGGAAGCCGACGAGATAGTAGGTCTGCGTGTCCTCGGCAATCTGGTCGAGCGCCTTGCCGAACTCGTTCGTGTGGCGGATGGCGAAGCCGCCCGTATCGACCGCCAGGCTGTTCGGCCCGTCGTTCTGAACGTCTGCATCGGCCAGCATCTGCGTCAACTGGTCGCTGGTCGGGTTCGGCTGGAGCTGGCCGACGTTGTCGCCGCGATAGTTCAGGCCGCGGGCGTCGATGCTGTAGATCCGGACGCGCGCGCGAGCGGCCAGACCGATCACCTGCTGGAGGGCCGGCCAGCTCTGATCCGAGTAGAAGCCGTCGGAGACGAAGACGATTGTCTTCGGCCCCTCGAACTTCTCGAGGCCGACCATCAGGACCTGCAGGGTTCTGAGGAGGCTGGTCGTGGCCGGCTGGGCCTGGGCGGTGATCTGCTGCGCTTTCTCCAGCACGTTCGGCGTCGGATCGAAGTTCTTCATGTTCGCGGGAGCCTCGTAGATGGCCCGCTGGACCGCCTCGCGCAGCACCTCCTGATTCCCCGCGTTGATCTCGGCCGCCTCTTCCGTGCTCAGCAGTCTCGGCCAGTCCTGCAGGTCCAGGCGCCTGAACAGGCTATCGCCGCTCGGCTTGATCCCCTTGATCGCCTTCTCCAGATCCTGCCGATCGCTGGTGAGCCGGTTGCCCACCATCTCCCCGTTGGCCACGACACCGCCGATGGCGTTCCCGGTGAACTCGCGGTTCAGGAAGTCCTCTGCCGCCCGCTGCACGTTCTTGAACCCGCCTGGCAGCAGATGCTGGTTGTCGAAGACGAAGATGATGACCGGCCGCGCGGGGGGCAGCAGCGTCGGCGCCTCGATCTTCGCCGCCGCCTGCTCCGCGGGCGCGAGCGCCTCCGCCGTGGGCGTGGCGGGCGGCGCGCCGACCAGCGCGAACGTTTCCACGGTCTGCGGCTGGCCGTCGTCGAAGATCTTGAAGTCGCTGCGCTTCAGGTCGCTGACGAACTTCCCCTGCTTGTCGCGGACGATGACGTCGACCTGAACGAGCTGGGTGGCCGTGCGGAACGTCGGCGGGACCGCCTGGGCAGCTGAGGCCGCCTGCGCTGGCTGGCGCCGGGCTGTGAGGCCGGGAGAGAAGATGACCGCGAGGACCGCCGGAAGGGCGGCCAGGGCGATGGACGAGCGCCTGGACATGGTCGAACTCTGTGTCAGTGGCCGTCCTTGACGGCCAGGTACCCGCGGCGGGCGGGGCGTGAACGCCGCCACGACGTGCGACTTCCTACTGCGGCAGGGTGACGTCCATCCGCTCGAGGTCGTACTTCTTCCGGCCGGTCTTCTGCAGGAACACCAGATGCCGTCCGTCGCTCGACCAGGCCGGCTGTTCGACGTCCTTCGTGCCGCTGACGACCTGCCTGTGGCCGGCCGCGTCGAGGATGACCAGCTGATTCTCGTGGTCGTGGTCGGCAAAGGCGATCACGCCGACGTTGGCGGGCGACCAGCCGAACGTGGCCCCTGGCTGCACCGGCTCGTTCGTCCACTGGCCGATCGTCTCCTTGCCGATGTAGAGGCGAACGGTCGACGCCTGCTGCCGGCTGCGGGCCGCCGACGCCACGTCGCCGACCGTCGAGCCCACGCCAGGTCCCGAGGGCTCGCTCCCTCCCATCGCCAGCGCGCCGCCCATCGGCGCCGCGCCGCTCTTGAGCGTCTCGTTGGACTGATCGACCTGGATGCGGAAGGCGGGCGAGCCGGGCGACGCCACCGACGACTTCCAGCTCCAGTACGCCGAGGCCCAGTCGGGGGCCGCGTCCACGCGCTTCGGCTTGCTGCCGTCGAGCGCGAGCAGGTAGTGCCGATCCGTCTCGTTCCCCATGTAGTCCGTCTTCGTCGTCCGGATGTACAGCTGCGTGCCATCCGGGGCCCAGGCCAGCCTCGTGATGTCGCCGCCGAGCTTCCCGGTGTCGAGTTCGACGACCCTGGCCGGGGCCGAGAGCTGCACCCGCGCCGCGTCCGGCGCGGTGCTCTGGACGGCCGGTGCGAGCAGGGCGAGAGCCAGCAGGAGATGCATCGGGGTCACCTCGGTACGCGCGTGTTCAGGGTTGGACGTGCTCCGACGTGCGGGCCTGCTGCGGCCCCACGACGTCAATCCGCTCGAGGCTGTATGTCTTCCGGCCGGTCTTCCGCAGGAAGACCAGATGGCGCCCGTCGCGCGACCAGGCGGGCTGCTCCACGTCCTTCGTGTCCTGCACCACCTGCTTGTGGCCGGCCGCGTCGAGGATGACCAGCCGCCGGTCGTGATCGCGATCCGCGAAGGCGATGACGCCGAGGTTCGCCGGCGACCAGCCGAAGGTCGTGCCGGGCCGGGCCGGCTCGTTCGTCCACTGGCCGACGGTGACGCCGCCGATATGGAAGCGGGTGACGACCGCCTCCTGTCGCGAGCGGGCCGCCTCGGCGATGTCGTCCGCCGTAGAGCTCCCCGTGTCAGGGCCGCCCTTGGCCAGGCTGCCGCCCATGGGGGATGCGACGCTCTTCAGCGTCTTCTCCTGTGTCTGCACCTGAATCCGGAACGCGGAAGAACCGGGAGACCAGGGGGCGGACTTCCAGCTCCAGTACGCGGACGCCCAGGGCGGTTCGGCGTCGAGACCGGACAGCGTGCTGCTGCTCAGCGTCACGAGGTAGTGACGATCGGTCTGGTTGCCCATGTGGTCGGTCCGGGTCGCGCGCAGGTAGATCTGCGTGCCGTCCGGGGACCAGGCCAGTCGGGTGATGTCGCCGCCGAGGACGCGGGTATCGAGCTCGACGATCCGGGTGGGAGCCGAGAGCCGCAGATGCGCCGCGTCGGGCACGGCCGGGGCGGCGGGCTGGGCGAGGGTCGCCAGCGCGATCAACAGGTGGAACATCACGTCACCTCTGATGCTCGAGTGCGGCGAGCCTGTTCCGCAGCTCGGGCGAGTCCGGCACGGCCCGCAGGCCGGCTTGCAGCGCCTGGATGGCCAGTGCCGGCTGGCCGAGCGCGACGTAGGCATCGGCCAGCGCGAGATGCGCGGGAATCAGCGTCGGGTCGAGCAGCGCCGCGTTGCGCCAGTCGCCGATCGCCTGCTGGGCGTCTCCGGCGCCGCGGTCGGCCCATCCGGCGAGGAAGGCGAGCCGGCCATCGCGCGGATCCAGCCTCAATGCCGCGTGCAGCGACGCACCGGCCGCGGGGAAGTCGTGGCGTGCCATTGCCGCCAGGCCCTGGAGCCCCAGCCCCGGCGCCGATCCGGCATCGACCCGCCCGAGCGCGGCTTCGGCCTTCGGCCAGCGGCCGTCCAGCGCAAAGGCCGTCGCGCGCCACAGCGGCGAGTCGACCGTGACGCCCTGGCGCAGGCTCTCCAGGTAATCCCTGGCGACATCGCCCTGCAGGACATCGGCCGGATCCGGCGCGACCGCCGCCGCCGGCGCCGTCTCCTCGGTGTGTCCCGCGCCGGCTGCCGCCGTGCGCGTGACGGGCGCGTCGCCCGGGACGACCTGCACCTGACGCTCCCGTTCGGCCACCGTCTCGCCGCCCGCCCGCACGGTCGCCTTCACCAGGTAGGTGCCCGGCGGGGTTTCGCCCAGGGGCAGCTGGAACGTGACGTCGCGCTCGAGGCCCGCCGGATCGTTCACGACCTGCAGCGGCCGGCCGGTCAGCGTCAGACCCGAGCCGCTGGAGCCGAGCGGCGACATGGCGAACGAGACGGTCGCCTCCTGCAGCGGCCCTGGTGTCCGGGCGTACAGCTGCACGAAGCCGTCGAGCACGTCGTTCGTCCAGGCACGCGGCTGCGCCGGCAGGCGGCCGACGCGCGGCGTCCCCAGGATCAGATCGCTGACCGTCACGCCCGGGCCGCCGAGCGGCCGCACGGTGAACCGTCGATCGGCGCTGCCGACCAGGCCGCCCGGCTCGCGGACGATGACGCGCATGAGGTAGTCGCCCGGTGGCGCGTCGAACTTCACCTGATACGTGCCGGTGCCGGAGGTGGCCCCCGGTGGCGCCTGCGTCGGGAGCGCCATCGTATCGGTTCCGCTCGCCACGACCCGTCCGTCCTCGGCGCTCCGGGTGACGAAGACGATATCGGCGGTCTTGTGCTGCTTCGTGGCCAGCGGCAGCTCCGCCGAGGCGCTCAGCACGACTCGCGCCTGATCGGTCGAGGATCCCCGCAGCTCGTAGGTGGTGTAGTCGACCGGCAGGCCCTGTTCGGGGAACGGTGCCGAGAGGGCGGCGTTGATCGACTGCCGGCGATCGGCCGGGGTCGGCAGCGGCTCGAGGGCGTAGCCGGTGCGCGTGCTGACGTGCGCCCCGGGCCGGCTGACGCGGACGGTCACCGGGTGATAGCCGTCGCGGTGCCGCAGGGCGTCGGGCGACGGCTCGAAGCCGACCAGATAGTAATCCCCGGACGCCGCCGCCACCGTGTCGATCGCGCGGGGGAGCCAGTCGCCGGCGTCGTTGAACAGCCGGCCGTCGGTCTCGATCGAGAGGGTGGCGAGCGGCGAGATCCGATCCTCGATCTCCACCTGCTGGTCGTTGCCACGGCCGCCGTAGCTCTGGCTCAGGTCGATCGAGCGGTTGTTGAGATCGAACGCGTAGATGACGCTGTAGGACTGCGCGGCCGCCGCCGCGACGTTCTCGAGCTGGCTCGAGATGTGGTCGCCGAAGAACCCGTCCGAGAACAGCAGGATCGTCTTGCGTCCCTCGACGAGCCGCAGGCTGCGGATCAGGTCCGCGAACGAGCTCAGGAACAGCCGCGTCTTCTGATCGGCATTGGCGACGATCGTCTGGGCGTCCTCCCTCGCCAGCTGGCGGGCCGTCGTCAGATCCTCGCCGATGCCCGGCCGCGCCACGTCGGCCAGGATGTTCGAGCTGGTGGCGGCCTGCGAGCGCCCCTCGACGACCCGTTCGAGCACGGCCTCGTTCCCGCGCAGGATCTCGTAGGCCTCGTCCACGTTCATCGACCCGAGCCCGCCGAGGCCGATCCGGTCCAGGCCGCCGCGCACCTTCCGCAGTTCGGCGTCGGCGAGCCTCAGGTCGCCGGTGAAGCCGATCCGCGGACCGGGACCGGGGAGGCCGTACACGGCGACCCGATCGCCGGGCCGCAGCCGGGCCTTCAGGAACGCCTCGGCCGCGCGCCGCACCTTCTGCTCGGTCCCCGAGGTGATGTGGTCCTGATCGAAGACGAGCACGTAGAGATGGCCGCGCGGCGCCCCCTGGTTCGTGGAGACCTCGCTGCCGATCGTCCGGGCGGCCGCGTCCAGGTAGGACACCGACGGCTGCCGGACGTGCTGGAAGAACAGCACCGGTCGCGGCCGGCCGTTCTCGATGACCTGCACCTCGTGCTGCCGCAGGTCCTCGATCGGCCGCCCGGCGTCGGTGGTGACCTGGACGTCCAGCCGGACCAGCTCGACGCCCGCCTTGAAGGTCGGCTCACCCTGGGGCGGTGCGGCCTGCGGCGGCGCCGCCGCGAAGGTGGGAACCACCAGAGCCGCAGCAAGTGCAAGAGCGGCGGCAGACCTCATACCGACTCCTGGAAAGACCACCCGGATTGTGAAAGAAAAGAGACCTCGATTGTACCACGCAGCCCGGCTTCAGGGCTGCCCCTGCGTCCGGGCGAGCCAGGCCGAAAAGGCCCGGATGTCGTCGGCATACAGGCTGGGTGGCGCGGTCCGGACGAACTGTTCCACCACCGGCCGGGCGACCCCGGCGTCCCCTTCGCGCACCAGCTCGGCCGCCAGGTTGTACAGGGCGTCGTAGTTGGTCGGGTTGAGGGCGATCGCCTGCCGCCAGTCCGCCACCGCTTCGGCCGTCCGCCCCGTCTTCAGCTCGACGACGCCCAGGCCCGAGCGGGCCGTCGACGACCTGGGGTTCGCCTGCAGCGCCTTCCGGAAGGCGTCCTCCGCGTGCACCAGATCGTTCTCGCCGAGGTAGACCGAGCCCATGTTCTCCATCGCCATGTCGTCGGCCGGGTCCAGCGCGAGGACCCTCTGGAAGGTGCCCATGGCGTCCTTGATGCGCCCCAGGCGCGCCTGGGCAATCCCCAGCGCGTTCAACGCGTCCACGGCATCCGGCCGCGTCTTCGTCACGGCCTCGAGAATAGGCAGGGCGTCCTGCGGCCGGCCGGTCTCGGAGAGGTAAGTGGCCAGCTGCACCTGGATGTCGTGGTCCCGCACGCCGTGCTGGATCGCCTGGTGCAGCGTCGCCATCGCCTGGCCCACCTGTCCGGATTCCCAGTAGATGAACGCGAGGTGCTGGTAGGCGACCGACATCGGCCGCTGCGCGACGATCTGCTGGTAGAGGGCAATCGCCTGATTCAGGTGGTGCCGCTCGTACAGGTCGACCGCCTTGTGGATCTCCTGGTCGAGCGCAATGAGGCGCTTGGGGTCGTCGTCGGCCGTGTACTGCGCCTTGCGCGGTGCCGACCCGGAGGTGTAGCCGAGCGACTGGAGCTCGGCCACGACCTCGGGCGACTCCGTGCGGCGGGCCCCCGGCAGGTCGGCGTGGAACTCGCTGAGCGCGTGCTCGAGCGTCCGCCGCTCGGTGGCGTCGGCGGCGACGTCGATCAGGTTGTTCTGCTCGTTCGGATCCGTCCGCAGGTTGTACAGCTCGGGCAGCGGCAGGTCGATGTACTTCTCGTGCCCGAGGATCACGCCTTCGAGCGGCGCCCAGCCGCGGTTCAGCATCGGCCCCATCGACTCGAAGTAGGACGGACGCGGCGCCGCGCCGCGCTGCCGCTGCGCCGCCGGCAGGAGCGTCCGGCCGGGCAGATCGGCCGGCCCGGACAGCTTCAGCGCGTCGAGCACGGTCGGCAGGATGTCCACGTGCCGTGCGCCTACGTCTGACACCTCGCCGCGGCGCGGATCGCGTTCGCCGGGGTCGATCTGCGCGACGATCAGCGGAATCCGCAGTGTCGGCTCGTAGGCGAAGATCCCGTGGGTCTGCTCCCCGTGCTCGCCGAGCGCCTCGCCATGGTCGCCGGTGACGATGACGAGCGTCGGCCGGTCGAGCGTCCGCAGGCGATCGAAGAGGGGCCCCAGTTCCTTGTCGATGAACGCCACCTCGCCGTAGTACGGCCGGCCCGCGTACTCGCGGTTGAACGGCGGTGGCGGGTCGTACGGCGCGTGGGCGTCGAAGAGGTGGAGCCACTCGAACCAGCGCCCCTGCTGCTGCTCGATCCAGTGCTCGGCCAGCGGCACGACCTGATCGGCCGTCCGCGAGGCCAGCTGGAAGTCGGCCGGACCGGCCGTCTCGCCGAAGTCGTCGTTGTAGACGGTGAAGCCGGCGTTCAGCCCGAACCGGGCGTTCAGGGGGAACCCGCTGACGAACGCGCCGGTCGCCCAGCCGTCGCTCTGCAGGATCGTCGCCATCGTCGGCGTGCCGGCGGCCAGGCGGAAGCCGCTGTTGTCGCGGACACCGTGCTGGAACGGGTAGAGGCCCGTGAGGATGCTGGTGTGCGACGGCAGGGTGAGGACGGCCTGGGCGTGCGCGAAATCGAAGCGGACGCCGTCGCGCGCCAGCCGATCGAGGTTCGGCGTGTGGGCCGGCCCTCCGTAGCAGCTCAGGGCGTCGGCGCGCAGCGTGTCGAGGGTGATGAGCAGGACGTTCTGGTTGGCGTCGCGATCGAGGCGCGCCACGGGCCGGCGGGGAACCAGCAGGAGCGCCGCGGCGCCGGCGGCGGCCAGCAGGACGATCATCCCGGCGGGGAGCAGCCACCGCGGCCGGCGGCGCGCTGCGGCGCCAGTTCCGCTGGCGGGAGCGGCCTTCGCCGGTTGCTGCGGGCGGGGCCCCGACGGGCCGCGACGGCGTTTGCTCATGAATCTGTGTTCCCGGGGTCCGCTACTGGGGCCGCGCCGCGACCGCGCCGAAGCGGCGCCGCGCCTCCTCGCGCACCGCCGCGGCCTTCTGCGGTTCGCCGAACACCGTCAACAGCTTGGCGGCTGTCGCGTAGCTCTCGGGAAGCGGCGAGGCCGTGAGCAACGCCTGAATCGATTGCTCGGAGGCGGCGTCGTTGCCGGCCGCCCGGTACAGCATGGCGAGGCTCGCGTAGGCCCGGATGTTCTGAGGGAAGTAGTGGAGCTCTTCCCGGAACTGCCGTTCCGCCTCGGCGTAGCGGTCGAGGCGGGCGAGCGAGTCGCCGGCGTAGAAGTGCAGTTCCGGGATCTGCGTCGACCGCTTCTTGACGGCCGCCAGTGCCTGCTCGAACAGCGGCACCGCCTCGGCGTACTTCCCCTGGTTGTAGAGCAGCCGCGCCGCGATGTACGCCTTCATCGGCAGCGTCGGGTCGAACTGCTCGGCCGCGGCGGCCTCCTGGTTCGCCAGCGCGGCGTTCCCCTCGGCCATGGCGATCTTGGCAATGAGGGCGTGGGCCGTGGCTGCACCGATCGGATCGTCCTTCGGCGTGACGCTGGCCGCGAGCCGCGCGTGCTCGATCGCCTGGTCGTACTGCTTCAACTGCAGCAGCGCGGTGGCCATGCCGAGATAGCCGTTCGGCCGATCGGGCTTCAGCGTAACGAGGTGCTTGTACGCCTCGGCGGCTTCCTTCGGCTGCCCGGTGCGCAGCGACAGGCTCGCAATCTGGTCCCAGACGTCGGCCATCTCGGGCTCGGCCGCCACGACCTTCTGCAGGCCGGCGATCGCCTGCGCGAACTCGCGGTGATCGGCCAGGTCGACCGCGTTCCGATAGGCCTCGAGCACCTGGATCTTGTCCTTCGGGTCGGGCAGCTTCGAGTCGGGCGTGTCGCTCGGGGTGCTCGAGACGGTCCCGACGTAGCCGAGCGACTGCAGCCGCTCGAGCGTGTCGGCCGACACCTGCGCCGGCGCCTGTTCCTTCGCGCCGGCCATGATCTGCGCCAGGGCGCCGGCCATCGCCTCGGCGACGCGCGGGCGGTCGTCGAGGATGTTGTGGCGCTCGCCGGGGTCGCGCTGCAGGTCGTACAGCTCGGGATGCGGCGCGCGGATGTAGCGGTAGCGCGAGTCGGTGAGCGAGTAGAGCGCGCTCCAGCCGAAGTGGTAGCGGGGGTACATCGCTTCGGCGTAGATCCCGGTCTCCGGGACCTTGCCCGTCCCCTCGAGCAGCGGGCGCAGCGACCGGCCGAGCAGGCCGGCCGGGCGCGGGGCGTGCACCAGGTCGAGGATCGTCGGGACGACGTCGATATGCTGCACCGGCTCGGCGATCCGCGTGCCGGCCCGCTGGTTGCCCGGCATCTTCACGATGAAGGCGACGTGGACGGTGTCGTTGTACAGGAAGACGCCGTGCTCCTGCTCGCCGTGGTCGCCCAGCCCCTCGCCATGATCCGAGACGAGGATGATGGTCGCCTGTTCGTAGAGCTTCTTCCGCTTCAGCGCGTCGAGGAGCCGTCCGACCATCTCGTCGTCGTAGGACACCTGCTGGTCGTACGGCGCGAGGGTCGAGAAGGCCGGCCGGGTGATGTACGGCCGGTGGACGTCGTACAGGTGGAGGAACAGGAAGAAACGCGACGAGGCCTGCTGGTCGAGCCAGCGTTCCGCGACCGCCTCCGAGTCGGCGCCGTCGCGGCGCACATCACCCAGCGACAGGTCGGGCGACGAGGAGGGCAGGCTGGCGTCGAAGAAGTCGAACCCCTGGCCGATGCCCGTTTCCTTCCGCAGCACGAACGACGAGACGACGCCTCCCGTCGTGAACCCGCGTGCGTCGAGCTGGCGCGCCAGCGTGTCGGTCCCCGGCTTCAGGATGAACCCCAGGTTGTCGCGGACGCCGTCCTGGAACGGCAGCTCGCCGGTCAGCAGCGACGCGTGCGCCGGCAGCGTCTGGGGGGCCTGCGTGTAGGCGTGCTCGAAGACGACGGCGTCGCGGGCGAGCGCGTCGATGTTCGGCGTGTCGCCGTGCTGGTAGCCGTACACCGGCAGGTGATCGGCGCGCAGCGTGTCGATGGAGATGAGGACGATCGGGCCGCTGATGGGAGACGAGGTGCGGGCGTAGCGCCAGCCGGTGGCGGCCGCGATGACGACGCCGAGCCCGACCAGGCCGATGACGAGCGCGGCGCGCCAGGAGCGGCGGGAGGATGATGCAGGCGCCGGCCGCGCGGGCGGCCGGCGCCGGGAAGCCTTCGACATCGAGCGTCCGGACTGGAAAATCCCGCGTCCGTGGACCGAGCGCTCAGCGGATCTCGCCGCCCGGCTGCAGCTGCGGGATGATCGCCTTGGCCTGGGCCGCTTCCGGGGACGTGGGGTCGACCTGGACCACCTTCTCCATGTACTTCAGCGCGGCGGCCTTGTCGCCCTTGTTGAGCGCCACCAGCCCGAGCTTGAAGAGCGGCTTGCCCCAGTTCGGATCGGTGTCGGCGGCCTTCTGGTACCACTTGGCCGCCTCGTCCGGCTCGTTCTTCGCGAACTTCACCTCGCCCAGCGAGTAGAAGACCTCGCGGGTGGCGCTGAGGCTCTGCGCCGCCTTGGTCAGCGTCTGCTCGGCGGCCGCCAGATCGCCCTTCTCGAGCTGGGTCATGCCGATGGCGACGATCGCCTTCTCGTCGTTGGGATCGGCCTTCAGCATGTCGTCGTAGACCGCCAGGGCCTTGTCGTACTCCTTCATGTTCCGGTACGCCGCCCCGATCTGCATGTTCAGCACCGTCAGCGTCGGCGCCTTCTTGAGGATCGCCTCGTAGGCGTCGATCGCCTGCTGGTACTGCTTCGAGTTGAACAGCGCGTCGGCCGCCGTCAGGTCGCCCTGCAGCTCCTTCGTGTTCACACCGGCGAACGACCCGCCGCCCGTGCCCGGCTTCAGCGTGAAGTCGACCGGTGGATTCGAGTGGATCGTCGCCACGTTGAGCTTGCCCGACGAGGGCGCGAAACCGTCGGCGCTCGCCGTGAGCGTCCAGACACCGTTGGACATCCCCATCAGCGAGAAGTCGCCGTTCTTGTCGGTCTTGGTCTCGAAGTGGCTCGGCGACGCGCTCGGGTTGTCGGCCGTGACCTTGGCGCCCACGACCGGCTTGCCGCTGGAATCCTTCACGCTGCCGCCAACACGCCCGATCTGGGCCAGCGCGGGGCCCGCGAACCCGATGACGCAGAGCGCCACCAGGCACGCCCGAAGATGAAGCCGTAGACGCATCTGAATACTCCTCAAAGTGTGCTGCTCGCCTGTCTCCTGCCGCGCCCGGCTCCATGATCGGGGAACCGCTTGGAGCGCCAGTCGGACACGTGCTGACCGGAGCCAATAAGTATATATGCGAAGACAGTTTACAGCCAAGTGGGCCGGGAAGACAACGGCGCCCGCGATAAGCCGGGCCGTAAGGCGCTGCAACCGGGGCGGTTCGCCGCGTGCGCCGGCGACCTCGCTCAGTACAGCCGGTAGAGCATCAGGTAGATGATGACGCCCGTCACCGACACGTAGAGCCAGATCGGGAAGGTCCAGCGGGCAATCCGCCGGTGCGTCGCATAGCGGGCGCGCAGCCCCAGCGTGGCCGTCACCAGCGCCAGCGGCAGCACGAACATCGCGAGGATGACGTGCGGGATGAGGATGACGAAGTACAGCACGCGGATCGCCCCGTGTCCCGGGAACCGGACATCGCCCACCTGGGCGTGGTAGACGAGGTACGACACCAGGAACGCGGCGGAGACGGCGATCGCGGCGAGCATGCAGGCGCGATGCGGCGCCATGCGGTGCTGCCGGATGAAGACGTATCCCGCGACGAGCAGCACGGCGGCGGTGCTGTTCAGGATGGCGTTGAGGGCGGGGAGATCGTTGAGAGGGAGCATAGGGAGACGAGTGTCACGTACAACGTGCGATGTCCAACGTACAACGTGCGGACACGTACGACGTACCGCGTACGATGTCAGTTCGCCTTCTTTGCGACCAGTATCGCGCCGGCGACGAGCGTCAGGATTGCGAACCCTCCCACGACCGCCAGGCAGACGTCGAGCGACGGCCAGGCGGTCGCCTGGTTCAGCAGCAGTTCCTGCAGCGCCGTCACGCCGTAGGTCAGCGGGTTCACCAGCATGATCGCCCGGACCCAGCCGGCCGCGCCGGCCGCCGGGAACAGCGCGCCCGACAGGATCCACATCGGGAAGAGCACGAGGTTCATGATGGCGTGGAAGCCCTGCGTCGAGTCGAACAGCCACGCCATCAGGAAGCCGAGGCCGGTCAGGCCGAACGACACGAAGACGACCAGGTAGGCGAGGTCGCCGAAGTCCCGCAGGTGCACGTGGGCCAGCGGCGCGAGCGCGAGGAAGATCACCCCCTGCATCACCGCCAGCGTCGTCCCGCCCAGGATCTTGCCCAGCACGATCGCCATCCGCGGCACCGGCGCCACCATCACGCCCTGCAGGAACCCTTCCTGCCGGTCCTCGATGATCGAGATGGTCGAGAAGATGGCGGTGAACAGCAGGATCAGCGCCAGCGTGCCGGGGAAGAAGTACTCGAGATAGCCGCCCTGCAGCGGCACGCCCGGCGCCGCCTGGAACGACTGGCCGAGGCCCGATCCGATGAGGACCCAGAAGATCAGCGGCGTGCCGAGCGCGCCGACGATCCGGCTGCGCTGCCGGTAGAACCGGACGATCTCGCGGGACCAGAGGGTGTAGGCGGCCAGCAGCATCTCACTCCAGGCGCCGGCCGGTGTGCCGGACGAAGACGTCCTCGAGCGTCGGCTTGCCGAAGGTGACCGCGTCGATCGCCCCGGGGAACGCCTCGACGAGCTGCGGCACGAACTCGTGCGCCCGCGGGCGCTCGATCCGCAGCTGGCCGTCGACGATCCGCGGCTCGACGGCGAACCGGGCCCGCACTGCCTCGGCGAGCGCCTGCGGTTCGCGCGTCGTGATCTGGACGATGTCGCCGCCGACCTCGGCCGTGAGCGCCGCCGGCGTGCCGAGCGCCACCAGGCGGCCTTCGTGCAGGATGGCGACCCGGTCGCAGCCGGCCGCCTCGTCCATCAGGTGCGTCGTCAGGACGACCGTCGTGCCTGCGCGATCGCGCAGCCCCCGGAGGTCGTCGCCGAGGTCGCGGCGGGCCGACGGGTCCAGGCCCGTGCTGGGCTCGTCGAGGACGAGCAGCGCGGGGTTCGGCAGCATCGCCTTGGCGACCTCGACGCGGCGGCGCTGGCCGCCCGAGAGCGTCTGCACGAGATCGCGGGCGCGGTCCTGCAGCCGGACGCGGGCGAGCACGTCGGCCATCCGGTCGCGCAGCGTCGCGCCGTGCAGGCCGTAGAGATGGCCGTGGTGCCGGAGGTTCTCGAGGACAGTCAGCCGGATGTCGAGGGCGGGCGACTGGAAGACGACGCCCATGCGCCGGCGCGCCGCGGCGGCCTGCGAGGCGACGTCGTCGCCGAAGACCCGCACCGAGCCCTGCTGGATCGGCAGCAGCGTCGAGACGATCCGGAAGAGCGTCGTCTTGCCGCCGCCGTTGGGACCGAGCAGGCCGAAGATTTCACCGGGCGCGACCTGGAGGCTGACGTCGTCGAGGGCGCGGCGATCGCCGTAGGTGTAGGAGAGATGGGAGATGTCCAGGGCGGGCGGACCGGTCACGGCGACGGGCGCTCCAGTTCAGAGCCGGATGCGATTGAGAATCATCAGGCCCCACAGCAGGGGGAGGTACGTAATCGACCCGAAGAACAGCCGCCGGGCGGCCGTGGTGGTCCGCTCCACGGCGAAGCGGGCGGCCAGCAGCAGCAGCGCGCCGCCGAGCAGCAGCGCGCCGACGAAGTAGGTGCCGCCGGCCAGGCCGATCATCCAGGGGATGAGGCTGACGGGCAGCAGCGCCGCGGCGTAGATCAGCGCCTGGCGGCCGGTACTGCGGCCGTCCGGCTCGATGACCGGCAGCAGCGGGAAGCCGGCGCGGGCGTAGTCCTCGCGGTACATCCAGGAGATGGCCAGGAAGTGCGGCATCTGCCAGAGGAAGACGATCGAGAACAGCGTCCAGGCGTGGATCGTGAGCAGGTCGCGGCCCGCGGCCCAGCCGATCATCGGCGGCAGCGCCCCCGGCACGGCGCCGACGAGCGTCGCGAGCGACGAGCGACGCTTCATCGGGGTGTAGATCACCGCGTAGGTGACGAGCGTGACCAGCGCGACGAGCGCCGCGAGCAGGTTCGTGCCGAGGGCGAGATCGATGAGACCCGCCCCGGCCAGCGCGGTGCCGAAGACCAGCGCCTCGGCCGGCTGCACGCGCCCGTCGGGCAGCGGCCGGAGCCGCGTGCGGCGCATCAGCTGGTCGGTCTCGCGCTCGTAGACCTGGTTGAAGACCGCCGAGCCGCCCGCCACGAGCGCGGTGCCGACGACCAGGTGGCTGAAGGTGAACAGGCTGAAGGCGTCGCCCGCGCCCAGGTAGTAGCCGGCGGCCGAGGTCGCGATGACGAGGCCGTTGAGCCGCGGCTTGGTCAGCGCGACGTAGTCGGCCAGGCGCGCCCGCGACAGGACGCCCGGTTCGACGGCGAGCTCGACGGCATCCGCGCCGGCCGGCTTCGCGAGATCTCCCAACATCATGCCTTCTTGCTTCGTGCGGCTCACTGAGCCTTGAACGTGAACGAGACCGTCTGGGTCTGCTGCGGCGCGATCGTCACGTCCATCGTCTGCTCGCCCAGCTTTTCGTGCCAGGCGGCGAGGACGTAGTGCCCGGGCGGCAGCGTCTTGATGGAGAAGGTGCCGTCGGCGGCGGTCACCGCGAAGTACGGGTTCGGCATCACGCCGGCGTACGCGTTCATCCAGCGGTGGACGTCGCACTGGAACGGGACCATCACCTCCGGCTTCGTGAAGACGTGCGTGGTCTTCATCCCCTGCAGCGGCTGCCCCGTGTTGTACTCCGCATTCACCGTCGCGTGCGCGTGGATGTTGTGGAGGAACGGGTCGGAGTTCACGATGAGCAGCGGCTGCCCGACGCGGATGCCGAAGACGTGCGGCACGTACTGGCAGTGCTGCTGATCGATCTCCACCGGCGTGGTCGGCACCGGGAACGTGTAGCCGTCGAGCCCCGACTTCACGTAGACGAACACGTTCGCCAGACCGCCATCCTTGCCCACCACGTAATACGGCTGGCGGGGCGGCGGCAGCCCCTTGTAGTCCGCCACGCACGCCGGCTCGGTCTGCATGTCGATGACCGGGTTCTCGGGCGGCGTCCCCTGGAAGACGATGCGGCCCGTGATCGTGCCGGCCGTGGCCGGGTCGACCGTCTTTGCCGGGGCGGTCGGGGCCGTGTCGGCGGCCGGCTTCGTAGGCGAGCTCCCTCCGCACGAGGCCACCGAGAGGGCCGCCACCAGCGCAAGCGGGCCGACGAGGGCGAGGCGAACACGCGCTCCACGCATGACCGTTGTCACCGTTGCCGGAACGAAGGAGACGGGGGACCCGGCAGGTGGTCGTACGTCTCAGTACAGGGGATGCGACCGACGCACCGCGGACCATGATAATCGCACCCCCCGGCCCCTGTAAACCGGCGGAAAAGTGGCCGGAACGGGCCCGCCCGGTGGTCAGTGGCCGACCGGCGTCCCCGAGAGCGTGCCGGCGGGCGCCCCGGCGGCGACCAGCTTGCGGGTGATCCGGTCGGCAATCCAGTGGGGATCCCACCATTCGACCGGGTTCACCATGTGTCCGTCCACCAGCATCGTGAAATGGAGGTGGTCGCCGCCCGCCATGCCGGTCTCTCCGGAGTGGCCGATGAGCTGGCCCTTCTGGACCATCTCGCCCGGCTTGACGGCAAACGAGGAGAGGTGGCCGTAGAGCGACTGCACCCCCATGCCGTGGTCGATGATGATGCAGTTGCCGTAGATGCCGAGGTAGCTGGCGAAGAGCACCTTGCCGGCGTTGGCCGCTTTCACGGGCGCGTTGGCGATGGAGGCGAGGTCGTAGCCGAGATGGACCTGATGGTCGATCTCCTTGCCGTCGTAGATGTAGGTCCGGAAGTCGGCGAACGCCGATTCGACGGCCGAATTGCCGAGCTGGACGAACGGGCCGTCCCAGAGGATCCGCGGCGAGGTCTGCGCGGCGAACGACGCGATCTTCTCGGCGTCGATCCGCCGCAGCTCGCCGTTGGCCTTCAGGAAGGCCGGCACCAGATCCTTCGGACCGCTGATGGTGACGCCGAGCGAGGGCGTCTGCTGGATGATCGGCGGGACGACGCGCTCGAGGAAGGCGTCGGTGATCTGGATCTTGCTGTGCCGGAACTCCTTGGGGAAGACCTGGTGATCGAATTCCGCGGTCCCTTCGTTGCCCGCCTCGTCGCGCGCGAACACTTCCATCGGCGCGTTCGGGTCCTGGTCGTAGAGCAGCGCGAAGAAGGCGACCTTCAGCCCCGGATCGTTGCCGGGGACGCCGGCACCGGAGGCGTCGAAGCCGGGATACTCGACGTTCCCCACACGCACGCCGGAGTCGGCCGTCGGCGGCGAGACGCGGTAGACGACCATTTCCGATCCGCCCTGGTTGATGTAGTGCTTGGTCGACAGCACCTGCACGAGCGGCGCCGTGAGGTCGACCTGAATCGTGCGGGCTGTCGTGGCCGACACCGACCGCAGGCCGAAGAGGACGCGCCGCGTCGCCGTGGCCACGATCCGCACCGGGCCGGCGTGCAGCTCCGGCACGGCCTGCCTGCCGAAGGGGCCGGTGACGAGGACGCGATCGGCCGATTCCTGGCGCATCGACCCCTGGCGCGGATCGTTCAGCGCGAAGAGCGGGTACTGGCGGTTGTCCTGCTCGGCGATGACGTCGAGCGTCGTGAAGTGGCCGCCGGGACCTTCGGCCGAGACCTCGAAGGTCCCCTTCTGGCCGACGACGCGCAGCGGTGAGTGGATGTCGAGGACGGGCGGCGTCGCACGGCCCGCAGCGAACCAGGTGATGCCGCCGGCGACCAGCACGAGGACGAGCAGCAGGAGCAGGGCACGGGAGATGCGCATGGCAGCCATGATACCGCGGTAAGTCGTGGCTGTACCGTGCGTTCCGAGCTCAGCCGCGGTGATTTTCCGGCGGCGCGGCCGCGGTGTGGTTGACCTTCGAGGCGAGTGTTTGCGAAAATGGGGGTTCACCCCGAGGGTGCCGGTATCGTCTAGGGGTCAGGACACGTGGTTCTCAGCCACGGGACCGGGGTTCGAATCCCCGTACCGGTACCAAACCTTGCGCACCACCCACACCACTCCGCTTGCGGCCCCGCGCGGCCCTCGCCAGATCGGTAAAGGCCTTCGTTCCGACGTGACGGCAGGCGACGTGTGCTGGTTGCGCCGGTGAGCGCGAGTGAAGATGACCAGCGGGCCGCGTGCCTTGAAACAGGGATTCGAGTGGTTCGCGCGCGCCGTGTTCCGGCTGTACCTGCCGCTCCGCGTGTCGGGCGCGCTTCCCGGCGAGCCCTCGCTGATCTGCAGCAATCACACCAGCCACCTCGATTCGGTCGCTTTGATGGTGGCCGCCCGCCTGCCGTTCTCCTCGTTCCGGCTGCTCGCCGCCACCGACTACTTCGCCCCGCAGTCCCGGACCGGCCGTGTCACCCGCAGCGTCCTGAACATCATCGGCATCGACCGGTCGGGCGCGCCGTCGGCCGCGCTTCGGCGCACGGTGGAGGAATGCGGCCGGACCGTGCGCGCCGAGCGCGTGCACCTGATTGCGTTTCCCGAAGGGACGCGGTCGGTCGGGGGCGACCTGCGGCCGTTCAAGCGCGGCGCCGGTTTCCTGGCCGTGGAGCTGAACCTGCCGGTCGTCCCGGCCTACATCGAGGGGGCGCGCGCCGCTCTGCCCAAGGGCGCGTGGCTGCCGCGGCCGGGCCGGCT
>JAGWRA010000086.1 GCA_028876655.1 Acidobacteriota bacterium | reverse complement strand
TCGGTGGCGAGCGGCAGCCAGAAGTCCGGGGGATCGGCGCCGAGCCGATCCCCGAAGAAAGCGGGCGGCGTGATGCCGGCCAGCGTCACGGCGACGCTGTTGATCGTGAGGGTCCGGCCGATCAGCGAGGGATTCAGTCCGTACTTCTGCCACGCGCGGTAGCTCGCCACGACCACCGGTGGCGCGCCCCGGCGATCGTCCGACGGCGCGAGCAGGCGGCCCGCGAACGCCCGGATGCCGAGCGTCGTGAAGTAGTTCCCGGAGACGAACTCGCCGCGGAACGGCTGGGCCGGCTCGCTCGACCCCATCGGCCGGACGCTGAGGCTCCGCCGGCCGGCCTGCGCCGCGGCGAGCGACTCGAACGCCGGCGTGTGGTCGCGGGCCTGGAGGTAGAACGGATACGAGATCATCGACCAGTCGCCGAGCAGGTCGCCTTCCACGCAGCAGTTGAACGTGTCGCCGAACTTGTAGAGCTGCGCCGGGTTCGCCACGGGCAGCGAGCTCAGCAGGACGCCATGGACCAGGGTGAAGATGGCGGTGTTGGCGCCAATCCCGATCGCCAGCGTCAGCAGGGCGGTCGCCGTGAAGGCGGGCGCGCGGCGCAACTGGCGGAGCGCCTGGCGGATGTCGCGGAACAGGGTCTGCATGCCGCGGTTAGACGAGAGGCGGCAGCGTGAAGTTGTCGGGCGCGCCCTGCCCGGAAACGGACGGCGCACGGGACCGGCCCCCTCGGGCCCGGGCGTTTCGTGCGAAGATATCCTGTTCGGCCCGGTCACCCTTGCGGCACACGGAGTTGTCCATGCGCGAACCCGAGGCGCGCTTCTTCGACCTGTCGATCGACATGCTCTGCTTTCTCGGCTTCGACGGCCGCTTCCGGCGGGTCAACTCCGCCTGGCAGCGGACGCTGGGCTTCACGCCGGAAGAGCTGATGTCGAAGCCCTTCATCGAGTTCGTGCATCCCGACGATCGCGAGCGGACGCTCAACCAGAACCGCGACGTCCGCAGTGGCGGGCAGGCACGGCACTTCGAGAACCGGTACCTCTGCAAGGACGGGTCGTACCGGTGGCTGCTCTGGACCTCGACCGCCGATCCCGCCAACGGGGTCATCTATGGGATCGCGCGCGACGTCACCGAGATCAAGGCGGCCGCGGCGGAGCGCGAGCGCCTGGTGCAGGACCTGGAAGCCGCGCTCGCCGAGGTGAAGACGCTGCAGCAGTTCCTCCCCATCTGCTCCTACTGCAAGCGGATTCGGGACGACAACGACTACTGGCACTCGGTCGAGGAGTACCTGCTGAAGCACACCAACACGTACTTCAGCCACAGCATCTGCCCCACCTGCGCCGAGCGCCTGCATCACGAACTCGACCTCGAGGAGCAGGACCGCCGGAAGTGACGACGGACGAACGGGTGGCCCCTCCCGTGGAGTGACGAGCGGAGGGGCGCCGCGGCGCGCATCCGCCAGAAACAAGAAGAGCCGGCCGCCGCCCCGGGAGGAGGAGCGGCGACCGGCAAACGGAACGACTCCGAGATCGACGCGCCCGCCCGCAGGCGGACGCGCGTGCGGCCTAGAACCGGATGCCCGCCGACACCAGGAACGTCCGGCCGCCCGTCACGCCGCGATACGGCGACGGGTAGTCGGCGTTGCTGTCGGCCTGGCCGTAGCCCGGCGCCAGGAGGTAGCCGGTCGGCAGCCCGAGGCTGTCCTTCGGGCTGTTCGGATCGGGCAGGATCGTCGTGTTCCAGGCGATCTGCGGCAGGCTGTTGAACACGTTGTAGACGCTCAGCTTCACCCAGGGCCGCAGCGTCCGGAACACCGGCACGTCGTAGTTGAGGGCGACGTCGAACAGGCTGGAGCCCTTGAAGTGGCCCGTGCCCCGTCCGTCGAAGAACACCGTCTGACTCCCCGGCTGATCGGGATACGCGGCCAGCAGCGCCTGCTGGACGCTGGTCAGCGGCATGGTCGCCGTGTAGCTGTACACCTGCCCCGAATCGACCCGCCACAGCCCCGACAGACTGAGGTCGCCGCGCGCCCCGAGATCCCAGTCGTAGACGGTCCAGACGCGCAGGCGGTGCCGCTGGTAGTCCTGCAGGTTCCCCATCGGGTAGGACCGCGCCGCGTCGAACGCCTCGGGATAGTTCCCGATGATCGACACCAGCCCGGGCTGGTTCGGCGCCTCGCCCTCGTAGTTGCCGCGGTCCTGCAGCATCAGCGTGTAGTTGCCGTTCACCGTCCAGTTGTCGCGCAGCCGGTAGTTCGCCTCGAACACCATCCCCTGGTACTGCCGCGTCGCGATGTTCGAGTTCCGGTAGACGATGTTGGTGAAGGTGCCGTAGTCGACGCCGCTCTTGACGACGTCGGTCGTGCCGTTGGCCAGCGAGATCGTGTCCTCGATCAGGCCGTTGGTGCGGCGGAACACGTAGGTCGCCTCGGCGTAGCCGCGCCGGCCGAGCTGCCCGCCCAGGGCGAGCGTGAACTCCCTGGTGACCGGCGTGTGGAGCCCAGGCGCCAGCGAGACGTTGGCAGTCGGGAACAGGCCGGCGACCGTGAAGTAGTTCGCCGGGTCGAAGCCGGGTGCGAAGTCACGTCCCTGCCCCGCCGGTCCCGTGTACACCTGGATCAGCTCGTCCGGGTTGCCGACGTTGGAGTTCGCGGCGATCTGGTTCTCGTTGTAGCGGCCGGCGTAGTGCCCGTAGGTGGCGTGCGCCATCAGCGAGCCGTCGCCCTTCAGATCCCACGCCACCGCCAGCCGGGGCATGAAGGTCTGCGTGTCGATCCCCTGGACGCCCAGGCTGTCGGCGCTGTGCACGTGCTCGTAGCGCAGGCCGAGGTCGGCCGACAGGCGCGGCCCGATGGTCCAGTGGTCCTGCGTGTACACCGACTGCGTGTCGACGTTCAGCACCGCGTTGCGCTGCGGCATGTAGGACTCGACCAGCGTCGAGCCCGGCTGGAACAGCGGGACGAGATGGCCCTGCGCGTCGTACACCGGGTTGCCGGCGCCGTCGGTCAGGTAGTCGGCGTGGAACACGTAGTTGGTCGCCGTCTGCGAGTTGCCGCCCGTCCGCTGGCTGCGGAACCACTCGTAGCCGGTCTTCACCTCGTGGTGGCCCGCCTTGTCCAAGAACGCCGTCAGGCTGCCGGTCAGCTGCCGGTTGTTGCGCCCTTCCGGGTCGGACAGGTCGAAGTACGGCGCGTTGTACTGCCACATGCCGGTGAGGGCCAGGAACGGCGAGTTGACGATGTTCGGATCGGTGCCACCGGACTCACGCGTCCAGTTCCGCTCGGAGTACTGCGCCTCGGCCAGCAGGTGGCTGTTCAGCACGCCCTTGTAGTTGGCGAACGCGTACCAGTTCGGCACCTTTGCCGTCGTCACCGTCGCCGGGTCGATGCTCAGGCCCGGAATCGACGGCCGCCCGGCCATCGTCGTCGAGTTGTTCAGGTAACCGCCCTGCAGCGTCTGCGACGGCGCCACGGTGGCGGTCAGCTTGATCTCCCCACGGCGGTTCTGGTCGCTCTCGGTGTTCGCCAGGCCGGTGCGCGAGAACGACGTCGCCGACGTCGAGTCCTGGAGGCGCCCGGCGCCGAAGAACCAGAGCCGGTTCCTCAGGATCGGCCCGCCGAACGTCCCTTCCCAGTTCTTGCCGAGGACGTCGGGATGCGTCACGTCGTGCGACGCCTCGAACGGCGTCACCGTGCTCCAGGCCGGGTTGTTGAGGTTCAGCCGCAGGCTGCCCGAGAAGATGTTGCCGCCGCTCTTCGTGATCGCGTTCACCACGCCGCCGGTGAACCGGCCGTACTCCGCCGGGATGCCCGAGGTCAGCGTCTGCACTTCCTGGACCGCATCCTCGATGAAGAGCGTCTGCGGGTAGCCGAACAGGTTGTCGTTCACGTCGACGCCGTCGACCATGAAGATCGAGTCGAAGCCGAACGCACCGTTGATCGACACCTGCCCCGTGTTTGGCGTCACCGTCGTGAGGCCCGGCGACAGTTCGGCAATCCCCGAGAGCGTGCGCGACGAGGCGAGGGCGTCCACCTGCTTGTTGGTGATGTCGAGCCCGACCGTCGGGTTCGCCATCGGCGGCGGCAGCTGCGCCGTCACGGTGACCGTCTCCGCATGCCCCTTCACGGCCAGCGTGATGTCCTGCTCGACCGCGCCGCCGAGCGGCACGGTGACCTGCTTGGATACCGGGTCGAAACCGTCGAGCGAGAACGCCACCTGGTAGACGCCGGGCGGGAGCGTACGGAGCACGTAGAGGCCGTCGGTACCCGTCACGACCGTGCGATCGCCCTGCAGCGCGGGCGAGGTGACCACGACCGTGACTCCGGGAACGACCAGCCCCTGCGCGTCGTGGACGACGCCGCGCAACGTGCCGGTCTGCACCCCCTGGGCGCGGCCGGAGGCGGCGGAAACGAGCACGAGCAACGCCGCCACCAGCGGAACGAGCCTGCGAGACTGACGCGTGATGAAGACAACCATGATGAATCCGTCCTGACTGATGATCCCGAGTTCGAGATGAATACCCGCCGTCCGGGGCGTACCTCTGCCGCCAGAAAACGGTCGTCAGATCACGCAATCGGCGGTGTCCGATGGTTCTTTAGCTGACAAATAGGGACAGAGCAAACTCGTTGCCGCGCAGAGCTTTGGGAGGATCAGTGCCGCGGAGAGATGGCGCGGGGCTACGGGCTTCGGGCTGCAGGCTACGGGGTCCGGAGCCCGCAGCCCGGACTCCGGAGCCCATGGCCCGGAGCCCGGAGCCGACAGGTTCAGAAACTCATCCGGAACCCGAACTGCGCCATGAAGGGGATGCCGACGGTCGTGCCCGGCCCGAAGAAGTCGCCGAGGGCGCCGGCCGGCACCCGCAGCTGGTTGAGGCTGGTGACCGGCACGGTGGCCGTGCAGGCGGCGTTGGTGCACAGGTCCTGGACGTTCGCGAGCTGGCCGGGCGGGACCGGGAGCACACTGACGTCGGGGACGTAGTTGTTCCCCGGGTTCATCCGGTCGAACAGGTTGAACATCTCGAGGAACGGCATCAGCGTGATGTTGTCCGCCAGGCGGAACGTCCGGCTCACCCGCAGGTCGACCTGCATGTACGGCGTCCCCCGGAACTCGTCGAGCGTCGTCGGCACGCCGTTGACCACGGCGCGATCGTTGCCGACCACGCCGTCGTTGTTGACGTCAACGGGCGTGGTCAGCGTGTAGGGGCGCGCGGTCTCGAACTGCGAGAGGGTGGCGACCTGCAGGTCGCCCGGCAGCAGCAGCGTGCCGGCGAGAACGACGCGGTGCCGCACGTCCTCGCCCGAGGGCCCGTAGTCCCCCGGCCCGAACGCGTCGTTCACGTTGGTGACGAGGTTCACGTAGTCGAAGAGCTCGCCGACCGTCGCGCCCCACGTCTGCGCCTTGGCCAGGGTGTAGTTGGCGGTGACCTCGAAATGCTTCGTCAGCTCGTGGCTGACGATGACCGACAGGCCGTCGTAGCGCGAGCGGTTGTCCGAGCGGGCCAGGTTGATGCTCGGCGCATCGGCTGGCAGGGTGTAGCCGCTGACGTACTGATAGAGCCGGTACTGGTGGACGCCGGTGGTGTGCTGGTACTGGACGTTCAACCGCCATCCGTCGCGGAAGGCATGCTCGAAGCCGAGGCTGGCCTGCAGCGCGTACGGGGTCTTGTACCCCGGGTCGATCAGCGTCCCCTGATCACCGGGACCCAGCAGGCCGGAGAACGGCTGGTCGACCGCCTGGAAGGCCGTGACCCACCCGTTCTGGGCGAGGTCGTTGTAGTAGAGGCCGGCGCCGCCGCGGACCACCGTGCGGTCGCTGTTGCCGGGGGCCCACGCGAACCCGAACCGCGGCGCGATCGCCTTGCGGTAGTCGTGGGGGATGCCGTTGACGAGCGGAATGCCCAGCGCCTGCAGCGTGATGTAGGCCGGGTTCTGGCTCTGGTCGCGCCCGCTGGCGATGAACAGGCCGAAGGTGGTGTCGTACCGCACGCCGTAGTTCAGCGTCAGCGACGGGATCACGCGCCAGGAGTCCTGGGCGTAGAGGCCGAGCCGCTGCACGTTCTGCGAGAACGATCCGTCGCTCGCCGGCACGAACGTGCTGTTGGCGGCGAAGTCGCTGGCGAAGACCGCCGGGTTGGCCAGGTAGTAGGCCGGGTTCTCGGGGAACGTCACCAGCGTTTCCCGGCTGCTGGCGAGCTGGCCGCTCAACACCGGCTCGTGGATGAAATTGACCCCCGTCTTGAAGGTGTGGTTGCCGGCGGGGTGCACCAGGTCGTAGCGGAACTGGTACTTCTCCTGCCGGCGGGCGACCGGGAACGCGGTGATGGGCGTCACGAACTGGTTGTCGCCGAAGGTCTCGAAACCCGACGTCGTAAGGGCCGTGGAGCTGAACGGGAACGCCAGCGCGAGGCCGATGTTCGAGTTGCGATCCTCGGTGTGGTCGAACAGGCTCGCTTCCATCATCAGGGTGCCGAGCCAGTTCGGCGAGAACTGGTAGTTCTGGCTGGCCAGCACGGTGAAGTAGCGCGACCGGGTCAGCGCGCCGGTCGACGGCAGGGTCCCCTGCTGCACGAGGTCGTTGGTCGTGTGGTAGCGGTCGATCGACGTCCGGACGAACCACTGCGATCGGTCCGACTGCGCCCAGTCCACCCGGCCCGTGAACAGGAAGTCGCGGAACGGCTGCGAGACCGACGTCGGCACGTCAATCGAAGAGACGCCGGGGATGTCGCCGTTGGCCGCCAGCTGCGCGAGCGCGCGGAACTGCGCGAGGCTGTCGTTGTTGTAGGAGATGTTGGCGTTCTCCGCCACCCCCTCGGCCGAGGCGAAGAACCAGGCCTTCTGCCGCGCGATCGGTCCGCCCAGCGTGAACGATCCATCCTGGCGCGAATAGGGCGGCTTCGGGCTCGGCGCCGGGTTGTCCAGCGTGTTCCGCGCCACCAGGCCGGGCCCGGTGAAGTAGCCGGCGCCCGACCAGTGGAACTGATCGGTGCCGCTGCGGGTGCTGATGATCACCGAGCCGCCGTTGGTGTGCGACGTGTCGGCGTTGAACTGCGACGTCCGCACCACGAAGTCCTGGATGGCGTCGGGCGAGATGTTCTGCAGGAAGCCGCCGATGTAGTCGTCGCTGTCGTTGCCGCCGTCGACCGACAGGTCGACGTTCAGCCCGGAGCTGCCGGCGAACGACACGGCGGTGATGCGCGCCTTGGTCGGATCGGAAGGCTCCACCGGCTCGGTCATCGGCGCGAGGTACGCGATGTTCGCGAAGCTGCGGTGCGCCAGCGGCAACGTCTTCAGGTCCTGCGCGCTGATCACCGTCTGCTGGACGTTGCTGGTCGCATCGAGCGGCTGCGACGCCAGCGACGGCCGGGCGGCGCGCACGGTCACCCCCTGCTGCACGCCCGCCGGCTGCAGCGTCACGACGACCGAGGGCGTCGTACCGACGCCAACGGTCAGCGTGCGGGTATCGGGCGCGAAGCCGGGGGCCGTCACCACGAGCTCGTAGGTGCCGGGGGGCAGCGTCGCGAGCGTGAACTCCCCCGCCTTCCCGCTGCGAGCCGTGCGCGAGAACGCCGTCCCGGTCGACGAGGCCGTGACGGTGGCGCCGGCAATGACGGCGCCGCTGGGATCGTAGACCGTGCCGACGAGGCTCCCCTGGGGCGACTGAGCTGCCGCGAGGCTTCCGCCGAGCAACCAGACGGCGGCTGAAAGCAGTGCCACGCGCCCGAGGAAATCAGTGACGAGCTTGAATGAGCGGGAATGAGACCGGGACCGTGACGACGTAGGAGCCTCCTTCGGCAGGCTGTGCCGTGGAGGCATGTTAGGCGGCCGGTCCGAAATACTACCAGCGTCGTACTTGTTGTGGATGAGCTAAAACGGGCGAAGCCCGGCAAGGCCGGGCTGCGGGCTACGGGCTGCGGGCGGCTACGGCTCGTCGAAGTCGTCGAGCAGCAGCACCCGCAATCCCGTCACGGGTGGAAGGCGGCGATCGTTGGTCACGAAGGTTGTGCACCCGGCCGCCATCGCGCTGACGAGCTGGAGCGCATCCGGCGTCTTGACCGCGGTGACGGCCCGCAGCTGGGCCGCCGCTCGGAAGTGCTCGCGCGTGAAGTCCACCAGGCGAACACCGCGGCTGCGCGTGAGCAACACGTCGTACCGCCGGGCCAGCGCCCGGTCGCCGGCCCGGTACGGGGCCACGAGCACTTCCATCAGCGTGAGCACCGAGGTCACCAGCTGGCGCCGGCCCCGATCGGCCTCTTCGAACAACGGCCGGACGATCGGCAGGAAGCGGTGGTGTTCTTCGATGAAGTAAATGAACACGGCCGTGTCCAGACCCACCGGTCCCCGTCCGGCCGCTGCCCTCAGTCCCACGACTCCCGTTCCTCCCGAACGTGGGCCGCTGCGTCTGCCCCCCTCCACAGTTCCTTCCCGAGTCCCTGGAGGTCGAGAATCGAAGTCGGCTCGCTGGCCTCGAGGGCCTCGCTCAGAATCCGGGTGACCTCCTGCGCCACCGACCGGCGCTCGCGCTTCGCCCGGGCCTGGAGCTTCCGGTACAAGGCGTCCGGTAGGTTCTTCACGTTCAGGATCGCCATCATGCCTCCACTATTCCTCCATTATGGAGGCACTGGAGGCGACCGTCAAACGACGTCGTCGGGCTGCGGGCAGGTGGCCCAGCGGTCTTGGATGAGGGGCGTGTCGGTGCAGGCCTTCTTCACCGGCATCGGATCCACCGGCTCCTGGCTGCGGAACTCGCAGTTCAGCGACCAGCCAGGCGCAGCTCAGAGCGGATGCCAGCCCGGGCGACACCTGCGCCAGGGGCGGCCATGAAGGCCGCCCCTGCGTGCAAGTGAAGGAACCCTCTGGACCGGAGACCGGAGACCGGAGACTGAAGACCGTAGACTGAAGACGGTAGACGGGCCCGGAGCCCGTCGCCCGGGGCCCGGAGCCCGGAGCCCGAAGCCCGTAGCCGACAGGATGCCTACGGCGCTCCCGGCGGCGGGACGCGCTTGTGGGTCGCCTGCTCGAAGGCGTAGGCCAGCGTGATGAGCTGCGGCTCGCTGCACGCCATGCCCGTGAAGCTGACGCCGAAGGGGGCCGGCTTCGCGTCGAAGCCGGGCGGGAACGGCTTCGGCTTCGGCGCGCCCGGCCGGAAGAAGAAGCGCTGCACGGTCGGGTCGTTCGGCACCATGCCGAACGGCACGATGACGGTCGGATAGCCCGGCTTGGCCGCAATGCCGGCGCCGCTCGCTCCCGGGAACAGGATCGCGTCGAGCTTGTACTCCTTCATCACCGCGTCGATGCCGTTGGTGCCGGCCAGCGCAATGTCCTTCGCGCGGTCGGCCTCGTAGCGGGCCTTGTCCTTCACCACGTCCATCTGATCCGAGATGTCCAGCTCGGACTGGCCGTACTTGATCGCGTCGGCCTGCTGGTGCGCGAGGTTCCACTCGCGCAGCGCGGTCAGCGTCTTCACCGGCGCGGTCGGGCCGAGCGTGGCGAGGAACTTGTTGAAGTCCCGCTTCATCCCGTACTTCAGGACGATGCTGCAGTCCGCGTCCTTGCCCTTGGCGTGATCGGCGCCCGAGCACTGGTTCCAGAGGAGGAAGTTCTTCTTCGGATCCTTCTCCAGGATGCTCGGGATGTTGGCCGGATCGACGATCACCGCCCCCTGCGCCTTCAGGACGGCAATCGCCTCCGCCATGACCTTGGCCCGCGCCGCGTCGAGGCCGCCGCGCTCGCCCTTCCCGCCCGGCACGGCCACCGGGTCGTAGTAGAACGCGCGCGGGATGCCGATGCGCGCCCCCTTCAGGCCGTCGGCCTTCAGGTACACCGTGTAGTCGTGGTTCGGGGGCACGGTGCAGCGCGACGTCGCCGGATCGTTCGGATCGGGATTGCCGGCTTCCATCGCCCCGAGCAGGATCGCAGCCCCGGCCACCGACTTCGCCATCGGGCCGGCCGTGTCCTGGTCCTCGGTGATCGGGATCACGCCCCACCGGCTGACGCGCCCGACGGTCGGCTTGATCGCCGCCAGCATCGTCGCGTTCGACGGACCGAGGATCGAGCCGGAGGTCTCGCTGCCGATGTTCGCGGCCCACATGTTGGCCGACGTGCCGATGCCCGAGCTCGACCCGGCCGGGCTGAGCGCCGGCCGCCGGTCGGCCGCGCGCGGGTCCATCCGCGGATCGTAGGGGTTGTAGCCCTGGCCGCCCACGGCGTTGTAGTCGCCCGGCATCGGCGTCGGGAACCCCGCGACCCAGTTGGCGAGCTCCGACATCCCGGCCTTCGCGATGATGATCGCGCCGGCGTTCTCGAGGTTCTTCACGAGCGTCGCCTCGTAGGGCGGCGTGTAGCCGAAGAACGCCAGGGCGCCGCCGGTCGTCGGCATCTCGGTCGTCAGGATGTTGTCCTTGAGCGCGATCGGAATCCCTTCGAGCGGCCCGCGGATATGGCCCGCCGCCCGATCGCGATCGCTCTGGTCGGCATCCTTGATGGCGTTGGGATTCACGGTGATCGCCGCGTGCAGCTTGTCCTCGTACAGGCCGATGCGGGCGAGGTAGTCGACGACCAGCTGGTGCGACGTCACCTGCCCGTCGGCCAGCGCCTTCTGCATCTGGGGGATCGTCGCTTCGACGACGTTGAACGGCGCCTTCGGCGCCGCGGCCGGCGCGGCCGGCTCGGGACGGCTGCAGGCCTGGAGGCCGATCGCCATCCCGGCCAGCACCGCCGCGCACATCACACCACTCAGGGGACGATTCATCACTGCGGACCTCCCGGTCGGAGACGGTCTAGCGTCCGCCGCCACCGGCGGACGTCTTCGGCTGATAGAGCGACGGCGGGGGCGGCGCCAGCCGGGGCGACCCGGCCGCGACCCACGCGTTGTACCGCATCCGGAGCGTCTTCACCGGGTTGGCGCTCTCGCCCGGCCGGATGCCCGTCTTGGGGTTCTCGTCGTCGGTGACGCTCAGGTACGCGTAGTACTGCCCGTCGTTGAACGAGTGCCCCAGCGTGTCGCCCTTCTCGGCGATCAGGATGTAGGCGACGTGCGCCGTCATGTTATCGCAGGGGACGAAGTCGAGGGGATTGGTGCCGCAGTTGCAGCGCTTGTCGCCCCCGTTGGCGTCGGCGGCCTCCATGGCCGCCATCACCCGGTCGGCCATCGTCCCCGGCGCGCGGGTGAAGGCCAGTGCCGCCTTGTAGACCACGTCGGTCCCGAGCAGCGTGTTCCCCTGCACCTGGTAATAGATGTCGGGACCGACCTGGCCGCCGAAGTAGAGCGAGGCCACCGAGTTGTCGGCCCCGTTGAAGCCGGCGCTGTTGTTGCGGCTGGTGATCGTCGTCCCGTTCGGCATCTCGAGGATGCCGAACTGCCGGCGGGCGATCAGGGGATCCTTCTGCAGCAGCTTGATGATGTCGGCCGGCGGCGTCCCCTTGCGCAGCTCGTTGTAGACCAGCATCTGGTTCTGCCGCGTGTTGTCGACGCCCGCCTGGCAGGCGGCGACGCCGACGCCCGGGATGACGACCGCCTGGATGTCCATCAGGTCGCGCGCCGCCATCGCCTGGCCGTTGGCCTCGCGCTTCGGAAAGCCTTCCTCCCGCACGCAGGTGGCCGAGGCGATGATCACCTCGCCCGTCCGCGCGTTCAGGGCGATCACCGACCAGGTGGCGTACGCCGTCGAGTGGACGAGCAGGACGAGCGCCGCCGCCAGCAGTATCCGTTTCATCGTGTCCCTCCTCCGGTCGAATCGGCGCCGGGCCGGCGGACGTCCGCCGGCCCGGCCTGCCTCGGTGTGCCTCAGAACTCGAACCGCAACCCCACCTGCGCCGTGCGCGGCTGCAGCGTGGCGATGATCTGATTGAAGCTGTTGCCATTCCGCAGGTTGAAGTTGGTCACGGCATTGGAGTTCAGGACGTTGTCCAGGTCGAACATCGCCGTCAGCCGGTGCGACCCGATCGGGAAAGCCCGGTCGAGCCGCAGGTGGACGAGCGGCACGGTCGGCGACCGGTTGTTGTCGATGTTCTCCATGAAGAAGGTCTGGGTGCCGGCGTTCGGCAGCCTCGCCGTGACGAGCCGCGCCCACGCGAACCCGCTCTGCACCTGGACGTTCAGGCCGACGCCGATCTCGTAGGGCAGCCGGTAGAACCCGGAGACGTGCGCCTGCCAGTTCGTGCTCTTCTGACGGTTCGACACGGCGGGATAGACGTTCTGGAAGTAGTTGACGCCGAGCGGGTCCGAGGAGAACGGATTGGTGACGGCGAAGTTCTGCCGCAACTCGTCGCGCCACTGGTAGTCGAAGCTGCTGTCGAGGAACAGCCCGTTCGGGAACCGCTTGTTCAGCGTCAGTTCCAGGGTGTCGTAGTTGAACGAGCCGCCGCCCACCGAGGCGGGGATGTTGGCGATCGTGTTCTGGATGACCCCCTTGAGCGAGGTGGGCACGTCCATCAGGTTGAAGTCCTGCACGCCCTGGACCGTCCCCGGATAGTTCACGAGGGTGACCGGGACCGTCAGCGGCACGGTGAACTGGCCGTCCCAGGCCGCGTTGTAGGTCGTGAAGTTGTTCCGCTCCATCTTGCGGACGTAGGCGATCGTGAACGACGCCTCCTGCCAGAACTGGCGCTGGTAGGACAGGTCGAACTCGTCGGTGTACGGCACCTTGATGTTCTGGTCGAGCGTCGTCGTCACGCTGCCGCTCGTCGCGACGAGCGTGCCGAGCTCCTGCGGCCCGTCGTAGAGCCGGTTGCCGTTGAGATCGTTGAACTTGTAGGTGCGCGACTGCGGGCCGCCCGGATTGACCGCCGAGAAGCTCTGCGCGAGGTTGAAGTAGTAGCGGCCGTAGAACGCCTTGAGCGCCGCCCGGCCGTCCCCCTTGGGATCCCAGCTGACCCCGACGCGCGGCACGACGGTGTTGCGCACCATCACCGTCTGCCCCGGGAAGGTCTGCGCCGCGAACAGATAGCTCAGCGTCGGGGCCGTCTTCGACGTCAGGTAGTAGGGACGCTGCCGGTCGTACCGGATGCCGGCCGTGACGGTCACCCGGTTCGACGCCGTCCAGCGATCCTGGAAGTAGAGTGCCGTGCGGCGGTTCACGTTGTTCGGTCCGGTCCAGGCGGAGCCGAGCGTGGACGGATCGCCGAAGTTGAACAGCTGCACCTCGTCGGGCTGGCCGTTGAAGTCCAGATACAGGACGTCACCGGCCTGTCCCGTCCGGTTGAAGACCTGGCGATCGTTCAGCCACTCGAAGCCCGCCTTCAGGTCGTGGCTGCCGTGCGCGCTCGGGAGGAAGTAGCTGAGCGTGCCGAAGATCTGCGGCTTGTTCCGCTCGATGAGGAACGGCCCGGTGCCGAAGATGTTCGCCGCCGCGCCGGTCTGCAGCCCGGTGGCCAGGTCGAGGCGCGGCGGATCGACGCGGTAGTCGACGAGCGGCGATTCCGGGAAGTGGTAGCCGAAGTCTCCGATGTTCAGCTCGGAGAACAACCGGTTGCTCCACACGCGCTGGTACTTGCCGTTGTACATCCAGGTGTAGGCCTTCTGCAGCACGCTGGCGTCGGGCTGCGTGAGGGCCGACAGGCCGCGGTTCGGCGTCTCGAGGCCGCCGTACTGGTAGTAGCCGATCACCGTGTCCTTCGACGTGGCCTTCCAGGTCTCCTTGGTCGTGAAGTTGTTGTAGATCCCCTTGTAGCGGGCCCGGGTCGGCGGGACACCCGAAATCGCCTCGTCGATGGTGAAGTGATTGTAGGCGGCGAAGAACCAGAGCTTGTCCTTCTTGATCGGCCCGCCCAGATCGGCGTGCCCCTCCCAGAAGAGATAGTTCGGCGTCCCGGTGTAGCCCCGCGCCGATGTGGCGGCGTCGATGTTATTGCCGACGAAGGCGTGCGGCTCGTACGCGAGGTTGTAGAGCCCCTTGAACGTGTTGCCGCCGCTCTTGATCGTCGAGATGACCGCCGCCCCGGGCGTGTTCATCGACACGTCCTGGCCGGCGGCGCTCACCGAGATTTCGCTCTGCGAGTAGTAATCCTGGTAGAAACCGGTGCCGCCGGTCCCTTCCGTCGTGTCGACCCCCTCGGTGACGATGCGCCCCTGGCTGCGGACGCCGAAGGCTTCGTAGCCGCTCTGCTCGCTCTTGTGGCTGCCGCCCACGTCGAAGCCCGTCATCCGGACGCCGGGCGACCGGCCCAGGGCGCCCCAGAGGTCGGTGGACGTCGGCACGCTGATCAGCTTCTGCGTGTTCAGCGTGGAGCCGACGGCCGTCGACTGCGTGTCCACGACGGGCGCCTCGGCCGTCACGGTGACGTTCTCCTTCACCGCCGCCAGCTGCAGCTGCGCGTTGACCGTCAGCGTCTGGCCCAGGGCCAGCACGATGTTCGAACGTGTGAAGGTCTGAAACCCCTGGAGCGTGAAGGTGATCGTATAGGTGCCGGCCGGCAGCGACGGGAACAGGTACGCGCCGTTCGATTCGGTGACGACCGTCTGGGTGCCGATGAGCGCGGGTGACGTCGCCGTGACGGTCACCCCCGGCAGCACGGCGCCTTGTGCGTCGGACACGTTGCCGGTGAGATGGCTGGTGACGTTCTGGGCCAGGCCGACATGCGCCAGCGGCCCGCCCGACGCCAGGAGCAGCAGGGACAGGGCGAGCGAAATCCTCCGAAAAACGCGAGACATCAGGGCCTCCTCTCCGAAGCCACGCTGCGAATCGGAATGCCTAGCGGGAAACGCAGAGTTTACAAAACACAGCGATACGAGGGATTTTCTGTAAACAAATCTCCCAATCTCGTTGTAATCTGGCCTAATCGGAAAGCTGGTCCGCAAGACTAGCGACTTGCCGCAGAGATAGTCAAGACGATCGGCGCCGGCGACCGATTTTCACGTGCAGGGACACCTGCCGGGAGCAGCCCCGTCATGCCCGTCTACCAGTCGCATCGACTCGACACGGATCAGCTCGGCTTCGGTGGCCGCATCCGGTCGGTCCGCCGCGCCCGGCGCCTCACCCTGCGCGAGGTCGCGCAGCGGGCCGGTCTCTCGCCGGCCTTCCTGTCGCGGATCGAGAACGAGCACCTGCGTCTCGACTTCGACGCGGCGCTCCGGCTCGCCCAGGCCATGGGCGTCCCGATCGAGGAGTTGCTGCCCCGGGACGTGACCGCGCCCTACCAGATCGTCCGGCACCAGGACCTGCGGGACGACGAGTTGCGGCGCGTGCCGCTCGCCGGCGCCAGCGGACAGGCGGGATGGCATCCCAACCGCTTCCGGCCGCTGGCCGATCTGTTCGTCGGACGCCACCTGGAACCGGCGATGGCGCGGGTGTTCCCGGAACCCGACGAAGGCGAACCGTCGCCGACGCTCTGCGCTCACCACGAGCAGGAGTTCCTCTTCGTCGTGCGCGGCCGCATCGAGTTCCTGATCAAGACGCCCGACGGCCTGCAGCGCTTCGAACTGGAGCCGGGCGACAGCATCTACTTCTGGTCGTCCCTGCCCCACCGGTCGCGCGCACTCGACGCGACCGCCGCGCAGACCCTGCACGTGTTCGCCGCCGAGCCCGGCTTCTCGGATCAGGGCAACCTGTGGCTGCTCTCGCCCTACGTCGACGTCATGCGGTCGACGGTCGACGAGGACACCGACCAGCTGCAGATCGTGGGCCGCCGGCTGCGCCGCTTCCGCGTCCGGGCCGGGCTGTCGCTGGCCGAGATGGCGGCGCAGCTCGAGGTGAGGGGCCGGCAGCTCGAGGCCGCCGAGGCGGGAACGCGTGGGCTGCCGCTGGCGGCACTCGCCCGGGCGGCGCGGCTGTTCGGGCAGCCGTTGCGGGAATTCGTCAGGGGAACGCCGGCCGCGCCGTACGTCTGGCTGCAACGCCATGCCGACCTGGCGCACGTGCCGGTCCGATCGCGCTGCGCGCACGCCGGCGCGCCCGGCTCGGCCGGAACGGTGGCGTTCCGGGATCTCGCCTACGGGTTCCCGCGGCGGCGGATGTTTCCCTGCCTGGTCGACGCGGCGGCGTCGGACGGCCGGACGCTGAATCTCGCCGAACACCATCACGGCGAGGAATTCATCTACGCGCTCAGCCACCTCGATCTGACGACGCTGCTCGACGGCCGCGAGGTCACCGAGTCCCTGCGGCCCGGAGATGCCTGCTACCTGGATTCGACCGTCCCGCACACGATCCGCTGCCAGCGCCAGAACCCGTACAACCAGGTGCAGGCGCTCGACATCTTCTGGTGTCCGCTGGGTGAGGACTATCTGTTCGCCGCCGTCGATCCGCCCGGCGAGTTCTCGAGCGGGACGCCGGGTCCCGCCGGGGATGGCCGCGGCTGACGGCCGAACAACGAGCGGCCGCCGGCGAGCGGCGCGTAGGCACGAGCCGTCTGCCCGACCAGCGTGACGCCGTCACGTTCGAGCCAGGCGTGTGCGGCAAACGGGATGTCGGGACCGGCCAGGACGCCGAGCCGGAGGGAGGAGTCGTAGCCGTCGCGCGCGAGGAGGATCTGGAGGGTGACGGCCTGCGCGAGGCAGGAGGCGCCCGGCACCTCGTGCGCCACGGTCACGACGGCCCAGCGCAGGCGGTCGATCGCAGCGGCTGCGTCGCCGGCCTTCGCGGCGGAGCGGACGCGCGTGGGCTCCGCGAGCAGCCGCGCGGCCACCGGCCACGGACAGGCGCGCAGCAGGATCCGGACGCCCGCGAGGATGGCGAGCGCACGCAGCAGCAGCCAGCGGTCGCCGGCCGGGCGCGCGCGGAACCTGCGCCACCGGGTCGTCTGCCCCATGGCTGCCGTCTCTCAGCCCGCCAGCGACGTCAGGATGCGGGCCAGCACCTCGTCGCACAGCCGCTCGGCGGTGGCGCGCAACTGCACGGCCTCCTCGCGGCGCGACGCCTTGAACGCGTCGTCGGCAATCGATCCCAGGTTCGTCAGCACGTTGAGCACGGCGCCGTCGACGCCGGCGCGCGCCTCGAGGGCCGCCACGCCGGCGTCGGAGAGCGAGTTCCGGTTGCCGTGGTC
>JAGWRA010000085.1 GCA_028876655.1 Acidobacteriota bacterium | reverse complement strand
CGGCCCTGGCCCGGCACGGGGCGCAGGTCAGCGTCTGCGCGCGGCGGTGGGAGCAGGCGGCGGCGGTGGCGGCGCTGGCGGGTGGAACCGTCGGCGCGTGGCCGCCGGCGGCGGGCAGCTGGGATCTGCTGGTGAATGCCACGCCGATCGGCATGTGGCCGGACGTCGAGGCCTCCCCGGTTCCGGCAGACGATCTCAGCGGCCGGCTGGTGTACGACCTGGTGTACAACCCGCCGGTCACGCGGCTCCTGCGGGAGGCGGCGCGCGCCGGCTGCGCCACGCTGGGCGGGCTGGACATGCTGGTGGCGCAGGCACGGGCGCAATTCAGGTGGTGGACCGGCCTCGAGCCGGACGGACTGGTGATGCGGGAGGCGGCGGACGCGCGGCTCGGGCATGAGGCCCGGGCGGCGGGGACCGCAGGAGCATGAGCGAGCGAAGTATGGCGACCACGTCGGCAGCAATGAAGATCACGTCGTTCGAGGAATTCAAGGAACTGGCGCTCCGGGGCACGTTCGTCCCGGTCTGCAAGGAAATCGTCGCGGACCTGCTGACGCCGGTCTCGGCGTTCCTGAAGATCGCCGAGCACTCCGACTACGCGTTCCTGCTGGAGAGCGTCGAAGGGGGTGAGCACGTCGGCCGGTACTCCTTCCTCGGGAAGGACCCGTTCCTGGTGCTGAAGGCGAAGGACGGCGAGACGGTCATCGATCGGGCCGGGGCCCGCACGACCTCGGCCGAGCCGTTCATCGAGACGCTGCGCCGGCTGATGGCCGACTTCCGGTCGCCGTTCGTCCCCGACCTGCCCCGCTTCACGGGCGGCGCGGTCGGCTACCTCGGCTACGGCGCCTCGTCGTGGTTCGAGCCGGTGCCGCGGGTGTCCGGCGAGGTGATCGGCGACGATGCCGGGTTCATGCTGTTCGACACCGTGCTGGCGTTCGATCACGTGCGGCACCGGATCCTCATCATCGCCAACGCGCGCATCACGGCCGACGAGGACCTCGAGGCGCTCTACCAGTTCGCCTGCGCGAAGATCGAGTTCCTCGAGCGCGAGCTGCAGCGGAGCCTCTCGCTGACGCGGACCGACGCCGACGCGGCGATCGACCTGCAGGCGAATATGTCGCGCGAGGCGTTCGAGGAGAAGGTGCGCCGCGCCAAGGAGTACATCGCCGCCGGGGAGATCTACCAGGTGGTGCTGTCGCAGCGGTTCGAGACGCCCGTGCAGGTGGATCCGTTCACGGTGTACCGGGCCCTGCGGCACGTGAATCCGTCGCCGTACATGTATTTCATCCGGATGGGCGGCGTGTCGATCGTCGGGTCCTCGCCCGAGATGCTCGTCCGGGTGGAAGGGTCGCGCGTGCAGACGCACCCGATTGCCGGAACGCGGCCGCGCGGCCGGACGGAGGAGGAGGATCTGCGGCTGGCCGACGAGCTGAAGCGCAACGAGAAGGAGCGGGCCGAACACGTGATGCTCGTCGACCTGGGGCGCAACGACGTGGGCCGGATTGCCGAGTACGGGTCGGTCCGCGTGCCGCAGTTCATGGGGCTCGAGCGGTACTCGCACGTCATGCACCTGGTCTCGATCGTCGAGGGCAAGCTGGCCGCCGACCGGGACCGGCTCGACGCGCTGGTGTCGTGCTTCCCGGCCGGCACGGTGTCGGGGGCACCGAAGGTGCGGGCGATGGAGATCATCGCGGAGCTCGAGCCGTCGCCGCGCGGCATCTACTCGGGCGCGGTCGGCTACCTCGACTTCGCCGGCAACCTGGACTTCTGCATCACGATCCGGACGCTGGTCCTGGCCAACGGCCGCGCCTACGTCCAGGCCGGGGCCGGCATCGTCAGCGACTCGAATCCGGCCGCGGAGTACGAGGAGACGCGCGACAAGGCGCGCGCGATGGTGCGGGCGCTCGAACTGGCGCACGCCGGGCTGTAAGGCCGGGCGTTTCGGCAAACGGACTTCGATGCCGGCCCCACGGCGTAACGGCCCGCATGGCGGGCCCGCGAACGGAGTGGAGCGAGCCGGATCGCGAGCGTAACGAAGTGAGCCGGGGTTCGGGGCGGAGCCCCGAGAAAACTATGCTGCTCGTCATCGACAACTTCGATTCGTTCACCTACAACCTCGTGCAGTACCTGGGCGAGCTCGGGGCGGCGATTACCGTCCGGCGCAACAACGCGACCGTCGCGGAACTGGCCGACGTCGTGCCGTCGCGCATCCTGATCTCGCCGGGCCCGGGCCGGCCCGAGAACGCCGGCGTGACGCTCGACGTCATCCGCCGGTTCGGCGGCGAGGTGCCGATCCTGGGCGTCTGCCTCGGGCACCAGGCGATCGGCGCCGCGTTCGGCGCGCAGGTGGTCCGCGCGCCGGCCCCGATGCACGGCAAGACGTCGACGGTCACCCACGATGGCCGCGGGCTCTTCGCCGGCATCGCCAGCCCGTTCACGGCCTCGCGCTATCACTCCCTGGTCGTGGCCGAAGAGGGACTCCCGTCGTGCCTGGAGGTGTCGGCGCGTGCGAAGGAGGACGGCCTCATCATGGCCCTGCGGCACCGCGAGTGGCCGATTACCGGCGTGCAGTTCCATCCGGAGTCGATCCTGACGGGCGAGGGACGGCATATGCTGCGGAACTTCCTGGAAGGGAAGGCCGACCGATGAGCGGCGCGCACGCGCGGTTCGCGGCGGTGCTCGACAAGCTCGTCCGCCGCGAAGACCTCACCGAGGCGGAAGCGGGCGCGGCGATGGCCGACGTGATGGGCGGCGAGGCGACGCCGGCCCAGATTGCCGGGCTGCTGGTCGGCCTGGCGATGAAGGGTGAACGGCCGGCCGAGGTCGTCGGCCTGGCCCGGACGATGCGCGCGCATGCGGTCCAGTTGTCGCGCCCGCGCCCGGGAGCGTTCGACACGTGCGGCACGGGCGGCGACCGGTCGGGCACGTTCAACATCTCGTCAGCGGCGGCCCTGGTGGTGGCGGCATGCGGGGTGCCGGTGGCGAAGCACGGCAACCGGTCCGTCTCGAGCCGCTCCGGCAGCGCGGACGTCTTCGAAGCGCTCGGCGTGAACGTCGCCGCACCGCCCGCCGTCGTCGAACGGTGCCTGGACGAAGCCGGGGTGGGCTTCTTCTTCGCGCCGACGTTTCATCCGTCGATGCGCCACGCGGGTGCGCCGCGGAAGGATCTGGGCATCCGCACGGCGTTCAACCTGCTGGGACCGCTCACCAATCCCGCCGGCGCTGCGCGCCAGCTCGTCGGGGTCCCGCGTCCGGAACTCACCGAACTGGTGGCGCGAGCGCTGCTCCGCCTGGGATCCGAACGGGCGTGGGTCGTCCATGGTGCCGACGGGCTGGATGAGATTTCGACCGCCGGCTACACCAAGGTGTCGGAGTGCCGCGACGGCGCCGTGCAGACCTTCTACGTCCATCCGTCCGACTTCGGCCTGCCGAAGGCGGCCCCCGAGACGCTGCGCGGCGGCGACGCGGCCGCCAACGCGGAGATCATCCGGCAGGTGCTGGGCGGCGCGCGCGGTGCGGCGCGGGACGTGGTGCTGCTGAATGCCGGCGCCGCGCTGCTCGTGGCCGGGGTCGCCGACTCCGTGCGCGACGGCCTGGCGCGGGCGGCGGAGGCGATCGACAGCGGGCGGGCAGGCGCGAGGCTGCAGCGGATGGCGGAGGCCTCGCGGTTGGCGGCCGGGCCGGAGGGGCGCGCATGACTCCCCACGCGATGGCCGACCAGACGGGTGGCGTCGACGATCTGCTCCGGACGATCGTGGCGGCCACCCGGCGCAGCGTCGAGGTGCGGGCGGCGGCCGAGCCGATCGCCGAACTGGCGCGCCGGGTGGCGGCGCTGCCGGCGCGCCCGGGAGCCTTCCGGCAGGCGCTTGCCCGGAAGGACCGGCTGAACGTGATCGCCGAGTGCAAGCGGCGGTCGCCGTCGCGCGGCCTGCTCCGGCCGGCGTACGATCCGGCGGCGATTGCGCGCGGCTACGCGGCGGCCGGCGCCGCGGCGATCTCCGTGCTGACCGAACCGACCTTTTTCGACGGGTCGCTGGACCACCTGCGGGCCGTGCGCGCGGCCGTCGGCCTTCCGATCCTGCGGAAGGACTTCATCGTCGACGAGTACCAGCTGTTCGAGGCGCGGCTGGCCGGCGCCGACGCGGTCCTGCTGATCGTGGCGGCGCTCGATGCGATCGGCCTGCAGCGGCTGCTCGGCCGGGCGCAGGCGCTGGGGCTCGACGTGCTCGTCGAGGTGCACGACGCCGCCGAGCAGGCAGTGGCCATCGATGCTGGCGCCGGCATCATCGGCGTGAACAACCGGAACCTGCGCGACCTGACGGTCTCGGTCGAGACGTCGTACCGGCTGATCGAGGGGATGCCCGCGGGCGTGGTCGCGGTGAGCGAGAGCGGGCTGCGGTCGGCGAGCGATCTCCAGCAACTGCGGGGCGCGGGGTATCACGGGTTCCTGCTCGGCGAACGCCTGATGACGAGTCCCGATCCGGGATCTGCGCTGAAGGCCCTGCTGGCCGGCGGGCCGGTCGGCGCGGAGGCGTGATGGCCGTCCGGTTCGTGAAGATCTGCGGCATCACGCGGGCGGAGGATGCGGCGCTTGCGGTCGAACTGGGCGCGACCGCGCTCGGATTCGTCTTCTGGCCGGGGAGCCCGCGGTTCATCGACCCGTACCGGGCCCGGCCGATCATTCGAGACCTGCCGGTCGGCGTGACGCCGGTGGGTGTGTTCGTGGACCAGCCGATCGAGTACGTGAACGGCGTCGCCGCCGTCGCGCGGCTCGGAGCGGTCCAGCTGCACGGCGCCGAATCGCCCGAGTACGCGGCGCTGGCCGTGCGGCCGGTGCTCAAGGCGATCCCGCTCGAACCGGGCATCGCGCCGACGGGCCTCGATCGGTGGCCGGCGCGCGTGACGTTGCTCGTTGACGTGCACGATCCGGCGCGGCGCGGCGGGACCGGGCGCACGGTGGACTGGACGGTGGCGGAGCGGATTGCCCGGACGCGGCGCACGGTGCTCGCGGGCGGCCTGGCGGCGGAGAACCTGCGGACGGCGGTCGCAGGGGTCAGGCCGTTCGGCGTGGATGTGTCGTCGGGCGTCGAGGTGCGTCCGGGCGTGAAGGATCCGGCACGGCTGCGTGCGTTCTTCGCGGCCCTGGCAGACGTGAACGGCGGAGAGGAGACGGCGTGAAGAGCACGGAGGCAGTGATAGTGGCGGGCCGGCGCGATCCGGATGCGCGCGGCTACTTCGGGGCGTACGGCGGACGCTTCGTCCCCGAGACGCTGGTCGAACCGATCGAACAGCTCGAGCGCGCCTATTTCGAGGCGCGGGCCGACGCCGGCTTCCAGGCGGAGCTGGGGCGGCTGCTGCGCGACTATGCCGGCCGGCCGACGCCTGTCTACGAGACGCGGCGGCTGACGGCGGCCTGTGGGGGCGCGCGGATCTTCCTGAAGCGCGAGGACCTCACGCATACCGGCGCCCACAAGATCAACAACGCCCTCGGCCAGGCCCTGCTCGCCGTCCGCATGGGCAAGCGGCGGATCGTCGCCGAGACCGGCGCCGGACAGCACGGCGTGGCCACGGCGACGGCATGTGCGCTGCTCGGCCTCGAGTGCCATGTCTACATGGGCTCGGTGGACATGGAGCGCCAGGCCCTCAACGTGTTCCGGATGCGGCTGCTCGGCGCCGAGGTGCGGGGCGTGGATGCCGGCAGCGCGACGCTGAAGGACGCCATCAACGAGGCGATGCGCGACTGGGTGACCAATGTCGAGCGCACCTACTACCTGCTCGGATCGGCGCTCGGCCCGCATCCCTATCCGCTGATGGTCCGCGAGTTCCAGTCGGTGATCGGCCGCGAGGCGCGCGCACAGTTCCTCGAGCAGACCGGCACGCTGCCGGATGCGGTCGTCGCGTGCGTGGGCGGCGGGAGCAACGCCATCGGCATCTTCGACGGATTCATCGACGCTGCCGGCGTCCGGCTGATCGGCGTGGAGGCGGGCGGCGAAGCGATCGCGACCGGGCGCCACGCGGCGCGATTCGCCGGCGGCAGCGCCGGCGTCCTGCAGGGCACGCGGACCTTCGTCCTCCAGGACGAGAACGGCAACATCGAGGCGACGCACTCGGTCTCGGCGGGCCTCGACTACGCTGCCATCGGGCCCGAGCACGCGTGGCTGCGGGACCTGGGCCGCGCGGAGTACACCTGGGCCTCCGACGACGACGCGCTGGACGGCTTCGCGACGCTCGCCGAGCTCGAGGGGATCATTCCGGCGCTCGAATCCTCGCACGCCGTCGCG
>JAGWRA010000084.1 GCA_028876655.1 Acidobacteriota bacterium | reverse complement strand
CGCCATCTCGCCGGGCCTGCGCACCTTCGCGATCCGGACGACAGCACTCAGCCTGGTGCCGGGCGGAGAGGCGATCGTCCGGCTGAATACCCTGTCGGACGTCCTGCTCCCCTTCGCAGCCGCGCTGTGGCTGCTGACCATCGCGGTGACGCCACGAGGTGCGCTGGACCGCGGCGGCCTGCGCCGGACGGCGCTCGCCACGCTGGTGACGCTCGCCTCCTTCCTCACCGAAAGTGCCGTCGTTCTGCTGCTGCTGTCGATGGCGTCCGTCTGGATCCTGCTGGCCGCGCTGGCGGACCCGGCGCACCGGCAGCAGCGGCGTATCGTCTGGGCGTATCTGGGCTCGTCGACGCTGCTCCTTGGCATCGGCGTCGCGCTGCTCATCACGGCTGGACGCAGCGGCAGCCCGGCTGAGGTCGTGGGGATGTGGCTGATCGTGATCGCCGCCCTCACCCGCAAGGGGATCCTGCCGTTCCACGCGTGGGTGCCCGAGATGTTCGATCGCGGGCGGCTGGGGCCGGCCATCCTGTTCAGTGCGCCGCAGGTGGGGGCCTACATCACGCTCGTGCTGATCGTGCCGCGGGCCTCGCCGGCCATGCTGCACACCATCGCCGTCCTCGCGCTCGGGACGGCCGTCTACGGCGCGGCGCTCGCGCTCGTGCAGCGGAGCGCGCGCCGGGCGTGCGGCTACCTGTTCATCAGCCAGTCCGCCCTCGTGATGGCCGGGCTCGACTGCACCAGTGCGAGCGCGCTGGCCGGTGGACTCGTCGTGTGGCTGTCGGCGGGCCTGGCGTTCGCCGGCCTCGCGCGCTGCGTCCTCGTGCTCGAGGCCCGCCGCGGGCGTCTCGATCTGACGACCTATCACGGCGGCTACGATCGGATGCCGCTGCTGGCGGTCAGCTTCCTGGTGATGGGACTGGCCTGCACCGGCTTCCCCGGGACGCTCGGCTTCGTCGGTCAGGAGCTGCTGGTGGGCGGGGCCGTGGACGCGTTTCCCGTCATGGGCTTTGCCGTCGTCATCGCCGCGGCCCTGACCGGCCTGGCGGTGCTGCGGATGTACTTCTCGCTCTTCACCGGCCGTCCGGTCGCGCGCCTGCATCCGGAGATCCGCCTCGGCCTGACACGGGGCGAGGCCTGGACCTTCGTCGGCCTCGCGCTCGTCCTGATCGGCTTCGGCCTCGCCCCGCGCCCGCTCGTCGACTCGCGCTTCGCCGTGGCCGACGAGGTCCTGCACGCGAGGCAGATGCAGGTCCACTACTCCTCCCGCGGCATCGCGCCGGCGAGCAGCAGCACCGCACCGCCATACATCAGCGTATCTGCCAGGTAGTTGAACCCGACGAGGCTGGCGCGTTCGGCGACGGCGAAGGGGACGTAGACGGCCAGCTCCACGACGAGGACGGTCGCGGCGATCCACGTCGCCGCCGCGCGGGTCTTCCGGCCCGCGAGCAGGTAGAGGCCGGCGACGACGTACACGGCGCCGGCGAAGTACGTCCAGAAGGCGTGCCCGACGATCCAGACCGGCGTGACCAGCTCCAGTGGAATCCCGGGCACGTGATGCGCGTGCCTCAGTTGCTCGAAGGCATAGAACAGCACCGGCACACCCACGCAATAGCGCGCCACCGTCGCCAGCGCCCGCCGGCCGCGATCGCGCCACGCCCCGTTGAGGCTGGCGGCCAGCGCAAGCGCGCCGCCGCTGAACGACAGCTCGCGCAGCGTGAGCGCAGCCGCGAACCGGTTGTCGAGATGGTGTGCCCAGCCGGGGGCATCCATCAGGACAACGAACAGGAAGAAGGTGAGGGCGAACAGGCTGGCCGCGAGACGCGCCTGAATCCCGGTCACCAGGCTCAGGGCGCCGGCAATGAAGCAGCCGCCGACGAAGTAGAGCCAGAAGAGGTGCCCGGGAATCCAGTGGGGCACCATCGACACCATCGACGAGCTCAACGTGAAGTGCTCGGTGCCGAACGCGGCGACGGGCGCCGCGTAGAAGATCGGCCCGAGCAGCAGCAGCGTGTCGAGTCCCTGCGCCTGCTGCCAGTCGCCCCGGCGCACCAGCACCGCCAGTCCGATGGCCAGCACGGCCCCGAACACGCCATACGCCCACCAGACCGCAATCACGCTGGCTCCTTTCCCATCCGTTCAGCCTCAGCCGAGTATCGTCATGCCGGCGGCGCGCTCAAGTACCACTCGGAGGGGAATGGCCGGAACCACTTCGCGGGACGCGATCCAGCTCGGCCGTGGCGTGCGGGTCGACTGCGCGTGCGGCCGATGCAGGATTGGGGGAAGATAGGGGACCCATTCACACGAGACGGAGAGCCCCCGTGCGCGCAACGGCCTTCGAGTTCCGCTACCGCTTCTTCGTGATCGCCGCCATCTACGCGATCGGCTTCTCCTGCTACGCGATCGACCGGGTCAATGCCGGAGTGGCCATCGCGCAGTGGATCTCCGCAGGCCCGCTGCAGGCCGGTTCGCCGCACACGCGGCTGGTCCTGCAATCGATCTTCGGCATCGGTGCCCTGCTGGCGATCGCGGCGGCGGCGGTCCGGACCTGGGCGGCGGCATACCTGAAGAGCGACGTGGTGCACGACCTGCATCTGCACAGCGACGCCCTGGTCGCAGACGGCCCGTTCCGCTACGTGCGCAATCCGCTCTACGTCGGCGGCCTGCTGCTCAGTGCGGGCATGGGCCTCATGGCCAGCCGGCTGGGTTGGATCGTGCTGAACGTGCTGAGCCTGTGGTTCTACCTGCGACTGATCCTGCGGGAAGAAGCGCAGCTGCTCGAGTCGCAGGGGGCGTCGTACGCCGCGTACTGTCGCGCGGTGCCGCGGCTGTGGCCGGCCCTCCGACCGCGGGTCCCGTCGAGCGGCACGCCACCCCGGTGGGGCCAGGCCTTCCTGGGCGAGGCCTTCCTGTGGGCGTTCGCCGCAGCCGTGATCATCTTTGCCGTGACGCTCAGCGAGCAGGTCGCACTGCGGCTGATCGACGTCGTGCTGCTGCTCTACGTCGTGAGGTTCTTCGTCTTCCGGCGCCGGCCGAAGGCCTCATGAAGGCGCGTGACGCTCTCGTTCATCCTCCATTCATCGTTCCACCGCTATGCTTGTTCGGCCGAGCCGTTTCTCGGATCAAGGAGACCGCCATGCGACGAGTGCTGCTCGCGGCTGCCGCCGCCATTCTGGTGTCCACATCGATCGGATTCGCACAACACGCGCCCGCCGCCGGGCGCTACAAGGTGCTCAAGAGGGCGAACGTCGGCGGTGAAGGCGGGTGGGACTACATCTACGCCGATGTCGCCGACCGGCGTCTGTTCATCCCGCGCGGCGCGTCGCCGGCGATTCCCGCCGCGGCCGGCCGGGCCGCCGCACCCGCGGCCGGCAACCGCATCATGGTCTACGACCTCGACACCCTCGCACCGGTTGGCGAGATCCCCGACACGGGCGGTCAGGGCGTCGCGGTCTGCCCCTCGGGCAACGCCTTCGCCAGCAGCCATCCGCAGCTGTCGATGTTCAACCCGAAGACGCTGAAGCTGATCAAGAGGATCGACGTGCCCGAGGGCTTCCGCTCGGACGGCATCTACTGCGACCCGTCCGACGACCGGACGTACGTCTACAGCCATCCGACGAAGAACGCCCTGGTGATCAACGGCGCCGATGGCACGGTCGTCGGGACGATCGACCTCGGCGGGACGCCGGAGGAAAGCGTCGCCGACGGCAAGGGGACGCTCTACGTCGTCATGCAGCAGGAGTCGAACATCGCCGTGGTCGACGAGAAGGCGATGAAGACGGTGAAGCACTACGACTTCGCCGCGAAGGGCGGCCGCTGCAACGGCCTGGCGCTCGACCCGAAGAACGGCGTGCTCTTCGTGGCGTGCGCCGCCGACTCGATGACGCCCGCGGAGGGCCGGCCGTCACAGCCGACGATGATCGTCATGAGTGCGAAGGACGGGAAGATCCTGAAGACATTCCCGCTGCCGGGCGGCTCCGATGGCGCCCACTTCAACCCGGCGACCATGGAAGCCTTTGCCACGCTGGGCAACGGCCACCTCGCCATCGTCAAGGAGACGAGCCCGACGACGTTCGAGATGGAGCAGGATCTCGAGACGATGAACGGCGCGCGGACGATCGCGCTCGACACGAAGACGGGCCATGTCTTCACCATGGCGCAGAAGTACGAGGCCGAGCCGGCACGGCCGTCGGCGGCGCCGGCCGGCGCCGAGCGCCGGTACCGCCGCCCGCCGGCCGTCCCGGGGTCGTTCACGATTCTGATGATCGGGAAGTAGCGCCGGACCCGCTGGCGCACGCCGGATGCGGCGTGCGCCAGCGTCGAT
>JAGWRA010000083.1 GCA_028876655.1 Acidobacteriota bacterium | reverse complement strand
GCCGCCCGCCGGGGCCGCCCCCGTCGCGGGCGCTGGAGGCGGCGCGGCCGCCGGCGCGGGCGCCGGTGACGCGGCCGGATGCGGATTGGTCGCCAGGAAGGCGATCGCCTGCAGGTAGGCGCTGCGGTGGTCCAGCTCCTTCTGCCCCGCCGGGAACCCGTTCACCTTCAGCACGAAGGCCAGGATGTCGGCGTACATCTCCCGGCTCAGGCTGTTCGGGGCATCCTGCGGCATGCTCGTCCGCGTGCGATCGAACAGGTCGCCCATCGTCAGGCCGCTGAAGTCCGACAGGAACTGTGCGCCCGTCAGACCCGGGGCCTCGCCGGTCCCCTCCAGCCCGGCCCCATGGCACGACGCACAGTGCTGCCCGAAGGCATCCGCCCCCCGGGCCGCCTGCGCCGCCGTGTAGACGCCATCCCACACCGAGGTCGAGGTCTGGGCCGCCGCCGGCGGCACGCCGATCACCGCCGGCACGATCAACGCCGCCGCAAGGAACACCGCTTTCATTCGCATGGACCCGTTATTCCTTGTTCGGCAGCGTGTAGCAGATGTACTCGCCCGAGTAGTTGCCGCCGCTGACGGCGACGATGATGTACTGCTTGCCGTTGACCATGTAGCTCATCGGCGAGCCGGACTGCCCGGCCGGCATCAGGACGTTGCCGACCTCCTTGCCGGTCTTCTGGTCGTAGGCCCGCAGCATCGCGCCGCGCGGATGATCCGGCGTCGTCGTGACCTCCGGGTCGCCCGCAATCACCAGCGTCTTGGTGACCAGCGTCCCGATGTTGAAGCTGCGCTGGCCCGTGCGCGGCACCTTGACCCCCTTCAGGGCCGGGTTGTTGCGGATGTAGTCGGGCGTCTCGCCGTGCGCGATCTTCCAGACGATCTGCCCGGTGTCGAGGTCGATCGCGCTGATGCTGCCGTAGGGCGGCTTGTCGAGCGGCAGGCCGTCCACGGCCAGCGGACGGTAGCCGCCACCGCCCGGCGCCTTGCGCGGCGTCGGCGGCTTCGCGGCCTCGGCGTCGGCTCCCTGCCCGGCCCCGGCCGCATTGATCATCCGCACTTCCTGCCCGGCCTGGCCCTCGACGTAGGGGAGATCGCTGAAGCCCGGCGGCGGCGGCACCAGCGAGTAGGCGCCCAGGCAGCCGTTGCACGCGTAGACGTACACCGTATGGTTCTCGGGATTGAACGATCCGCCCGGCCAGTTCGTGCCACCGCCGGCCGGCCCGATTGACAGCGTCGCCAGCGGTCCCGCCGGCGGGATCTGGCTCAGCACCGGCGGCGTGTAGATCGGCCCGAGCTTGTAGTCCTTGACCATCTCGAGCGCCTTCTCGTGCAGCGCGGGCGTGAAGTCGATCAGGTCGTCCTTCGTGAAGCCGTTGCGCGCGTACGGCGCCGGCTTGCTCGGGATCGGCTGGGTCGGCGAGTACCACTCGCCGGGCACGTTGTCCTGCGGCACCGGCTTCTCCGGGATCGGCCAGACCGGCTTGCCGGTGATCCGGTCGAAGACGAACAGCATGCCCATCTTGGTCGGCTCGGCCACCGCCTTGATCGGCTTGCCGTCGACAACGATGTTCATCAGCAGCGGCGCCGACGACATGTCGTAGTCCCAGATGTCGTGGTGGGTGAACTGGAAGTACCACTTCATCTTGCCGGTCTTCAGGTCCACCGCGACCAGGCTGTCGGAGTAAAGGTTGTCGCCGGGCCGCTTGCCCCCGTAGAAGTCGCTGGTCGGCGACTCCACCGGCAGGTAGGCCAGGCCGGCGACCGGGTCGGCCGTGATCTCGGTCCAGACGCCGGTGTTACCGGTGTAGTCGGCCGAGCCGTTCAGCCAGGTGTCGTACCCCTTCTGCCCCTTGCTCGGAATGGTGTGCCATTCCCACAGCTTGCGGCCCGTGCGCACGTCGTAGGCACGCGCCGATCCCCGGTTGTTGCGATAGCTGGTCGGCGTGAAGCCCTCGCGGAACGACGAGCCGACGAGCACCTCGTCTCCCACCACGGTGGGCGCCGACTGCCAGCCGATCTCGCCGGTGGTCAGGTTGGGCAGGATCTTCTGGTCGTCGGTCTTCTTCAGGTCCACCCGTCCGTCGATGCCGAACGATCTGACCCGCTCGCCGGTCTTCGCGTCGAGCGCCACCAGGAAGTACGCCGGGGTCACGTAGACGATCCGCGGGCCCACGCCGTTCCCGCCCGGCCAGTAGGACAGCCCGCGTCCCGACAGCTGCCGGGGGGCGGCCGCGCCGCGCGCCCCCTCGTGCTCGCCGTGCATCCACAGCAGCTCGCCGGTGGTGGCATCCAGCGCAATCACGTCGCGCCGGTTCCCGGCCGTGGCATAGACGACGCCGTTCACCTCGATCGGCGTCCCTTCCAGCTTGTATTCGGGACGATTCCCCAGGTTGTCGGTCTTGAAGCGCCAGGCGACTTCCAGGTCGCTGAAGTTGGAGGCGTTGATCTGGTCGAGCGGGACGAACCGGCTCCCGGTATCGTCGGAGAAGTAGGTCGTCCAGTTCACGTTCCGGCCCTTCTGGGCGCGGGGAACGGCGGCAGTTGTGAACAGGGCGGCCACGGCCACGCTCGCCCCGAGAACCAGCTTGATCGTCCTGGACCTCATCCCGATCTCCTCCTCGCTACGCACGACTCCACCCCGCCGGCACGCACGACCCGCCCGGCCGGACCCCTAGCTCATCTCTTTCATCTTCGCCAGACCGGCCTTGATCGCGGCCTTCTGCGCGTCGGTCACGTCGACGAACGGCGGCCGCTGGTAGGTCTGCGGGACGCCCATCTGCAGGCTCAGCGCGTACTTCATCGGGCCGTAGGAATAGACCCCGCCCTCCCGCAGGAGGGCTTCCGCCGCCCGCATCTTCGCCAGCGGCGCATGGTAGTCCTTGCCGGCGTGATAGGCCGCGAACACTTCGGAGAGCTGCTTGCAGAACAGGTTCCCTTCCATCAGGATCGCGCCCATCCCGTGATCCAGCGCGTATTCGAGCTTGCTCAGCGTCCCCGTGCGCATGTTGAGCTCGGGGAAGTCGGCCACGAACGCCTCGTACTCCGGCATGTTGCCGTCCGAGTCCTTGATGCCCGCCAGGTTCGGGTAGTGCATCAGGTTCTTCAGCAGCTGCGTGCTGATCGGCACGCCGCTCGTCCGCGGGATGTGGTACAGGTTGATCGGGATGTGCACCTCGTCGAACAGCGCCGAATAGTACTGCGTCAGCCCCTCGACCGGCGGATTGTTGTAGTAGAAGGGCGGGATGACCAGCAGGCCGTCGGCGCCGTGCTCGGCCGCGTGCCTGGCGAGCTCGAGCGTCTCCGGCAGGTTCGGCGTCCCCGGGTTGATGATGATATTCATCCCGAGCTTGTTCTTCAGCGCCGTTTCGGCCACCAGCCTGCGCTCGGCCACCGAGAAGGAGGGGAACTCGCCGGTCGTCCCCAGCACCACCACGCCGTCGGCGCCGTTGTGCTTGAACCACTGGAGGATGTCGACGAACGCGGCGGAATCGAACTTCCGGTTCTTGTCGCAGGGCGTCACCGACGCCGGCCACATCAGCGTCTTGATCTTGCTGCCGATGTTGCGCGTCGCGCCGAAGGCGGGGCGGACACCCGAAAGCATGGCTGCCGTGACGGCGACCGCGCCGCCCATCAGTCCGACCGCCTCCCGGCGTGTGAGCAGACCCGGGCCTTCTCTGCGCGTCGTTTCCATGGACTCCTCCTCCAAAGGAACTGCTGGCGCTATCTCAACTGTGACAATAACGGCACACCTTAGCAGAGAACACCCGAAACCCAAACCGTCTTTTTCGCACGCGAGTGCAACAGTTTGTCTCCGCACGCGCCCCCACCCCGAGCACGAATGGGTGAGCGATCACAAGACGACCATTGAGTACTGTCCGTCCGCAGACGGACACCTCAACCGTTCCGACTCGGGCCGCTCGCGCGACGCGACGAACCTCCCGGCGCGCGACGCCAGTGGCTGAGCCGTCTGTGGTATGGTGCGCCGATGCTCGCTGCTCTGCTGTGCGTCCTCCTGGCGGTCGCGCCGGCCGCCGCTACTCAGGCTCCCATCACCGGCAGCGTCCGCGACACGAGCGGCGGCGCCATCGCGGGCGCCTCGGTGCGGCTCGAAGCGGCGGGCGGACACGCGCAGCAGACGCAGACCGCCGCCGACGGCCGCTTCCGCTTCGACCATCCGCCCTCCGGCCCCTACCAGTTGATCGTCTCCGCGCCGGGCTTCGTCGACCGGCATCTCGCGGTTGCCGCCGGCGGGCCCGTCGACGTCGTCCTGACGCCGGCCGGACCGCTCGAAACGGTCACCGTCACGCCGACGCGCACCGACACGCGCCTGGGCAGCGTCCCGGCGAGCGTCAGCGTCCTCACGCGGCAGGACATCGAGGCCTCGCCGGCCGTGGCAGCCGACGATGTGCTGCGCCAGTTGCCCGAGTTCAGCCTGTTCCGCCGATCGAGCAGCCTCGTCTCGCATCCGACCACGCAGGGGGTCTCGCTGCGCGGCATCGGTCCGAGCGGCGTGAGCCGCACCCTCGTGCTGCTCGACGGCATCCCGTTCAACGACCCGTTCGGCGGCTGGGTGTACTGGACGCGGGTGCCGCTCGACAGCCTCCAGCAGATCGAGGTGGTCGACAGCCCCAGCTCCAGCCTGTACGGCAACTACGCCATGGGCGGCGTCATCGACCTCGTGACGCGGCCGGCCACGCCGCGCACCTTCGAGGTGCGATCCCAGTACGGCAACTACGGCAGCCCCGAGCTGGACCTGCTGGGCAGCAGCGTCCGGGGCCGGTTCGGCGTGCTCGCCAGCGGCCGCCTCTTCCGCACCGGCGGCTATCCCGTCGTCGCCCCGTCCGAGCGCGGCAAGGTGGACAACAACGCCGCGGTTGCCTTCGGCCAGGGGGACGTCAAGCTGGACTTCAATCCGACCGACAACGTGCGGATGTTCGCGCGCGGCGGGTACTTCGGCGAGAACCGACAGAACGGCAAGGCCAGCACGATCAACGGCGCCGAAGAGGCGAACGACACCCGCTGGGCATCGGGGAGCGGCGGGCTGCAGGCGCACCTGCCGGACGGCAGCGATCTCCAGGCGTCGCTGTTCGGCGGCGCCGAGCGCTTCCACAGCACCTTTCTCGCCGTGCCGCCCGCGACGCCGCCGCGCAGCATCGGCCGCATGTCACTCGACCAGCACGTGCCGGCCACCTACACCGGCGGATCGGTGCAGTGGTCGAAGACGCTCGGCACCGCGCAGGTGCTGACGGCCGGCGCCGACTGGAACTGGGTGCAGGGCAACAGCCACGAGGACGTGCTCGACAGCACGACCGGCACGCACGTGATCCTGCAGCGGATCTCCGGGGGAACGCAGCGCAACGTCGGCGCCTTCGTCGAGGACGTGCTGACGCCGATCCCGCGGCTGACGGTCACCGCCAGCGCCCGGCTCGATCACTGGCGCAAGTACGACGCGCACAACCTCGAGACGGTCGTCGCCACCGGCCGGCCCTCGGCCGCCAACGCGCCGGTGCTGCCCGAGGGGCGCGACACGGTGGCCAGCCCGCGCATCGCCGCAATGTTCCGCGCCGGCGACCGGGTCAGCATCTGGGGCGATCTCGGCACCGGCTTCCGGGCACCGACGCTCAACGAGCTCTACCGCCAGTTCCGCGTCGGGACGGTGCTGACGCTGCCCAACGACACGCTCGGTCCCGAACGGCTGGTCGGCGGCGAGGTCGGCGTCAACGTGCAGCCGATCCGGAACCTGACCTGGCGGACGACCTGGTTCGACGACCGCATCCACGACGCCGTGGCGAACATCACGATCGCGACCACGCCGTCGCTCATCACGCGCCAGCGCCAGAACGTCGGTCGGACGCGCGTCTGGGGCGTCCAGACGGACGTCGAGTACCGGCTCGGGCCGTCCTGGACGCTGTCGGCCGGCTATCTCTTCGAACACGCCCGGGTCACCGACTTCGCTCCCGATCCCTCCCTCGTCGGGAAGTACCTGCCGGAGGTGCCGACCAACCGCGCCTCCGCACGGGCCATCTACGCCAATCCGCGCTTCCTGACCTTCGGCGCCGGCGTCCAGGTCGTCGGCCGGCAGTTCGACGACGACCAGAACGTCGTCACGGTGCCCGGACAGCAGCAGCCGGGTCTGCCGGCCTACGCCGTCGTCAACCTGACCGCGTCGCGCCGCGTGCGGCCCGGGTTCGACGTCTTCGCCGGGGTGCAGAACCTGTTCGACCACGAGTACTTCGTCGGCACGCTGCCGACGACGATCGGGTCGCCGCGGTTGATTTCGGCGGGCGTGCAGATGCGGATCGGGCGGTAGGGACCGTCAGCCGCGCAGATCGTCCAGCACCACCACCGACAGCGCGCGCGGGCCGTGGACGCCGATGGTGAGCGTCAGCTCGATGTCGGCCGTCCGGCTGGGGCCGCGCACGAAAGTGATCGCGCTGTGGCGCGCGAACCGCCCTTCGGCCGCGAGGCGGTCGAAGAGGGTGAAGAGGTCGGGCACCAGGCGGCTGGCGAGCACCAGGGCCACGTGATGCGGCGGCAGCAGTGAGTCGAGCCGGTGATCGCCGGCCGAGGCCGTCATGACCAGCGTCCCCGTATCGGCGAGCGCCCAGGCGGGCGCCGTCACCCCCACATCCGCCTTCAACACGTCGTCGCGCAAATCGTTCCGGACGGCCGACCGCGTGATGAAGAGGATCTCGCGCGGCGCGTCGGCGCCGCCGCAGTACCACGGCGCGTCGGCGGCGTCGGGCGACACCAGCACCTGTTCGGTTCCTTCCGCGGTGAGGATGGCGGCGATCTGGCGGCGCGCCTCGGCCGGTGTCGCCACCACCGACACCTTGGCATCGGCCGCCCGCGCGGCCTCGACGAACTGCGCGAGCAGCGTGCGCGGCGGGACCGGCGTCCCGGCCGATCCCGTCCGGACCCCGGCCGCTGCCGGCCGGGACACAGCCCCGCGCCCGCGCCCATCGAGCGCCTGGCGGATGCGGGAGAGGACGACGTCGCGGGGAGAGTCTGAGGGCATGAGGAGATCGTCTTCAGTCTACGGTCTACAGTCTTCGGTCGTGATCGTGAGCGCCTTCGGACCGGAGGCTTCGGGCTACAGCCTGCGGGCCTCCCGTTGCGATCGTGTCCCCCGGGCTGAAGCACGGGGGCTACGAGCCATCGACGTTACAGACAGGCCGGAAGAACGAACAATGGGATCGTAGGCGCCGAGCTTCAGCTCGGTGCCAAGGGCTCCGGAGCCCGGAGCCTGTAGCCCGAAGTCACCGCCTTCCCCGCTTCTCTTCCTTCCACAATTCCCTGAACGTCTTCGGCGCGGGGACGGGAAAGTCTCGAACTTCGGTCCATCCCGCGAACGGGCCGGGGAGCTTCGCGATCCGGCCGTCGCGCGTGAACGACTTCAGTCCGCGCCGCAGGACGCCGAACGCGATCCGATAGCCGGCCGACGAGCTCATTGCCGCCGCCCACAGCCGCATGCCTGCCCGCCACCGCCGCCGCTCGGGCAGCGGCTCCACCTTCAGCGTCCCGTCCATCGTCTTGCGCCGCAGGTGGACGAGGACCGACGGGATGTCGATCTTCACCGGACAGACCGACGCGCAGGCGCCGCACAGCGACGAGACGAACGGCAGATCGGGCGGCGACGACTGCGGATCGAGGTACGGGCTGACGAGCGCACCGATCGGCCCGGCGTACACGGGTCCGTATGCGTGGCCGCCGATGGTCCGATACACGGGACAGACGTTGAGGCAGGCGCCGCAGCGGATGCACGACAGCGCCTCGCGCGCGGCCGCGTCGGCCAGCAGCTTCGTCCGGCCGTTGTCCACCAGCACGACGTGGACCTCGTCGGGGCCGTCGAGTTCGTCCTTCCGCCGCGGGCCGGTGATGAACGACACGTAGCTCGACATCGGCTGGCCGGTGGCGTTGCGCGGCAGCAGCGTGAGGAAGACGGCCAGGTCGGTCGCGCGCGGGATGATCTTCTCGATGCCGACCAGCGCCACGTGCACCCGGGGCACCGACGTGCTGAGCCGCGCGTTCCCTTCGTTCTCGACGATGACGATCGTGCCGGTTTCGGCGACGGCGAAGTTGGCGCCGCTGACGCCGAGACCGGCCGCACAGAACTCCTCGCGCAGCCGCTGCCGCGCCGCGGCCGTCAGCTGCTCCACATCGTCCGTATAGGGCAGCCCGAGGTGCTCTTCGAACAGCTTCGCCACTTCGCCGCGCGACTTGTGCAGCGCCGGAGCGATGATGTGAGACGGCTTCTCGCCGGCGAGCTGGATGATGTACTCGCCGAGGTCCGTCTCGACCGGCGTGACGCCGGCGCGGGTGATGAAGTCGTTGAGGTGGACCTCCTCCGACACCATCGACTTGCTCTTCACCAGCTTCGTCGCACCGCGGGCCGCCGCAATCCGCTGCACCTGGGCCCGGGCCTCCTCGGCCGTGGCCGCCCAGTGCACCTTGCCGCCCCGCGCCACGACCTGGCGCTCGAACTCCACCGCGTAGTGGTCGAGGCGTGCCAGCGCCTCCGCCTTGATCTGCCGGGCGCGCTCGCGCAGCGCCTCCCAGTCGGGCACCGAGCCGGCCGCCGCGGCGCGCCGCTCGCCGAACCGCGCCGTCACGTGGCCGAGCAGGCCGCGCAGCGGCGCGTTCTCGATCGCGTCGTGGCTGGCGCTGACGAAGCGCAGGTGCCGCTCAGCCACCGGCCACCTCCCCCGCCAGGATCTGCGCCAGGTGGACCGCCCGCACGGACGAGGTGCGCCGGGCGAGCAGCCCGCGCAGGTGCATCAGGCAGCCGGTGTCGTTGGCGACCAGGAACTCGGCGCCGGTCGCCTCGACGTTCGCAAGCTTGTCGCCCCCCATCGCCGCCGAGATCTCCGGGTACTTCACGGCAAAGGTCCCGCCGAACCCGCAGCAGGTGTCGGACGCGGTCAGCTCGACCAGCTCGAGGTCGCGCACGCCGGCGAGCAGCCGCCGCGGCTCGTCGTGGATGCCGAGCTCGCGCAGCAGGTGGCAGGAGTCGTGATAGGTGACCCGGTGGGGAAAGGCGGCGCCGACGTCGGTCACACCCATCCGCTGGACCAGGAACTCGGAGAACTCGTGGACCCGGGCGGCAATGCTCTGCGCCTCGGTGTGCTCGGGGGTGCCGGGCTCGAAGAGCGACGGCAGGTGGACCTTGGCCATCGCGGTGCAGGAGCCCGACGGCGCGACGATCGTCGCGGCGTCGCGGAACGCCTGCAGGAACCGCCGCCCGACCGTCCGCGCCTCGGGGGCGCAGCCCGAGTTGAACGCCGGCTGGCCGCAGCAGGTCTGCTCGAGCGGCACGTCGCAGGTGACGCCGAGCCGTTCGAGCACGCGCACCATGCCGAGCGCCACTTCCGGGTGGAACTGATCGACGAGACAGGTGATGAAGACCGAGACGCGCATGGTCCGCCCGTGGAAACCGTCCAGACGCCCGGATGTTCAAGGATGTCGCGAGTGGATTATAGTCAATCGGTCATGAATCGGACCGCGGATGTCGTCATTGTCGGGGGTGGGTGCATGGGCGCCGCCACCGCCTATCACCTGGCCCGCCGGGGCGTCACGAAGGTGACGCTCGTCGAGCGCGAGCCGCTGCTGGCCACCGGATCGACCGGGCGCAACGCCGGCGGCGTGCGCCACCAGTTCTCCAGCGAGGCGAACATCCGCCTCTCGATCGAGTCGATCGGCGTCATGGAGCGCTTCCAGGACGAGGTCGGCCAGACGATCGACTTCCACCAGGATGGCTACCTGTTCCTGCTGTCCACGCCGGCGCACGTCGAGGTGTTCCGCCGGAACCTGGCGCTGCAGCAGTCGCTGGGCGTGGACGCCCGCTGGGTGGAGCCGGCCGAAGCCGCCCGCATGGCGCCGGGGCTGAACGTCGAGGGGGTGCTCGGCGCCACCTTCTGCCAGAAGGACGGCATCGCGGATCCCAACGGCGTGACGATGGGGTTTGCGAAGGGGGCGCAGGCGCTGGGGGTGGAGATCGT
>JAGWRA010000082.1 GCA_028876655.1 Acidobacteriota bacterium | reverse complement strand
GGGGCCGCGGCCGGCGTGGCCGCCGCCGCGACAGCCTCCGCCGGTGCGTCGCCCTGTCCGGTCAGCAGGCCGTTCAGCGCCCGCACCAGTGTCGGACCGAGCATCTGCAATTCCGCCCGGTGCGCGACCGACAGCCCCTTCAGCACCTCCTCGCCTTCGGGCGTCAGGTCGAGCAGCACCTGCCGGCGATCGCGGGCGCCGGGACGGCGGCGGACCAGGCGGCGGGCCTCGAGCCGGTCGACGATCTCGACGGCACTGTGCGGCTGGATCTGCATCCGCTCCGCGATGGTCCCGATGGTGGCCTGGCGATCGGGCGGCAGCCCCTTGATCGCGAGCAGCACCTGGTGCTGCCGCGGCTCGATGCCGGCCGCCCGGGCCGTCTCCTCGCTGAAGCGCAGGAAGCGCCGGATGAGGTAACGGAACTCCGCCAGCGACCGGTAGTCGCCGGGTGACGGGCTCTCGGCTCTCGGCATGATCGATTCAGTATATCGTGGCCCGACGGATGGCCGGCGCCTGGCGGCCGGGCGGGCGGAGCCGTACGATGGATGGGACCGGGACGGCTCATGGGAGGCAGACGATGAACGACCCTGCAGCGCGCGCCCTGATCGTCGTCGACGTGCAGCGGGACTTCCTGCCGGGCGGCGCGCTGGCCGTCACGGGCGGCGACGCGGTCCTGGCGCCGATCCGGACCCTGATGGAACGCGGGCGCTTCGGTCTGCAGGTGGCCACGCAGGACTGGCATCCCGCCGGTCACGTGTCGTTCGCCAGCGCGCATCCGGGCACGCGCCCGTTCGACTCGATCCCGCTCTACGGCCACGACCAGACGCTCTGGCCCGATCACTGCGTCCAGGGGACGCCGGGGGCCGCGCTCGATCCCGCGCTGCCGTGGGATCGCGTGTCGGCCATCATCCGGAAGGGGACCGATCCGGCGTGCGACTCGTACAGCGCGATCCGCAACAACTGGAACGCCGCCGGCGAGCGCCCGCCGACGGGCCTGGCCGGCTATCTCTCGGACCTGAGCGTGCGCGAGGTCTGGGTGTGCGGCCTCACGCGCGACTTCTGCGCGCTCTGGACGGCCGAAGACGCGGCGGCGGCCGGGTTCCACGCCGCGCTGCTGTGGGATCTCACGCGCCCGGTCGACCCGGCGGCCGACGAGGCCGTGCGGGCGCGGTTGCGCCGGGCGGGTGTCGGCGTGATCGAGGGAAACGGCCTCTGACCCGGCGTGCCGCCGGGCTCAGGGGAGGCTGGCCCGCAGGAACGAGAGCGTGAGGTCCCAGGCGAAACCGGCCGCGCGGGCGTTGTAGCTGGGACGGGCGTCGCAGAAGAACCCGTGATCGGCGTCCGAGATCTCGACGTTCAGGAACGGCCGGCCCGCGACGGTCACGGCGTCGACGACGGCGCGGCGCTGCGCGGCGTCGATGTGCTGATCGAGGCCGCCCCAGAAGAACAGCATCGGTCCGTGGAGCGCGGCCGCGTGTCCGAGCAGCGCCGGGGCGATGCCGCCGCCGTAGAACGACACGGCCGCCGCGAGCGGCAGCACGGCGTTGGCGAGGAACGCCACGCGGCCGCCCATGCAGAAGCCGACGGCCGCCGTCGCGTCGGGTTTCACGTCCGCCTGCGCCCGCAGCCAGGCATGCGCCGCCTGCAGGTCGGCCGACAGGCCGGCCTCGGTGAGGGCGCCCATGTGGGCGCGGATCGCGTCGAAATCGGCGTACGACCCTTCGAAGCCGGGCGCCGTCCGATGGTACAGCTCAGGGGCGATGACGACGTACCCCGCGGCGGCGAAGCGCCGCGTCACGTCGCGGATGTGCGCGTTCACGCCGAAGGCTTCCTGCAGCACGATCAGCCCGGGCCACGGGCCGCCGGTCTGCGGGCGGGCCGTGCTGGCGGCCATGGTCGTGCCATCGGCCACCGGCAGTGACAGCGTGCCGGTGGTCACGGGGCGGGACGTCGCCGGTGTGGTCATCGGGAGGTCCTCACTTGGGCTCCGGGCCGAGCGAGACCTGGGCGAAGGCGGCCGGGCGCAGCCACTTCGCGAACGCCTGCTGCACGTCGTGCGCGGTGATCGCGAGGTAGTGCTGCGCGGCGCGCGTCGGTTCGTCGAGCGGCAGGTCCGCTTCGGCGAGGCCCAGCAGGTTGTAGCCGATCTGGTTCACGCTCGACTCGCTGAGCGGGATCTGCTGGACGAGCAGCGTCTTCGCCCGCTGCAGCTCCACCGGGGTCACCGGCGAGGTCTGCATCGCCTCCAGGTCCTTCACGACCATCGCACGCGCCTTCGACACGTTCGGCGGGTCGCAGGCGTACGAGACGGCGAAGGTGGATCGCCGGCGGCCGATGTTGAAGCTCGAGTCGACGGAGTAGACCAGGCCGGCCTCCTCGCGCAGGTCGTGATAGAGCCGCGTGGCGTAGAACGCCCCCGAGAGCACGTGGTTGCCGACCTCGAGCGCGTAGCGGTCGGGATTCTCGCGTGTCAGCCCGATCGTCTCGGCCAGCGTGACCTGATCCTGCACGCGGCTGGTGTCGGGGACCGCCGTCGTCCCCGCCTGGTTGAGCGGCACGGCCGGCAGCAGCGTCTCGGGTTTCGGGCCGGTCGCGGTCCAGTCGCCGAAGTACTTCGCCACGACGGCCCGGGCGGCCGCCGGCGTCGTGTCGCCGACGATCACGATCGTCGTCATGTCGGGCCGGAAGATCTGCGCGTAGTACGCCTTCACGTCGGCCAGGGTCAGCGCCCCGACCGTCTGCGGCGTCGCCTCGCGCTGGCTCGGATCGTCCTTCGGATAGAGCAGCGAGCCCATGGCGCGGCGGGCGAGGTAGCTCGGGCTCTGCAGTTCGCCGGCGAGCGATCCGGCGGTCTGACGCTGCACGATGGCGAAGGCCGGCGCCGGCAGCGCCGGCTGCCGGACGTTCTGGGCGAGCAGCTGCATCCCGCGGTCGAAGTGCTCCGAGAGGACCTGCAGCGAGAAGCTCGCGCCCGCGCTCTCGTCGGCGGCGATGTCATCGAGCGCCTTCTGGAACGCGAGCCGGTCGAGCGACGTCGTGCCGAACTCGAACAGGCTGTCGAGCACGTCGCCCACGCCCTCCTGGTCCTTCGGCGTCTGGAGGTCGCCGTTGTGCTTCACCACGCCGAAGACGCTGATGGTGTGGCTGATCGTCTCCGGCTGCACGATCAGGCGCAGGCCGTTCGGCAGCGTCTCGACCGTCGGCTTGACCGTGGCGGCCGGGACCGGCGGCAGGTCGGTGACGCGCGCCGCCCAGGCCGGCAGGGTGACCGGGCCGGTCACCTTCGGCGTGAACGACTCCTTCCCCTGGAAGCCCTTCGACGAGACCGGCTTGCCCGACGGCTGCGGCGTGAGCACGGCGGTCGTCGCGGTCGTGTTGTCCAGATAGGCGCGCGCGACGCGGTTGACGTCGTCCACGGTCACCGCCCGGATGGCGTCGAGATCCTCGTCGGGCGACTGCCGCCCTTCGACGGCGAGCGCCTGCGACCACTGCGACGCCAGGCCCGGGACGGAGTTGCGCGCGAACTGGGCCGACGCCAGCTCGTGGCGCTTGGAGGCCTCCACCAGATCCGCCGGCACGCCGTTCTTCACGTAGTCGGCGATCACGTCCTTCAGCGTCGTCACCAGCCCGCTGCCGTCGCCGCCCTTCGGGAACGCGGCGAGGGCGTAGCCGATCGACGCCTCGGGCAGCGCCTGCCCCTCGAAGCCGGCGCCGAGCGCCTTGCCCTCCGGGCCGAGGGCGTAGATGTTGCCGCGCGTGCTGCCGAGGACGTCGCTCAGGATCTCGCCCGCCGCGAAGTCCTTGCTGGCATAGCCCGGCAGTCGGTAGGCCACCACCGACAGGCCGTACGGCAGGTCGGTGTCGAGCGTCAGCTGCTGCGGCTTGAGCGGCTCGAGCGTCACGGCCGGCCGCTTCGGCACGTCACCCCGCGGGATCGGCCCGAACAGCTGCTTGATCGTCGCCAGCGTCGCCGCCGGGTCCACGTCGCCGACGACGACGAGGATGGCGTTGTTCGGCGCGTACCACGTGTCGTGGAACTGCTTCAGCATCGCGCCGGTGGTCTTGTCGAACGACGGCCGGGTGCCGAGCGCGTCGTAGGCGTACGGCGTCCCGGCGAACATGTGGGCCAGCAGCTCCGTGTAGAAGTGGTAGCCCGGGTTCGACAGGTCGGAGGCCACCTCCTGCTCGATGGCGCCGCGTTCCTTCTGCCACTCGGCCTCGGTGTCGTCGACGCCCGCCATCCGCACGGCGCCGATGTGCAGCGCGATGTCGGCGTCGGCCGACGGCACGGTGAAGAAGTACTGCGTGACCGTCTGCTGCGTGTCGGCGTCGAAGTCGCCGCCCATCGCCGCCGAGATGGTCGACAGCTGATCGGCGGTCAGGCCGGGGCTGCCGCGGAACATCATGTGCTCCTGCGCGTGCGCGGTGCCGGGGAAGCCGGCCGGCGCCTCGTTCGATCCGACCAGGTAGTTGATCTCGGTGGTGACGACCGGCGCCAGCGCGTTCCGGACGATGACGACGCGCAGGCCGTTGTCGAGCGTGGCGCGCAGCATGCCCGCGTCGGCGGCCGGCGCCGCGGCCGGCACGGCGGGGGGCGCCGCCGATGGCGTGGCGATCGCCAGCGCGGCGAGCGCGAGTCCGAGGATCGAGCGGCGGAGGAAGCGGGCCGGGGACGGGCTCTTGATCATGTCAGCACGCAACTGGCGCGCCGGAGCGCGCAAAGTGAGAAGGCCGGGACGGCCGGGTGGCCGCCACGCTCCCTCAGGGTATCGCAGGCGGCCGCGGCGCGCGAGTGG
>JAGWRA010000081.1 GCA_028876655.1 Acidobacteriota bacterium | reverse complement strand
CGGCGGGCGGGTGGCGCACGGCGCGCTGGGGCTGGCGGTGGCCACCGGCCTCTTCAGCCAGCTGGGGATCACCGCGGGGACCCTGGTGGCGCTGGTCGGGGTCGACTGGAACTTCCGCGCGCCCATCCGGCCGGGCGACACAGTACGACTCCACCTGCGCGTGACCGAGCAGCGCCCGCTCGAGCGGCGCGACCGCGGCCTGGTCCGCTTCGCCGCCGAGCTGATCAACCAGGACGAGGTGGTCGTGCAGGAGGGCGTGTTCACGGAGCTCATCAGGACGCGCTAGTCCCGTGCCACGTGCCGGGTGCAACGTGCGGCGTGCGACCTGTCCGTGCGAGGTGCGTCTCCTGCCGCCGACCACGGGCAATCCCCATTGCGCATTGCCCATTGCGCATTGCGACGTCCACGTCCAGAATTCGAGCGCCTGAACGCCCGAGTCCCGACCCTTCGATGACGCTCAGGGTCGCCTTGAGCGAAGTCGAAGGGCGAGCGCCTGCGCGTCATTCCCCCTTTCCCCCGCCCCGTGAGATACTCTCGGGACCCCGGAGGTTCCGAATGCGACTGCGCCTGACGATCCGTCCCCTTCGTGCATCCGCGTGCGTGCTGGCCGCGACCCTGCTGGCCGCCCTGCCGGCCGCCGCGCAGGCGCCGGCCAACGGCCGCCGGGTCCTGACGGACGCCGATTACCACCGGGCCGAGCAGTTCATGCCGTACAACACGGACCCGCTCGTGCTCCACAGCGGCGTCCGCGCCACGTGGCTCTGGCACGATCCGGACGATCGCTTCTGGTACCGCACGCGCACGGAGCGGGGCGAGGAGTTCGTCCTCGTCGATCCGGTGAAGCAGACCCGCGGCCCCGCCTTCGATCAGGAGAAGCTGGCCGCCGGTCTCTCGACGGCCGCCGGCACGCACTACGAGGCGTACGCGCTCCCCTTCCGCGCCTTCACCTTCAGCGACGACCGGCAGTCGGTCTGGTTCGACCTCGGGGCGAAGCGGTGGACCTGCAGCCTGCAGGGCTACACGTGCACGTCGCAGGACAACAAGGTGCTGAAGAACGAGTCGATCTCGCCCGACCATACGAAGGCGGTCTTCATCCGCGACTGGAACCTCTGGGTCCGCGACCTGAAGACCGGCAAGGAGACGCCGCTGACGACCGACGGCGTCGAGAACTTCGGCTACGCCACGGACAACGCCGGCTGGGAGCGGACCGACCGCCCGATCGTCCTCTGGTCGCCCGACTCGACGAAGGTCGCCACCTTCCAGCAGGACCAGCGGAAGGACGGCGACATGTACCTCGTCAATACGCAGGTCGGCCACCCGAAGCTCGAGGCCTGGAAGTACCCGCTGCCGGGCGACAAGAACGTCACGATGATCGAGCGGGTCATCATCGACGTCGACCATCCGAAGGTGGTCCGCCTGAAGATGCCGCCCGACCAGCACCGCTCGACGCTCTGCGACGACGTGGCGTGCGGCGGCGTCTGGAGCGACGTCCAGTGGAGCCCCGACTCGAAGCACCTGGCGTTCATCTCCACCTCGCGCGACCACCAGCACGAAGTGGTGCGTGTGGCCGACGCCGGCAACGGCGACGTGCGCGACGTCTTCCACGAGGACGTCACGACCTTCTACGACTCGGCGCAGGCCATGGCCGGCCGGGCGAACTGGGCGTACCTGCCCCAGTCGAACGAGATCATCTGGTATTCGGAACGCGACAACTGGGGCCAGCTCTATCTCTACGACCTGAAGACGGGGGCCCTGAAGCAGCAGATCACGACCGGCGACGGCAACGTCGACCAGATCCTGTACGTCGACGCGCCGCACCGCGAGATCTACTTCATCGGCAACGGCAAGCAGCCGGGCATCGACCCGTACTACCAGCACCTGTACAAGATCGGCTTCGACGGCAAGGGCCTGCAGATGCTGACACCGGTGCCCGACGCCGACCACGACGTGTCGATGTCGGACGACGGCCGGTTCTTCGTGGATGCCTACTCGACGCCGGTCGTGCCGCCGGTCGCCTTCGTCGGCGACGACCAGGGCAAGCAGGTGATGGCGCTCGAGAAGGCCGACATCTCGCGCCTGCTCGCCATCGGTTGGAAGCCGCCGGTCCAGATCGTCGTGAAGGCGCGCGACGGCAAGACGGATCTCTACGGCCTGATGTACCGGCCGACGGACTTCGACCCGTCGAAGAGGTACCCGATCATCAATCACATCTATCCGGGCCCGCAGACAGGGAGCGTCGGCAGCCGCACCTTCCGCGCCTCGCACGGCGACACCCAGTCGCTCGCCGAGCTCGGCTTCATCGTCGTCGAGATCGACGGGATGGGGACGCCGTGGCGGTCGCACGCGTTCCACGCGGCGTACTACGGGGACATGGGGGACAACACGCTGCCCGATCAGGTCGCAGGCATGAAGGAGCTGGCAGCGAAGGATCCCTGGATCGACCTGGACAAGGCCGGTATCTACGGCCACTCGGGCGGCGGGTTCGCCACGGCCGACGCGATGTTCACCTATCCGGACTTCTTCAAGGTCGGGATCTCGGAGGCGGGCAATCACGACAACCGCGTGTACGAGGACGACTGGGGCGAGCGGTGGCAGGGGCTGCTCGTCACCAACCCCGACGGGACGACGAACTACGACAGCCAGGCGAACCAGCTGAAGGCGAAGAACCTGAAGGGCCACCTGCTGCTGGCCCACGGCACGATGGACACCAACGTGCCGCCGAACAACACGCTGCTCGTCGTGAACGCGCTGATCGCGGCCAACAAGGACTTCGACCTGATCATGCTGCCGAACCGGAACCACGGCTTCGGCAACGAGCCCTACATGGTCCGCCGGCGGTGGGACTACTTCGTGCGGTACCTGATGGGCGCGACGCCGCCGTTCGAGTACCAGCTGACGCCGCCGAAGGAACCGGGGAGTTGAGAGTTGTCAGTCTTGAGTTCTGAGTTTTGAGTTCTGAGTTCCCCGGCT